>CAXNNT010000001.1:0-371686 GCA_964203855.1 Candidatus Planktophila sp. | reverse complement strand
TATAGTTTGTAAACTCAATTTGCGCTTACTTTGGCCAAAAATGTTTGTACAAGTTGTTACATAACCTGTCGCAGATTTAGAATGTTTTTATGGGGAAGTCATGGGCAAATATGGGCAGTTTTATGGGCAGATTTTTACTACAAACAACTTCTTGGTGGTTAGTATTGTCGATGATAACTCCTTGAAGGGGACAAAAGCACATGCTTATTTACAGTTCAATCGTTGAGAAATTGGTACGTAAAACATTTCTTGCCGTCCAAAATCACAATTATGAAGAAGTGTTAAAGGGTGTGTCCTCTACCAACCTCACCCATCGTTTTGCAGGTCCTAACTCACTGGGTGGCATCCGACATGACAAAGAAGCTATGAGGTCGATGGTTCAAACGAGTAGGGACTGTGCTGCCAAATCTTAAGTTTGAGGTTACAAGTGTTTTAGTTCAAGGAGGGCCATGGAACACAACAGTTATTGCCCGATGGGTAGCAACCTGCAATCTTGAAAATGGAGAACCTTACGTAAATCCTGGAATCCATGTAATCAAACTGCGCTGGGGCAAGGCATATGACTTCGATGTTTATGAAGATACTTTTGCGGTTACAGCAGGGCTAGAGAAACAAGCAAAGTCGGGTATTGCAGAAGCTAGTGCTCCCCAAATTGTGAGCTAATTTAAACTTTTCCGGCTTATAGGGCGACTCTTCTACTTTTCTGCGTAAGGCGACCTAGCAACCATTCTGCTGGGCCTTTTGAAAACTTGGTGAGCCAGAACTTGGAAATCAATAAAAGAGAAAACCAAACCAGAATTGCGATTAGGAATGAATTAAAGAATTCAATTTTCTGGAATAGGCCAAGGCCCCAAGGTCCATAAATGAGAGACAAAACTAGGGATTGCGAAATGTAATTCGTTAGAGACATTCGACCGGGGAAACTCAACTGCATCAACCAATGGTTCGACTTTTCTAGTTGTTTAAGAATTAGCCCGATGTATCCCATGCTCAAAAGTGGGGCAAAGATCAAGGAAGCTACTAACATCCAAAAGTTGAGAGACTCAGATCGATTGATTGAGTTCTCATTGACCGTAAAGATGATTCCAGCAAGAACCTGGATAGGTAATCCCAGACCGAGTCCATAATTAGTCATCACATCTAGTCTGAGGGTTTTACTTCCAGATGAGAGTGCTGACTTCCTTGCGACCAGTAAGCCAAGTAGAAAAGCAACAAATACTGGAGCGCCTTGAATCAGTAATTCGAGTGCGATTGTCTGGGTCCAAATATCTATTCGTGCGGGTATGGAATCTAGATAACCGCCTGATCGCATAACTTGAGTGAAGGCATCTGCAATGGGATTGCTCTTTATTGGCTCTTGGTATATCTGCCCAAGAAGAGCCAAGAGAATCAGGAAGAATGAAAAAGTAGCGTAAATGGAGGCTGCCCAAATCTTGATGCACTTGTCACTTCGTTTGAAAAATAGGGTGAGGATAAGCCCCAAGGATCCATACAAAAATAGTATGTCTCCATGCCAGAGTAGTGAGAAGTGGAGTGCGCCAAAAATAATCAGTACAACTGCACGTCTAATCCAACGAGGCGTGTTCTTGCCATTAAGGCCGATTATGTAATGAGAGCTATATCCAAAGAGAAAGGAAAATATAAGGAAGAACTTGCCTTCGAAAAGCGTGAAAACTAAGAATCCTGCTATCGAATTTCCTATTCCAGACATTGATTCTTTGCCGATGCCCTCACTGGGATCATTAGAAAAGAAAGCAAGGTTGACCATGATTATTCCGAGAAGAGCAAAACCTCGGAGAACATCTGGAGCGGAATCTCTCGCTTTGGAAATCTGTGTTGTCATTTTTTGATTGTAGACCTGTTATCAGCCGTGAAGATCAAGCACCTTTCCGGCTTATAGGGCGACTCTTCTTTATTTTTGAAGTCCGTGCAGTTAATTCATGGAGAACCTATTGCCAAGAGGGGTAGAGATACTATCCTTGTGGTCTAGGAGAATTATGAAAGATCGAAGAGTAATTGCCTTACTTCTTATATTGGGAAATATCTTTTTACTTCCAAGCATCGCGCAAATATCGCAAGGTGCAGAAAACCAATTTGCCGCCGGATCAGACAGTATTGATGCGATGCAAGGTAATAATTATTATCGACTTGAAAATTGGCAGAGTAAATCAAAACCTGATTCAGTATTAAGTTGGGTTCAACAAAACTTGCCCACCATTCCCACAGGTACCCTTGGTGCTACACGAAAAGACCCGAGCAAATTAGTAGTTTTTTTTAGCTCTGAGTCTCCGATGGCGTCACTTTCTTCAATACGAGTCCTTAAAGCGAAAGTAGGAGAATCTAATTCTGGAGTTTCATATCTTTGTTCCAGTATCAATGACCCCAAATGTGCACCAGGAACTACTTTTGGAAATTCGCTACGCGTTGATTCCGTTTTAGGTAATTGTGCTAAAAATCCGGAAAGCGCTTGTGTTGAGGCATTTTCACTGGTTCTTGAAAACAAGAGTGAAGTATTAGCAAAACCTTTTCAAGAAATTCCAGTAAGTGCAAAAACTTTTCCAGGAGAAGCAACAACTACTAAAATAATTTATCCTGCTGGATTATCATCCTGGATCTGGGAAGTTGATGTACCGGGAGCCGCTACTAAGAAATATTTACTCAGAGGAACAGTTACCACCCTTGCAAAAAAAAGTGTTAACTCATGGGATTTTCAAAAGCCAACTTTTAATTTTGAAGTAATACCTATTTCATCCGAGGTGGCACCTGTAATCGCTCCAAGGTTGGAAAATTTTAAATATAGAAATACAGAAGATCCAGTAGTGCGCCAAGTCAGCATCCAGCCCAGTTGTTTAGCGCATGACGATAATATTTGTTATCATCGAGAGGATTTTCCAAAAGGCGCTCGCATAAATGTTAAGTTGAAGTTGCCAAATACGGTGACAGGTTGGCTAAACGGGCGTTTAGTTAAGCCCAATGTAATCACGCAACCTATTGATAATTTTTATGATCGAGTAGCAATAGATGCAGGCCCATCTGAAAATATTATTGCTGGTGCCTGGGTTGACTGGGCAAAGGTCCCAGAGGCGCTTTTCTTAAATGACGATGGGACACCTAACGTAATAGGCGTTTCAAAGCTTGATGGGGGAGCCGGAATGTATTCTGGCAGTGTTGGCGCAATTGAGAGTTATTTAAAATGGCAGCAATATTTGGGTGAGAAATCATTGTTAAAGGTTCAAGGTTGGACAATTTCCAGCACAGCGGTTGAAACTTTAAATAGTTGCGAAGGATTGGGGAAAGGCCTGCAAGGAGTAGTAGCTTCAAATGCATCTGCTTACTCACCAGGTGCTCCCACATTTGATAAAGAGAGCCAAACTCTTGATTACCGAGTTGCCGCCCCACATTTTGCACCGGATGGAAGTACTGAGAACATTGGATCTTATGGTCTTTCTATGCGGGCAGATCTGGTCCAATGTCTTTACGGAGTAAAAGAGGTACCCGCAAAGGCGGAAATCTCAATTACTAGTGTGAGTACAGGGGAAGCGCGAGTATCGACAGTTGCCCTCTACCGGAATGGAAATTGGGTTTATTTAAGCGCAGATGGATTTACTTTTTCTGCCCCAACATTGAAGGTTAAATTAATACAACCTGAACCACCAAAAGTGGAAGTGGCGTCTCCAGCAACTAATACCGCTACACCTGAAGTTAAAACGGTGATCACAGCCAAACCTGCTCCAGCAGTTGCTAAAAAAATAATAATCACCTGTACTAAAGGGAAAGTAACCAAGATGGTATCTGGAACAAATCCAAAATGTCCAACTGGATACAAGAAAAAATAGGAATTAGTTTTGGTTTGTAGTTATTTGAGGGCAAAAGTGAGGGCAAAGTTTAATTTTTGAGCGTAAATGGAATGTGTCCGGCTTATAGGGTGACTCTTCTTTACATAATCAAAAGTTACTGCGAGTAACTGCAGAAGTTTATGCAATAATTTCGACCAACGATTGACTTGGTAGTAAATCGGGACTTGTTTTAATAGCCAAGTCCCTTTTGCTTTCTGTAATCAATTTTCATCCACAGGTTTGAGCCCTGTCGTCTCCACCACAGTCTTAACTGTTTTAGTTCGATCTATTGGTAATGGTCAAAAGAGTTGCAGCAGATTTGCATGGGAGGGCCTCGAGAGATTGGGCCCTTTTCCAATTTCTGGCTGTGCGTAATTCTGTATTTTCAATCACAATTCAGGCTCGAGCCTTTCTCAAACGCCGCATAAAAAGTCGCAACTGGTAAAGTTTCGGTATGCGCATGGTGCCCAAAAGCAACAAACAACTAGCTCTGCTCTTTGCCGTTTTCTTGACTGTATTTTCAAATGGAATTGCTATAGCCCCTGCAACCGCTAGTTCACATGCCAAAACTCTGAAAAATCTAGGTATGAATGAGACCATGTTTGCCCAGGGCATGATTCCTCATCATCAACAGGCCATAGATATGTCCAACATGGCACTTAAAAATAGTTCTAGCCCAGAAGTGAAGAAGTTGGCCAAGGCAATTATTTCTGCACAAGGAAAAGAGATGGCCCAGTTGAAGTATTGGCTGACCGCAACTAAGTCATCTATGACGATGGACCACGATATGGGTATGAGTGGCATGCTCCCTGATGGCGCGGTTACTGCCTTGAAAAAGCTCAAAGGGAGCAAATTCGACACTGCTTTTCTTCAATCGATGATTGCACATCATGAAGGCGCCCTAGAGATGGTTTCGATGCTTGATCGCACAAAAAATAGCGAAGCCAAAAAGATTGCAACTGATATCCAAAAAGGGCAATCATCTGAAATTACTCTGATGAAGAAGCTATTGGCTAAGAGTAAATAAGGTCGAAGGACCGCGAAAATGAAGAGAGCGATCTCCTTACTACTTGTTGCCGCTTTCATGGCGCAGTCTGTTCAAGCACAGGCTGCTCCATCGGTATCTTCTGTACAACGAGATATTGATCGTCTTCGAACGCTTGCTGCCGAAAAATATGAGGCAGCGAATGAGGCAAAAATACGTATCAAATCACTTCAGCGGGAGACAGATACTCTTCAAAAGCGTGAAGCAGTCATCCAAGCAGATTTAGAGATAGCAAGTAAGGTTTTATCAAAAATTGCCATTTCCGCCTACCAAGGCAGTGGTTTTGGCCGCACATTTGAATTGCTATTTTCATCTGATCCAACGCAGTACCTTTCCGATGCCTCGGTGCTCGAGAGTTTTAGTAAGGGATATTCGAAGCAAGTACGAGAATTTGCAGCAACAAAACAGAGAGTGCAAGCCACACAGTTAGTTCTTTCCGATCGAACATCGCTTTTAATTGCCGAGGAAAAGCGCCTTAATCTCCAAGTGGCGCAAGCGAAGACTGCTTTACTCAAGGCAGAAAAACTTCTTAAATCGCTAGCGAAGGCAGATAGAGAACGGCTTCTTCGAGAAGAAGCCGATCGAGAAAATAAGATTTTGAATGACTCAAAAAGTTATGCCGCCTCTTACAAAGGCGACAACTCGCGCGGGTCCATCGCTCTAAAGTTTGCACTAAAACAAATCGGCGATGTTTATGTTTGGGCAGCAGCCGGCCCAACAAGGTGGGATTGTTCTGGATTAACTATGCGAGCATTCCAAACCGCTGGCGTATCGCTACCTCATTCATCACGGGCACAAATTAGATATGGAAAGTCGGTTTCTTACGCAAATCTCAAGCCAGGAGATTTAGTCTTCTTTGGTAAGCCGATTAGCCATGTCTCAATTTATATGGGTGGCGGAAAGATGGTTCAAGCTCCGCGGCCAGGTAAAAAAGTTGAAGTAGTAGCTATGACGAAGAAATTTGGAAGAAAGCCATTTGTGGGAGCCACAAGGTTATGAAGTTGCTTAAAATAAGAGTCTCTTACTGTCACTTGATGATTGCCGCTCTTAGCTGATATCAGGCCAAGTGCCTCTCGAGTAGCGCCACAAATCATAAACCCACCCTTGCACAGATTGAGGCTGCGAAAAAAGCAGAATTAGCGAAGAAAAAAATCGCAGATGAAGCCTTAAAGAAACTAGCGCGCGCAAAAGGAAATCTGAAGTTATTGAGCACCATTGCCGATCAGGCTCAGAAGAAATATACGGCGGCAAAAGCAGATTTATTAGTTGCTACACGAGAGTTAAATTCTGCCAATGAATCCTACTTAGCGGCAGTGGCTGAAGTTTCTGCAACTCATCGCGAAATAGGAAAATTAGCAGCTCATGCATATATAAATGGAGGTGGGGTTGCCGACTTAGAATCTATCTTGAGTTCAAGTGGCCCTCAAGAAGTTATTGATAATTTATCAACTCTAGAAAATTTAGGCACCGGGAATAAGACATCTCTCAAGAGATTTAAAGCCGCTGAAGACGTTGCACAGCGAGCCAAAGTAATTGCCGAAGAAGCAAAACAAAAGCAAGTGCTAGTAACTGAGCGCGTGGCATCAGCAAAAAAAGAGGCTGACGACGCCCAAATTGAACAGCAGAAAGAAGTTAATAGACTTCAAGCAGTTCAAGATAAATTACAACGGGATCTCGCATCCGCCAAGAAAGTACGAATCACCCTTGAGCAGAAACGTCAGCTCGCAATCTTGGAAGAGACTCGCGCTAACGAGGCAAGTAAGGTTAAGAATCAATCCAAAATTTGGAAAACTGGTGGGCCTACGGGTGCGACGAAGTCACGCACAACTGAAGAGCAGCGGCTTAAGGCTGTTGAATTTGCAAAGCGTCAAGTGCTGGCTAACAAACCATATATTTGGGGTAGCGAAGGACCTAACTCATTCGATTGTTCGGGACTTGTGTACGCCGCATATAAATACGCCGGGCTTGGTTGGCCGATTTGGGATCGCCTTAACTCAGGGCTTGTTTTATACCTACACCAAGCAGATTCCACTTGCTGAAATGGAGCCAGGAGATTTAATTTTCTATTCATATAAGGGAACTCAGAGCACCATCCACCACATAAGTATTTATGCGGGTGGTGGAATGATGTGGGAAGCAAGATCAACTGCAACAGGTCTTAGGTATTCCAATATTTACAGCGTCTCCGGAATGATGCCATATGCGGGCCGAGTCTAGAAGTATTACGAACAATCGAGATTGAGGAAGAGATGAAAAAAGCAGAGGTTAAGAGTTTAAGGGTCGGTTTCTCTGCCTTCGTAATTGTTGCGCTGATGGCAGCTTAGTAGCAGCGCAAGTGCAGAAACTCTTGATTCAGTATCACATATTCATCAGGTAAAAGTTGTAGAGAATAAAATGCTCGTTTTAACTCACGAGGGTCTTTATGAGTTAGTTAAGAAGAATGACATGAAGCTTGTTGGGAAAGAGAAACTAGATGTTATGGGGTTTACAGCCTTAGGTAAGGCGCTCTTTGCAAGCGGACATCCTGCTCAGTAGGTTCCAAGATCGCCAAACCCAATCGGAGTCGATGAAATCTATTGATGGCGGATTGACGTTGGAAAGCCATCTCCTTGGTTGGGAAAGTCGATTTCCACTTCCTGGAAGGTGCCGGAAGTGATCTATACGGAGCGGATTCACAGAGTGGAAATTTAATGTACTCGGCAGATTCCGGGAAGACATGGCGTTCTTTAGGAGCAAATACGTTCGAAGATATTGCAGTCTCACCCGAGATGTCCGGAATGGCTATTGCGCTGAAGAATTCCGAGTTAGTGTTTACTGAAAATGCTTTCAAGACAAGCTCTAAAATTAAGAGCGCTCTTAAGTTCACCCAGATTGAATGGCGTAATTCAGGTCTCTACGCTTTGAGTGGTAATTCGCTTTATAAATCCACAAATAAGGGTAGAACTTGGACTGAGCTCAGTAAATTTAAGGACGTTCCTGGGATTCTTAGTGCTAGTGATCAGCTGATGCTAGTAACTGTGGGCTCAGATATATATACATCATCAAGTGCTGGTCGAAAATTCAAAATAGTTGCCTAATCCTGTTTATGGGACAACTCTTCTTTCCATTTAGTTACTCCGAGTAACTAGGAATCTATGCAATAATCCTACTAACGGATGTTTGGTAGTAATCGGGACTTGGTTAATCACCGAGTCCCTTTTGCTTTAAGATCGTCACATGAAATTCTTAATCACTGTAATTGATGACCTTTCAAATTCAGGAACTCCTGATGAGATGGTTGAGATCAATAAATTCAACGACGAACTTCGCGCTAATGGCCAGTGGATTTTTGCTTGGGGTTTGCAGGCGCCAGAGACCGCGACTGTTATTGATAATCGCAATGGGGCAAACCTTGAAACAGGAAAACCGCTTTTCGATGCTAAAGAGCATTACAGCGGTTTGTGGTTAATTGAAGCCACCGATGCATCCACCGCCCACGAGTTAGCTTTTAAAGCCTCGAAGGCATGCAACAGAAAAGTTGAACTTCGCCCGCTTCACTAATTTGTTTAGATTTACTTATCTGGATTAGGAACGGTTACGTCGCGCACAAATGCTTCAAGATCATTGACTGATTGCAGGAATCCACGCAGCGTGCGAAGTGTGGCTCCGAAGTTTGTAAATTCATCAACCTTTAAACCGTCTGCGTCATACATCTTGCGGAATTCAGGCAAGTTATCAATCATTGGTTGCAAGATGCGTGGATCAACGGGTTCATCGATGCTATTTGGATTTGGCACTGATTCCCGCCTTATTTATCTTTACCTGCCATCCATAAGGGGGAGAGATTACGCAATCTCCGCCAATAATCTGGCTCCAGTGCATGTGATTGCGGAAGGCTGCAGATAACAAGCGGGTGCGATATCCGCGCTCTTTATAAATTTTATGCGCGTTCTTAAAGACGGCAACGCCGGCCCATTCCATGATTCCGGGATCGAGCATTACCCCAGATTTTTCTGCTGAAACTTTTACCCAGTCATCAACGCGCCCGACCATGATTGTGCAGACCGGACCCATCTGTGAAATATCTAAACCTTCAGCTTCGCGACGTTTTAATCCGCGTTCGATTGCTTCGGCAACTGCAATTGTTTGTGCGACTGAAAATGAAACCGTGGCGTTAAGGCTTACTCCTGCATAAGTTGCTTCTTCAAAGGCGCTGATCGCCTCTGACGTTACGGGAATTTTTACAATTATATTCTTAGCAAGTATAGAGAATTCAATCGCTTGCTCAGTAAGTGCCTTGGCATCTCGGAAATTTCTTGGGTCAGTCTGGATAGAAAGTCGTCCGTTGCGACCATTCTGCTTTTCAAATTCTGGTTCCAGAATCTTCGCTGCGTTAAGTGAAAGCTCTTTCACCATCGCCCAGCCGATCGCATCATCGGTAGCCGCTGGGTTTGCCTTGGCGTATTCCTTAATGCGGCCAACCCAAAGATCTTTGTCGGCCTTGATCGCGCTAAGTGCGATAACCGGATTACATGTAGCGCCAACGATGCCCCAAGTGAGGGCATCTTTTAACTCTTTCGGATCTGCCGAGTCATTCCACAGAACAGTCGGGGAATTCTCTTTCATAAATAAGAAAGGCGACTGTGACATTTTTCCTCCGTTGAGCGTTACTGATCAGAGGTAACTCTAATTGGAAGAGAGGGTTTAGTAAACCCTAACAAATTTCGCGCATCCCAAAATGAGTTGTAGGTGTTTAGGAAATTATTAAATTCAGACCTGCGGCAGCGGCCGTGACAAGAGTGATCTTCTGAAATAGTTCCAGATCAATTCTATTCACCAATTTTCTGCCCAAAATTGCACCGACAGGTACTGCGGGTAACGCCGGAAAGATGTAGTGAAATGATTGGAAATCAAGAAGACCAAGTCCTAAAGTAAATGGCAACTTGAAGACATTGATCACAAAGAAAAACCAGGCCGTATTTCCTAGAAAGTTCATCACTGAATTACGACGCATAAGTAAGTAGATACTCATAGGCGGTCCACCCGAATTAGCCACCATGCTCATGAAGCCGGCCATTGATCCAAATACGATGCGGAGTGGTTTCGGATAGCGCAGACTTATATCTAATTCTTGTTTTTGCAGTCGCTGGCTTATTGGATAGAAAACAACCAATAGAAGAACTATCCAACCAATTGTCTTCTTAAGTGACTCATCTGAAGAGTGCGATAAGAAATAGGCACCAACAATTACTCCCGCGATCACTGGCCAAATCAATTTTTGAAGCATTTTCCACTCAACATGCTTTTTGTACACACCAATTGCGAAAAGGTCCCCAGTAATCAAAAGGACTAACAAGACTCCGGTTGATTCCTTAGCGGGCATTATTGTTGCAAGTAGCGCAGCATTTACCATGCCGATTCCGCCGATAGCGGTCTTTGATAAGCCAATTAAAAAGCCGATTAGCACCAAGAGAAGAATTAGACCCAGGCTCATAATGAATTGAGTCTATTGGCTTGTTGCCTACTTACTCTCGAGCAACCACTTCTTGCGTTCGCGTTCAGGTAATTTCTCAATCGAATACCGCAGAGTAGTTCGTGGCATTTCATGGCAATGCTCTTGTAGAAATGCTCGCAGCAAACCAGGGTCTCGCTTGCCCATCTCGCGAAGCATCCAGCCCACAGCTTTATGTATCAAATCTTGGTCATCTTTTAACAATCGCTCGGCGATCTCATAAGTTGGTTCAAGTTCACCGGCTCGGATGAAGGCGAATGTGAGAATCATTGAAACTCTGCGTTCCCATAAAGATTTGCTCTTGGTTAATTTTCTCAGCAGTGCCAATGGGTTCTTGGAGTCGACGAGGTACTCGCCAAGTGTTGGCGCAGTTACATCGACTAAGTCCCAGTTATTTACACGACCCTTATAAACCTGCTGCATATAGAAATCGAATAACTTCTTTTGATCTGCAGGATTTTTAAGTCTCTTGAATTGATTGCAGAGAATAATCAGACCGCAAAGTCTGGCCTCGTGAAAATCAGACTTTGTTAGCTTTTCAATCTCAGGAAAAGCTAATTCTGCGTATGTTCTAGCAATCACTCGAGTTTGAGGGACGGTAACGCCAAGGAATATGTCTCCAGAGCCGTACTCACCAACACCCGTTTTAAAGAATCGCTGCATCTCAATCGCCTTGTTGGTACTGGCCATGTGACTTTAGATCGGCTAGAACGCTGCGAGCGAGCACAGCACTATTCTATTCGCTATTCTTTTCACCATTGCAGGATGAACGGCCGAGAAAGAGGATTAAATGCTGGAAGCGATCTTCTTAGGCGCCTTGCAAGGTTTAACGGAATTTCTTCCAATCTCATCTAGCGCTCATATTCGTATCGCTGGAGAATTATTTGGAACGAATGCGGATCCAGGTGCAAGCTTCACAGCGATTACTCAAATCGGTACGGAACTAGCTGTTTTAATTTATTTTAGAAAAGATATTTTGCGCATCGCATTGGCTTGGATGAATCAGATTTCACGTCGGACGTTGGTGAGGCGATGAAGTGCGCGATGCTCGTATGGGTTGGCTAATTATTATTGGATCGTTGCCGATCGTTGTATTGGGTTACCTTGGCCAAGATTTGATTCGTGATAATTTCCGCTCACTCTGGTTGATCGCTATCGTCTTAATCGTCTTCGGTGTTGTTCTAGGAATTGCAGACAAATACGGAAAAGTGGAACGTCAACTGCATGAGCTAACTCCAGCCCACGGAATTCTTTATGGTTTGGCGCAATCACTTGCCCTTGTGCCAGGTGTTTCGCGCTCTGGCGCAACTATTGCGATGGGACGCTTTCTTGGGTACAGCCGTGAAGCCGCGCTTCGTTATTCATTCCTTTTGGCACTGCCAGCAGTATTCGGCAGCGGCTTGTATGAACTAAAAGGTGCGATCGCAGATACTTCCGCCAATCAAGTCTTTTCGCTACCCGAAACCGTGGTCGCCACCGCTATCGCATTTGTAATCGGATATGCCGTCATTGCCTGGATCCTAAAATATGTAACAACTAAGAGCTTTGCGCCATTTATTGCCTATCGAATTGGGTTGGGTTCACTGCTCCTAATCGCCCTATCTACTGGAATGATCTCCTAATGAAGAATTGGTCCGGCACTGTCACCTTCAGCGATTCCAATACATTTGCTCCAGCTACCACTGCAGAATTAGCAGAAATTATCGCAACCAACCCAAAGGTGCGAGCAAGGGGCAGCGCTCATTGTTTTAATGCAATTGCAGATACTGATGCAATTTCAGTTACCTTTGAAAAATTGCCGCACGAACTGGTAATCGATAAAGAGAAACAGATAGTTACCGTTTCCGCAGGAATCAAATATGGTGAATTGGCTGTGGCACTGGAAAAACGAGGCTGGGGTCTACACAACATGGCATCACTTCCACATATTTCTGTGGCGGGCGCAATAGCCACAGCAACACATGGTTCTGGTGTTGGAAATGGAAATCTTGCCACAGCAGTTCGTGGACTAGAAGTTATCCTGCCCGATGGAAGTTTCAAGAAAATAAATTCTGATAGCTCTGAATTTGCTGGATATGTTGTTGGGCTAGGTGTTGCAGGAATAGTCATAAGCGTAGATTTAGCAATCGAACCAACTTTTAACATTGAACAAACTGTTTATCGGGCAATGTCACGCGAAACGTATGCTGCAAATCTTGATGAAATCATGTCACTTGCATACAGCGTAAGTTATTTCACGACGTGGGCTGCAGCAGGCGGGGGAGAAGTTTGGGCAAAGTTTCGCAGTGGTTCTGTCGCACCCGAAACTTTATTCGAGGCGTATCCCGCAACATCTAATCGCCATCCTTTGCCAGGACTTAACCCAGAACCATGCACAGAACAGATGGCTGTTAGCGGCCCTTGGCACTTGCGATTGCCGCACTTTAAAATGGAATTCACGCCTAGTGCGGGCGATGAGATTCAAAGTGAGTTCTTTGTTGACCGCAAAGATGCACCAGCCGCGCTTGCAGCACTCGAGAAAATTGCACCTCAAATTAATGAGATTTTATGGGTGACTGAAATACGTGCGATCGCTGCAGATGAGCTTTGGATGAGTCCGCATTATCAGCGAGATTGCATTGGTATTCACTTCACCTGGAAGAAAGTCGATGCCGTGTATGAGTTTGTAAAGGTTGTGGAAGCGGTTTTGGCGCCGTTTAACTATCGCCCGCACATGGGCAAAGTTTATTCAGCATCGCCAGAATACATTCGTTCGGTTATGCCAAAGATGAGCGACTTTGTACGGTTAGTAAAAGAGATTGACCCGATGAATAAATTTGGAAATGCAATGACCGACAACCTATTGGGGCGTTAAATCTCTAACTTGTAGCCAAGGCCACGAATAGTGTGGATTATTGCCGGGTTTGCGGGATCCGCTTCAACTTTTGCACGAAGGCGCTTGATGTGAACATCGAGAGTCTTGGTATCACCAAAATAATCATTTCCCCATACGCGGTCAATTAATTGGGTGCGAGTTAACACACGACCACTGTTGCGCATTAAATACTCGAGTAATTCAAATTCTTTTAGTGGGAAAGTCACGGCAATTGAGTTGACGGTGACATGGTGCTTATCTAAATCCATTCGAATAGGCCCGGCTGTTAGCTCTTGATTTTCATCGTAATTAGATTGATCACCAGAGTTGCGACGCATTACCGCTTTGATACGCGCTAGCAATTCGCGGGATGAGTAAGGCTTGGTTACGTAATCATCTGCGCCAAGTTCTAGTCCAACCACCTTGTCAATTTCAGAATCTTTGGCAGTCAACATAATGATTGGAACTTGAGAAGTGCTGCGAATAACGCGACAAACTTCGGTACCTGAAACTTCAGGAATCATTAAATCTAAGAGAATCAAATCTGGTGAGAATGAATTAAATGAATCAATCGCTTCTTTTCCATTTACCGCCACTTGAACCTCGTAGCTCTCTTTCTTAAGCAGATAAGCGAGTGCATCCGAGAATGAAATTTCATCTTCGACGATTAGTACTTTGGTCATTTGTGATCCTCTATTGATTCATGGATTGGAAGGCGAATAGTGAACGTGCTACCCACATTTTCAGAGCTCCAGACGGAAATTTCGCCACCGTGCTTTGTAACAATATGTTTTACGATTGAAAGACCAAGTCCGGTTCCGCCCGTTTCACGCGAACGCGCAGGGTCTACGCGGTAGAAACGTTCGAATATTCTTTCGACTTCAGCCTCTGGAATGCCAATTCCTTGATCAGAAACACCTATCGACAGGATGCCATTTTCGGTAGATGTGCTGACCGAAACTTTGGTTCCTTGAGGTGAGTAGTTAATAGCGTTTTCAATCAGATTATGGATAGCCATTGTCAGTTGATCATGATCGCCTTGCACGTAAGCGCCTTCTGACTCTTGGAAGAACAAATTTATCTTTCGCGAATCCGCCGTAGTACGGCATTGATCTAGTGCTTCCTTAATCAAGTCTGAAGCAAGCAAGACCTTTGCTTCATGCAACGGATCTGAATCTTGGACGCGAGATAATTGGATAATCTCTTGCACTAAATCAGTTAATCGTTTTGCTTCAATTTGCATGCGAGATCCAAATTTAGTTACCGCCTCCGAATCATCTTTTGCTTCCAATACGGCTTCGCTCAACAACGAAAGCGCACCAATCGGAGTCTTTAGCTCATGTGAAATATTTGCAACGAAATCTCGGCGCACTTCGTGAACGCGTTGCGCTTCACTTTCATCTCGCAACATAACCAGAACAAGTTCACCTTCAGAAAGTGGAATCACATTTACCGTGATTTCACGTTTACCTTCACCGATTGGTCCACGTGCTATTTCAACGTTTCCGGTTTGTTTCACATTTGTTCGGCGAACCACACGAATTGATGCCAGAAGTTCTTCGCTTTGGATACGGCCATCACGCAAAATTCCCAGCTTTTCGGCCTCAGGATTGGCAAAAATCGCAATCTCACCGGGAGCGATAATCAGGCTCGCGCCATCTAACTGGTTGAGCGTATTGAGCAGGAGCATAGGTAGATCACGCCTTTCTTGCGTATTTATACTCTTCTCGCGGCGCCACATGTGTAAAGCCTAGCCCCATGTCGCACTAGTTCACTGTCCGTTCACCTCAATGGATTGACTCCATTCAGCCGAGTGCGCCTAGCGTGCGCGTCATGCCTCTAATCAGATCCGTATTCCAAGATGAACTAGATAGCGTCTCACAAACCCTCTTTGATTTAAGCGTGATGGTTTCTGATTCGATGGCCAGGGCGACAAAGTCTGTTATGACGAAAGACTTGAAGTTAGCCGAAGAAGTAATTACATCTGATGAAAAAATTGACACCGTCCAACACGACTTGGATGCGCGAATCATTGACATTATTGCAAGACAACAACCGGTTGCATCGGACTTGCGCGCACTGGTAACTGCACTTCGCATGTCTGCTGATCTAGAGCGCATGGGAGATCTTGCCCATCACGTTGCAAAGTTGGTTCGACTTCGCCACCCTGCAAGTGCAGTACCAGCAGAACTTCTTGCCCTGATTGAAGCGATCGGTGAAACTGCAGAGAAGATTGCAACTAAAACCGGCGTTGTAATTTCAACTCGCGATGTGACTCTTGCAGCTCAAGTTGAAAAAGATGATGATGAAATGGACAACCTGCACCGCAAGTTAATCTCCACATTAGTTGAGCCTTCTTGGCCTCACGGTGTAGAAACAGCGATTGATTTAACTTTGCTAGGCCGTTACTACGAGCGCTATGCAGACCATGCAGTTTCTGTTGCCCGCCGCGTAATATTCTTAGTCACAGGGCAAGTTTGCTTAACATGTCGACAACAACTTTGATCCCAAGTCCCCGGGAAATCTCTACCGAACCGCGTCGCTCCGATAAAGTATTTCCGCGGCGTTGTTACCGCAGGTGGAGGCTTAACTTCGCTATGTAATTTTGGGTTTGATCGCACTCTTCTTGGCCTATCGCGGTTTTGAAGTCTTGAAAGCAAGAAGGCTTAGGGTTTATAACTAACGCCGAATGGTCGATTACACAAGATGAGTCTGCGCAACGTGGTTGAAAGCAACTTTGGCCTTTCTGCGATGTTGGTTGGAACACATTCTCTGTTCATTTGTTGCGGTTGTAATTGCGGTTCCAATCTCAGTCTTTTCAGCCCTTTACCTAAACTTCTACGCACCAGGTTGGCTGAAGAAAATACTTGTTGCAGTAATCGACATGATGGCCGCCTTCCCTTCCATCCTCTTTGGCATCTGGGGCTTCCTTGGTATCTGATGCCGAGCGTTGAATACTGGGGAAAGTTAATAAATAAGTACTTAGGTTGGATTCCACTATTTGAAGTTAAAGCCTTACTTTCTTCACGCGCTCACCATTCGTGGCTGGTGTTCGTCCTTGCAATCATGATTATTCCGATCATCACATCAGTTTCGCGCGAAATATTTGCGCAAGCTCCACTTGATCGTATCCAGGCAGCATTTCGCACTTGGTGCAACTCGTTGGGCAATGATCAAGGCTGTTGTGATTCCTCATGGTCGTAGCGGTGTTGTTGGTGGCGCGATGCTTGGGCTTGGTCGTGCGATGGGTGAAACGGTTGCCGTTTACACAGTACTAAATATTGTTTTCCAAGTTAACTGGCATGTGTTACTTGGCGCCGGTGGAAACGTTGCTTCGCTAATTATTCTCAAGTTTGGTGAAGCTAGCGCTTATGAAATTAAAGCGTCTAATGGCCGCTGGATTGGTTCTGTTCTTCTTAACACTTTCCGTAAACGCAGCTGCCAACTTCATTGTTAAGCGAACTGGAAAGTCAGGCCGATGAGCGCCGTAGCAACTCCGCAAAAGCCTTGGGCCAAACGCCCAGTTGATCGAATCCGTGGTTTAGCCTTCTTTATTGCATCCGTTTTATTCTGCCTTTGGATTTGTAGCGGCAACCGAGATGAAGGGAAAATTAGCCTACGCCTTCATTTTCTTCGTTGCTTACGGCATTTTCACTGCAACATTTGCCTTTATCAGCCGTGGCGCTCCAGCCGCAAAGGATGTATTCGTTAGCACCCTGGTCTCATTGGGCGCAGTACTTACGGTCGCTTCCGATGGCCAGTATTTTGTTTACAGTCTTACAAAAAGGCGCTGCCAGGCCTTCATTTCGGACTACTAACGAACGACATGTCGATGGCAACATCAACTGATCCAATTGCCACAGGTGGAATCTTGCACGCAATCACGGGAACGCTAACCATGGTTGCTTTGGCGCTAATCATGAGTATTCCGATTGGAATTCTGACCGCTCTGTATTTGACAGAAGTTAAAGGTAAATTCGCTGGACCAATTCGCTTCTTGGTGCAAGCGATGTCTGGTGTTCCATCAATTGTCGCTGGGCTATTTATTCTCTCAGCAGTTTTGTATCACAATCACAAAAGAATTACTCTGCGCTAATGGGCGCTCTTGCTCTTACAATTTTGATGATTCCAACCATTGCACGAACATCCGAAGAAGTTCTATTGCTGATTCCAAACGACTTACGTGAAGCAGGTACAGCTCTTGGTGGCACTCAGTGGCGCACAGTTGCGATGATCGTTCTGCCAGCTGCACGAAGTGGATTGATGACTGCAATTATTTTGGGTGTCGCTCGCATCGCTGGTGAAACAGCGCCAATTCTTCTTCTCACTGGCGGCGGTGACAAAGTAAATCCAAACCCATTTAACGGATCCGTCGGTTCTTTGCCGTATTACATCTGGAAGGCATTTAACGCTGGATCCCCAGAAGCAATAACTCGTGCCTGGGCAGGTCTTTTAGTTTTGATGATTGTTGTATTAATCCTGTTCTTAGGCAGCACGCGCTCTATCTAACCGAAAGGTTTCCAAATGATCCAGACTCCTGAAAGCGAGAAAGAAATGTCCACATCTGCGCAGCCCAGCTCATTGGCAAGTGTCGCAAATGCAAAGCAAGCCCGTACTCAACCAACTACGGCAACTGGTACTGGCTTAGAAGCACGTGGAATTCATGCGTGGTTTGGTAAGAACCATGTGCTTGCAAATATCAAGTCTGGACTTTGCCGCAGGTTCTGTAACTGCGCTAATTGGGCCATCAGGTTGCGGTAAATCAACTTTTATTCGCACGCTCAACCGTATGCACGAATTCATTCCGGGCGCGGCAATGGCCGGTGAAGTATTACTGGATGGAAAAGATGTTTATGCCCCAGGTGTTGATGTGACGAAGATTCGTCTGCAAATCGGCATGGTCTTTCAAAAGCCAAATCCATTCCCGTCGATGACAATTGGTGAGAACGTACTTTCAGGTCTTAAATTGGCCCAACTAAAAGTTGAAAATAAAGACGAGTTATTAGAATCATGTTTGGTTCGCGCTGGCCTTTGGAATGAAGTAAAAGATCGCCTAAATGCACACGGCGGATCGCTTTCTGGCGGACAGCAGCAACGTTTGTGTATCGCCCGCGCATTGGCAGTAAGCCCACAAGTTTTGTTGATGGATGAACCATGTTCAGCTCTTGATCCAGGATCAACCCTGCGAATCGAGGACACAATTCGTGAGCTCTCAGATTCAATGACCATCGTGATTGTTACTCACAACATGCAGCAGGCAGCCCGCGTCTCTGATTACACCGCCTTCTTCTTATCTGATGGCGGCCCAGGTGAAATGATTGAAGTTGCCCGCACTAGCGAGATTTTCTCGCAGCCAAAAGATCAGCGCACCGAGAATTACGTCACCGGACGATTCGGGTAAGCGTTACCTGCTGTTCACCTAATAGTTAACCAACGTTTGCCGGCGAGGCGCATTTAGTTAACCGCAGGTACCTAGTTTTCTCCTAGCACGTCACCTATATCTCATAAGGGGAAAATTAATGAAAGTTTCAATGCTCGCAAAATCTGCAGCAGTTGCACTCGTTTTTGGGCTTGTCGCCTCGACACCAGCTCACGCAGTAGACCTAACTGGTTCTGGCGCATCATTCCCAGCACTACTTATCGAAGCTTGCAAGGCTCCATTTGCTACAGCTTCAGGTCATTCATTCACATACGCATCATCAGGCTCAGGTACTGGACGCAGCAACTCGGATAAGTCAATCGGAGATTTCTGGTTCTCAGATGCAGCACACACAGCAGCAACAAAGCGTGCAAGCCTCATTCACGTTCCAGTAGTAGCAGCGCCAATCGGAATTTTGCACAACCTTCCATCACGTAACACGCTTTCACTTTCAGCAACAACAATTGCTGGAATCTTCGCCGGAACAATTACACGTTGGAATGATCCAGCGATTGTGAAAGATAACAATCGTGCATACGACAAGATTGTTTACAAGACAAAGAATGGTCAACTTGTTAAGGATTCAAAGTGGTCAACCCAGTCGTTGCCAAGAAAATCGCAACAACAACTCGTTACACACTTCCAGATAAGCCAATCAAGGTTGTCTACCGTTCAGATTCTTCAGGAACAACTGAAAACTTCACAAACTACCTAAACAAGTCTGCTCCAGCTGTATGGACAAAGGTAAAGGCTTCAGTATTTACGAGCTCATTCCCGGGCAATATCAATGCACCTGAAAACTTGGGTCGTATCGTTGGAGCATCTTCTTCAACTGGTGTTTCACAGCTAGCTGGAAAGACTCCTTACTCAATTACATTCGCTGAAGTTAACTACGCTGTAGCAAACAAGTTAAAGGTTGCGCACGTAATCAACCCAGCAGGAAGTTCTGTTGAGCCTGCTTCTGTAAGCACATCAGCATTCCTAGCACAAGGTGCAATGGATGCAAACGGAATCGTTACATTCGACTATGCAACTAAGGAAGCAGGCGCATACACACTAGGTATCGTCTCTTACATGCTAGTTGACACTGCTTATCCAGATAAGACACGCGCAGCAGCTGTAAAGGCTCTTGCAAACTACGTCCTTTCGCCAACTTGCGCTAACGATAAGGGCGCAGCACTTGGATTCAGCGTCATCGACGGTGATTTCAAGAAGAAGGCAGAAGCACAGATTGCAAAGATCGGTTAATTCTTAACCTAAACACGAGGGGAAACGGCCAGGGAAACCTGGCCGTTTTTCTTTTCCCCTAAACTCGGGCAATGCAGATTCGATTGGCTATCCCTGGTGACATCGAAGATATTCATCGTTTAATCTACGAGCTAGCCGTATATGAAAAAGCGCCAGAGCAGATGGTTGCAACGATAGACCAGATTAATGGCTCTTTATTTAACAATCAGCCAGTTGCATTCTGCCATGTTGCTGAGGTCGATGGCAAGATCGTTGGTATTGCGCTGTGGTTCTTAAATTACTCAACATGGCTGGGCAAACCCGGAATTTATTTAGAAGATTTGTTTGTACAACCTGAATATCGCGGCCACGGAATTGGTAAAGGTTTTATGAAGACCTTGGCGCAACTTTGTATCGAACGCGGATATGAACGCTTTCAATGGTGGGTCCTTGATTGGAATGAGCCATCAATTGAGTTCTATAAATCATTTGGCGCAGTGCCTATGGATGAATGGACAGTTTTCAGACTTTCTGGCGGTGCGTTAAAGAAATTTGCTAACGAGGGTTAACGACTCTAAAGCGAGCAAGTGTTGGATCTGTTGCATAGGCGATACGGACACCTGCCTTTTGAGATGCAACTAACCCGCTAACAATCTGCTCAGTTAACAGTTCACCGGGTGCGATAACTGCAACACCTGGGGGATAAGGTGCGATCAAATCTGCGGAGACTCGCCCAATTGCATCGCTGGCCGTAACCATTTGAGTATCGGCGAAATAAGCATCGCGCATTGAGATCTTTACTTGCGGCACAACTGACCAACTCAGTGCGGTCGCACTTGGTCGAGGAGTGCTTTGCAGTGATTTCAAAATAGGAACAAGAACCATCGACCAGCTTTTGAAAATCAGCTATGGTGTCGGCAAGTGTTGCTAGAAATACGATGGTGTCGCGATCTGCCATTTCAACTCTGATGCCGCGTTCAATTAGTGCACGTTCGATCTCAACGCCAGATGCGCCTAATTGATTGGCACGCAAGACAACTTTGGCTGGATCAAAGCGCCCGCTTGGGAAATCGCTGGCGATTAAGAAAATTGGTAAATCAAAGTTGGCCTGTACGGCCAGTTTAAATTCGGTCACGTTAGTTAGCAGCGCACCTAATAACTCTTGCCCACGGGTCTGCAATAGCGCACGGACTGCATCTATTGATGCCAGGGGAGCACCAGCCGGTGAGGTTGTGTGAGTTGTTTCAAAACTCTGCGATAAGCGATCGGCACTGAGCAATGTTGTGCGGGCCAATAAGAGCGCAGATGCACTGTAACCCGGCAAGGCTTTATGAACACTGGTGATTAAAGCATCGGCGCCAAGTTGCATAACATGTTTTGGATACGCATCGTGAAAACCAAAGTGTCCGCCCCAAGCGGCATCGACGATTACCGGAATCGAATTTGCATGAGCACTAGCAATAAGAGGGGCAATGTCCGAGATAGTTCCTAAGTAACCAGGTTCGGTGAGCAGTAGCGCAATTGGCTTTTGCTCAAGTACGCGTTCAAACTCAGAGAGGGCAATTCCCGTAGGAACACCAGTTGCGGCATCGATTTCAGGTGACAGCCATATCGGTTCTAACCCTGCTAAAACCAGCGCGCTTAGAACAGAACGATGGGCTGTGCGACTTAAGGCAACTTTGTCACCTGGTTTACCGAGCGCCAGGATTACAGCTTGGTTTGCATGAGTTGATCCACCAGTTGAAAAGCGCGCGAAATCTGCGCCCCAAAAGTCGGCTGCAATGGATTCAGCCTTGCTTAAAATTTGATTAGTTAACTTGATCTCATCTAAGCCGCCATATAAAGGTATGTCAGCATCAACAACAGCTCCGAGCGCAGGATCAATCTGTGATGCGCGTTGCTTATGACCAGGAATCGTGAAAGGAGTGTGGCTACCTTCAAAGTAAGAGAGGTAAGCATCGAGCAGTGGAGCGCTCTTACGGAGTTCAGAATTGATCTTCACGTGCTGAGCCTAACTTGTCGCGGCGCAGAAGTTAAAAGGAAGGCTCTATAATTTAGCCATGACATCAAAGGACCCTCTCCCGCAATCTCGTCACTTGGCAACCGAAATTCCTGGTCCCAAATCACTTGAATTAATTGCGCGCCGCAAGGAAGCAGTCTCTGCAGGGCTAGGCATGGCGATTCCCGCATTTATCGAACGCGGTGAAGGTGCGATTTTGCAAGATGTCGATGGCAACCGAATTATTGATCTTGGCGCAGGTATCGGTGTTGTAAACGTCGGAAATGCTGCCCCTCGCGTTGTCGCTCGCGTTGTTGAAGCAGTACAAGCCTTTACACATACCAACTTCACCACCGCACCATACATGGGCTACGTCGAAGTATGCGAAGCGTTAAATCGAATTACCCCTGGCACACATAAGAAGAAATCAATTTTGCAAAACTCTGGCGCTGAAGCCGTTGAAAATGCCATCAAGATTGCACGTCATTCCACAAAGCGTCCGGCCGTCATTGTTTTCGAACATGCATATCACGGACGTACAAACTTGACTATGGCACTTACTGCAAAGAATGTTCCATATAAGGAAGGCTTTGGACCTTTTGCTAACGAGATCTATCGCATGCCGATGCCTTACTCCTTCCATTATGAAGGAAATAAAGCAACTATGGCTCAAGATTTTCTTGACATGGTCACTTCAAAAATTGAGAAAGAAGTTGGCGCACATAACGTTGCTGCAATAATCATTGAACCAATTCAAGGTGAAGGTGGCTTTATCGTTCCACCAAAGGGTTTCTTGCCAGGTCTATCTAAATTTGCAACTGAAAACGGAATCGTCTTTATTGCAGATGAAGTTCAAACAGGTTTTGCCCGCACGGGTCAAATGTTTGCTTGCGAAGATGAAAACGTTATCCCTGACATGATCGTTACTGCAAAGGGAATCGCTGGTGGATTGCCACTAGCCGCAGTTACAGCTCGCGCCGAAATTATGGATTCATCACACGTTGGTGGCTTAGGTGGCACATATGGTGGAAATCCAATTGCTTGCGCTGCAGCCCTTGGCGCAATCGAAACTATTGAAGAAGATAAGTTAGTAGAGCGCGCTCAACACATTGGAAAGATTTTGAATTCCTCGCTAACTGCCCTCGCTGCTAAATATCCAATAATTGGTGAAGTACGCGGACGCGGTGCGATGCAGGCGATTGAACTGGTCGTAGCCGGTACCACCACACCAAATCCTGCGGCGATGGCCACAATTATTAAATACTGCCAGAGCAAAGGTGTACTGATCTTGACTGCCGGCACATACGCAAACGTGATCCGCTTCTTGCCACCGATCGTGATCTCTGATGAACTGCTTAAAGATGCCCTTGGCGTTCTGGAAGAAGCCTTCGCCAGCCTTTTAACATCTCACCTCAACTGATCACCCCTTAAGGGTGATTTTTAGCTAGCCAATGCACCCATAGATGCATCACCCTTAGGTATGAGCACGCGGGTGACGAGAGAAATTAACCCAACTGGGGTGATTAGCGGGATATCCCTAGCGCGCACCCTGCCACCAGTACTGCCACCAAATTTTCTTAACTCGTAAATCAATTCTTTCAAATGTGGCAATTGATCGAGCCGGCATAACCCTAATAGCTGCTCCTGCTGGTTATGGAAAAACTTCTCTCGTCACCGAATATGTATCAACTTTAGAATTCCCGGTTATCTGGCTTTCATTTGATGATTCCGTTAACGAAGCTTCTTTCAACACTCACTTAATTCAAGCGATGCGAAATGTATTGCCAAACTATCGGTGAATGGTTCTCTTCTGAAGAAGAAATGAGTACACCCGAAGTCTTGAGAAATGGTTTTGGCTGAGATTGCCAACCATCTCAGGGCACTTGATATTAGTCTTTGACAATAATCGAGTCAAAAACGCGGACGCCGCTCCACTGGCAGATTTCTTCTTGGATTTAGTACCTAACAATGTACATACGATTGCCATACGGCGAAACATTCCTGCAGATGCAATCTCCCGTTTGCAATCTCTGCCCAATTTTAAGTTTTTTGGTAAGGATGATTTAGAATTTTCAAATAGTGAAATTGAAATTGCTGCATCACTGCACAGTGTAAATCCTAGACAATCCAAATACACTTGAAAAATTGAAAGTCGCGGATGGTTGGCCAGCAGCAGTTCAGCTAATCTTGAATAACCTTTCGCGCGGCTCTAAATTAAATACTGATACTAATTCGTTTCTAGAAGGCTCAGATCAAATAAAATACTTAGTGCATGAATTACTAAATACAATGAGCCCTGATGATATTGAAGCGTTGGTAGCTCTTTCGGTATGCAATGAATTCTCGGCGGAAACCGCAGAGATTATTCTGCAAGACAAATATTCTTTCAGTAAAATTAACAACTTCGCGTCAGAGGCTATTTTCATACGCCACACGCCAGATCCGGTTTATAGCTATCTTTTCAGCCCCGTGGTTAGAGCCGGCCTTAGGCAATCATCAGCGATAAAAGAAGATGAGTTTAAAAAGATTCACCTCAGACTTAGTGAATATTTCGAATCTAAAGGTCAACCGCTAAAGGCTTTAGAACATGCCAAAGCGGCAGGTGATCAGAAGAAGTATAGAAATCTCTTTAGGCAAAACATGCGGCAACTAATTGCCATTGGGCGCGGGAAAGATCTGCTGCGAATGGCCGAATTGGTTGGTGATAACACTCCGATTGGCAGAATAAAGCGTCAAACCGTCGAGTTAATTGGCTATACGGCTGATTTCCAATACGCGAACGCGCAAAGTTTAATTGCGGAAATGCTCTCTGCTTCCAAAGGTACTGAAATGGAGAATTTCATAAAGAAGTTCACTGCTGCGGCCAGTGCGTATGTGGACTTTGCCACAGGCTTGGATAATCAACTAGATAAGAATGTTGACATAGTAATCGGCGCAACGGCTAAAGAGTTAGACCTCGCCCCAATAGATAAAATCTCAATTCTGAAAGTAGCTGTGGCCAAAGAGATTATCTACGATAGTTCTGATCGAATATATGAACTGCAGGAAAACGCTGTCACTTTGGCTGGTGATGACTCAAGTGCAATGATGCAATATTCATTGGGAGCCATAAATGCCTGTGTTCTCCTTTATAAAGGTGAGTTCACCAGTGCCCTATTAGGTGCTAATAACGCAATAGCCCAAGCAGAGCGCGAAGGGTATGCAGGCATTTTCGGTCCACTAGATGCCATGTATGTAAAGGCGCGTTGTCTCTTAGAGTTTTCCCAGATCGATGCAGCGCTAGTTGTTTTCGAACAGATTAGAAATTTAGCTACGGCCTGGAAGCAATATGTGTGGGTATATGTCGCGGAAAGCTTCATCGCCCGCGATCTGGCAATTAAAGGAAATACTTCTGGGGCTTTAGAGCTGGTGCGTGCGGGGCGAGATCGAGTCCGGGAGATTACATTTAATAATTCTTTGGCTACCTATTGTGATCTGACTGAGTTGTTTATCAGATATACCGTGAGCGACTGGGCGCGCGTTGGCATATTGCTCGAACGCTTACCTAACTTCTTATTGGTTGAAAGAGTCAGATCAATTTATGAAGTAGCCACGGGAAAGACCCCGACCTCCTATGACCTGAAGAAAATGCCTAATAGCACTCCAAAAGAACAAATTTATAAATGTCTAGCTGAAACCGAAGAGAACATTGACCGTGAATCTCTGGCACTTGTTTCGATGCGCCGAGCGCTAGAAATTGGTGCCCATGTTGGGGCTAAGGAAACCTTCTTGCGACAAGATGCCCGAATTCTCAATTTGATCATTCATATTGCTGGTGAAAAGCCCACTGTTTACTTGGAAGATTTAGCTTCATTAATCACAACTCGCCTTAAGTCTCGCAATGAAAATTCACTTACCTCATCCGCTTCGCTGACCAAACGAGAATTAGAAATTTTGCGACACCTCGAGACCGGCAAACCAATTAGTGCAATTGCGCTAACTTTGCATGTTTCACAAAACACGATGAAAACTCATCTAAAAAATATCTATCGCAAAATCGGGGCCAGCGGTCGCGAAGAAGCGGCTGCAAAGGCAAAAAACCTATATATTCTCTAACTATCGGCTCGGCCTTATACTTAAGCCATGGATTTAGATCTGCTGGTAAATATTCTTGATTTAGCTGGCACATTTGCATTCGCCTTAGTTGGTGCGCGCATCGCTTCAGATAAAGGTTTGGATTATGGCGGTATCGCCTTTATCGCAGCTACTGCTTCCCTAGCAGGTGGAACGTTACGAAATCTCTTACTGGGAGAGCGTCCACCGTGGGTTTTGCACGGTTGGTTATTCGTCGGGAGTTTTACTCGCGGTTGTAATCACGTTAGGTGTTAAGCGAAATAAACCTGTTGGCAGATTTGTGTTAACGCTAGACACGATTGGTCTGGCCGTTTGTTCGGTATCTGGTGCGCAATTTGCACTTACTCAAAATGCGCCATTTGCTGCTGCAGTCATTCTTGGTCTTATCGGCGCGGTAACCGGGGGACTGTTGCGCGATGTCTTGTGCCAAGTCGAACCAGTTCTATTGCACCGCGAAACTATCGGAACCTCATGTCTTGCAGGTTCACTTGTTTATGTAAGTTGTCATTATTTTTCAGTGAATGAAGTTCTATCGGTTGTCCTGGCCAGCTCTTGCGTAATTTTGGTTCGTGAGCTTTCGATTAAATATGACTGGCATTTACCTAAAGTTGGCGGCTAAGTAGTTGTCGCTGCACGAACCAGTTAATCCATACTGCTCGGCTAGAACTTCATCACATCTCGGCTCCTGACTTAATCAACTCTCTTTGAAGAGCGCGATGATTCATCTGCTATTTCTGGTAAGAGGCTTTACCAACCCGCTGCGAGTTCTTATTGATTTTCAGGGCCCGCTGGCTTGGCGAGTTCCCCAAGTAAAAGCAGATCCAGCTTGCAACAAATGGTTTGTGCGTTGGATTGTTTTGCAAAGGAAAAGCAAGAAGTTATTGGCAGCACCAGTTTTCATGGCGCACCAGATTCTGAGGGCATGGTTAGAAATTGGTCTTGGCATTGAAACCGAATATCAAAATCAGGGCTTTGCAAAAGAAGCGCTGCTTGGAATGTGGCGCTGGGCGCTGGCTTTTCCTGAAGTGCAAACATTTCGCTACACAGTCAGCCCCGAAAATGCACGCTTCAATTGCTGTGATTAAATTATTTTGGCTTTGACATTTAAAGGCCAGCAGATGGATGAGATTGATGGAGCAGAAGATATTTACGAGATGAAGCGCAGCAGATTTCATTGCTAAATGGGGAAAGAGCTAATCGCGAGATTGCCCGGAACGGTGCTTGTAGCGCCCTAAGAATTCTTCTTTCATCTCTTTGAAGTTGCCATCAATTAAGGCTTGACGCATCTGATCAACTAAACGCACCACAAATCGCTCATTGTGAATTGTGGCAAGCGTTGCAGCCACCATCTCTTTGCCACGGAATAAATGGCATAGATAGGCGCGCGTGAAATTGGCACAGGTGTAGCAATCACATTCGGAATCAATTGGGTTGAAATCTCTGATGTATGGCGCATTAGAAACATTGAAGCGCCCTTGCATTGTGTAGACCGCACTTGATCGCGCGATGCGCGATGCCAATACGCAGTCGAAAGTGTCGACGCCATTTTCGACGCCAACAAAGAGATCTTCCGGTGCACCAATCCCTAATAAATGTTTTGGTTTATTCTCGGGCAGGGTTTGATTTACCCAACCAACGATTGTGCCGAGTGAATCTTTATCAAGTGCGCCACCAATTCCGAAACCATCAAATTCGATTCCAGAAGATGACATTGAACCCAAATCGCCGGCTGCTTTCTTTCGCAGATCTTCATACTGTGCGCCCTGAATTACTCCGAATAAAGCCTGATACGGCTTGTCGCTGCGCGCATCTGTTAAGGCGTTTATGTTCATCTAGGCAACGTATCGCCCAGTCGTAGGTGCGCTCCATAGCCAATTCTTGATAAGGACGAGTGTTATGCAAAGTGGTGCATTCATCGAAGGCAAAGATGATATCGGCGCCAATTTTATGTTGTATCTGCATAGATATTTCGGCGCTAAAGCGGTGCATAGATCCATCAAGGTGAGATTTGAAGGTAACCCCATCGTCATCGACGTGAGCCAGCCGTTCTTTATTTCCGGCAATAACCTGGTCTGATCTAAAGGTCGTTGCATCCATCGCCAAGACTTTTTTGAAACCAACACCGAGTGAGAGGACTTGAAACCCGCCGCTGTCAGTGAATGTCGGACCCTGCCAATTCATAAATTTTGCCAAGCCGCCGGCGTCATCTAATACATCTGGACCGGGTTGCAAATAGAGGTGATAAGCATTCGCAAGTAACGCTTGTGAACCTAAATCTTTCATCGCACTTGGTAGAACGGCTTTAACTGTGGCTTTTGTACCAACCGGAATAAATGCGGGAGTTTGAATATCACCGTGCGGTGTAGAGATCGTGCCAACGCGCGCTAATGAGTTTTCGGCGCTGTGATTAATTTGAAATGAAAATCCCGTGGACACAAGAGTCCATTGTCTCAGATATAGACTGCCCGAATGCGCGCCCCAAAAATGCCCTATAAAGAGTTCACCTCTATTCTCAATCCGCATTCTCGCCGCATCGTTGCTGGAATTGCTTTGAGCGCTATTGGTCGCGGAATGACGCTTTCACTTTTGATGGTCTATCTCCACGAAATGCGCGGATTCACAACATCTTTTGGTGGCTTGCTAATGGCATGGGGCGCCTTTGTCGGCATCGCTGGTTCTGGTCCGTTGGGCGCCTTGGTAGATCGCATTGGTCCAAAAATTGTGATGATTATTGGACTAGTTATTTCAGCCCTTTCTGGCTTTGGTTTTGCATTTGTATCTACAAAGCCAACAGCTGTAATAGTGATGACTTTGTTTTCAATTGGAAATCAATGTATTTGGCCGGCGCAGATGGTGATGTTGACTCGACTTACCCCAGTGGAAATTCGTTCGAAAATCTTTGGCTTTAACTTTATGTTGATGAACTTAGGCCTCGGCGTCGGCGGCTTATTGTCATCAGTGATCATTCGCGAGAATTCACTTTTCTCGTATCAAGTTATGTACTTAATTGATGGCGTTACCTATCTGATTTTTCTCTTTATTATCTTTGGCCTCAATACCCCTGCCGCTGGCCGATATGTGGCGAAAGAGAATGAGCCAAAATCTGGCAGTTACCGCGAACTTTTTGCCAACCGCGAGTTAACAATTCTTACCTTTGCCGGAATCATTTTGCTCACCTTCGGTTATGGCCCACTGCAATCTGGTCTGCCGGTCTATGCCACACAATATTTGGATCTGGCTCCCAACTGGCTAGGAATCATCTTCGGCGTAAATACCTTTGCAATAGTTGCTTTTCAACCGCTAGTTCTTAGAATTCTTGAGCGATATTCTAAATACACAGCACTTGTTTCTGTTGGATTTATTTGGGGTCTTTCTTGGCTCGCCGTTGGTGTTTCTCCCTACCTTTCCATGTTTATGGCAGGTATCGCACTCTGCGTTAGCCAATTGATATTTGCATTCGGTGAGATGGTTCATGCGCCAACTAGCCCAGCGCTAATGCAGGAGATAACACCAGAACATATTCGCGGTCGGGCCAGCGCTTTGATTAGTTTGCAATGGGGAATTTCTGGAATCGCAGGTCCAGCACTTGCCGGAATAATGATCGGTGCACACCTAGAACAGTTATGGGTGCTCTTAATGGCTATTGGCGTGCTTGTGCCAATTCCGTTCTTTGCTTATTTAAAGCGAAAGAATTAGGAAAGTTTTCCAGTAACTTCGATCAAGCTAGCGGTTCCGTTTGAGAGAACAACTGAAATATCTTCGCCCGCTTTTCCTGGGCAAGAAAGTCCCCAAGAGAATTTAGTTGAAGCACCAGCGAGCAAGTGGAGTAGTTGGTGCACCTTCCATTTGATTATCGCCATCAAAAATATCCACGCAGTCGCCAGTTGTTGTAGAACCCTTAACGATTAAAGTTGCTAGATCTAATTCTGCGGCAGACCCGTTGGTGACGTTTAGATTGAAGCGCTCATTAATCTGACCAGGCAACATGCCGGATGCGAACTTGCCGGGTGTGAAACTGGCAGGAGATGAAAGCGTGTAACTGACTTTATCTGGGGTTATCACTGGTGCATCAAAACCACCTGATGCCTGGGGTGCTTCTTCTACTTCCGTTACAAGACTCTGGTCATCAACCTGTGCGACTTCATCGCCGCCACCGCATGCGCTGAGTGTGAGCGCGAGGGCAATTGTGAGCGCGAGCTTTGATTTAATTGTGAAAGACATGGTGCCTCCAGATATAAATACTCTATACGAAGTGACTAATTCCTACCGCCAAGTATAGAGTAGCCCGCATGTCTTTGAATGCCGAAGTTGATACAACAACGATCTCAGGTCGCAGCCCGCGCCAGATCGCATGGAGCCGCTTTAAGCGCAACAAGGTAGGCATGGTCGCTGCCGGGATCAGTATTTTTCTGCTTAGCATGTCGCTTTTCGCGCCGATCGTATGCCGCATACTCGGCATCAACCCAAGTGATTTAAACCTAGAAAATCTTGATAGCAGCGGTATTCCGCGGGGAGCAGATGCCGGATTTAGTCTGCAGCACCCACTTGGATTAATTCCAGGTACAGGTCGCGATTTACTTGCACAACTTCTTTATGGTTCACGCATTTCATTTATGGTTGCCATTCTTACAACTGCAACAGCGCTAACAATTGGTTTCTTTGTTGGAATTGTCGGTGGTTATTTCCGTGGCCGAGTCGATGGTTACTTAGGTCGTCTCACAGATTTCCTTTTAGCATTTCCTGCCTTCTTTATGATTGTGGCTCTTAGCGAACCGATGGTAGATCGCATTGAGCAAGCCGGAATTGCCGAAGGCAACGGCGCTCGCATTATCTTTTTGATTACTTTCTTATCTTTCTTTGGTTGGCCAGGATTCTCGCGTTTGATTCGCTCGCAAGTACTTTCACTTCGCGAACGTGAATTCGTAACCGCAGCACAAGCAATGGGCGCATCGCGTCGTCGAATTATCTTGAAAGAACTTGTTCCAAATCTTTGGGCGCCAGTTATCGTCGTCGTTTCACTTTCACTCCCTGGTTATTTAGCAGCCGAAGCAGTCTTCTCATTCCTTGGCTTGGGTGTGCAGCCTCCTGCATCGACTTGGGGAATCCTGCTATCGAATGCAACTCGCTTCGTCACAGTGATGCCAAGCTTCTTTTTAATCACTGCAGGATCTTTGGTTATCGTAGTTCTGGCCTTTAACTTGGTCGGCGATGCCCTGCGCGATGCGCTAGATCCTCGCGCCGACCGGCCGACAGTAACAATTCGGTAACGCCCCACTAATTCACCCTGCTAGTTACCTTTCAGTATTCTCTTTTCGGACATTTTCTGATTGACTCAACCCACTCGCGCCCCGATTCCGCCATGAAATATGGATGGAGTTTGGACGCATCCCAACCGAAAGGATTACGGAATGAGCCCTCGTTTCGCTCTTCGTCGTACCGTAGTCGTTGCATCTGCAAGCGCCTTGCTTCTTGGAACCGCATTGGTTTCAGGATCAACCGTTGCAAATGCTGCTACTACTCCAAAGACAGGTGGAATTCTCACCTTCCTTGAGCACGAACCACGTCTTGATCACTTAGATCCAGCTCGTATTTACACCGGACGCGACCTCGCGTTTATGAATTCATTTCACACACGTACTTTGGTTGCATACAACCCAGTTCCAGGTGCAGCAGGTGCAAACCTTGTTCCTGACCTAGCAACAAACACTGGTGTTCCAAGCAACTCTGCTAAGACATGGAAGTTCACACTTCGTCCAGGCACAAAGTTCGAAGATGGAACTCCAATTACATGTGAGCACGTCCAGTACGGTTCATCTCGTGTATTCGCACAAGATGTAATCAACAACGGACCTACCTACATGCTTTCATGGCTTGATATTCCAAAAGATAAAGATGGAAACTCAATCTATGTAGGTCCATACAAGAGCACCAAGGCAGCACAAGCTGCTTTCAACAAGGCTGTTTCTTGCTCAAAGGACAACCGCACAATTACTTTCCAACTGAACAAGTCAATTGCTGACTTCAACTATTTGGCTACATACGGTGTTATTTCACCAGTCCAAAAGAAGAAGGACACAGGCGATAAGTACGACCTAAATCCACAAGCAACAGGTCCATACAAGATCGTTGAAAACAGCAAGAATCAACTTCGCATGGTTCGTAACACAAACTGGTCAAAAGCATCTGACCCAGTTCGTACACCGTACCCAGATGAAGTAATTATTCAGTTCGGTCTTGATGAAGAAGTAATCGACCAGATCATGTTGGAAGACACCATCCCAACAGCGGTCAACTTCGGTGGACCACTTCCAACAAACAAGGATAAGTTCTTCACCGACTCAAAGTTCCAAGAACCGTCGCATGAATAACTCAGATCCATACGCGATCTACATTGCATTTAACGTGAAGGCAATGCCTTGCATTGGAAATCCGTCAAGCCATGTATTACGCACGTGATGCCAAGGCACTTCTTGACTATGCCGGTGGCCCTACTTATGCCGGTTCATATGCAACTGGTGTAATCAGTCCACTTGTTGCAGCTGACTACGCACCTACCAAGGTGGTTGGTCCAGGAAGCCCAGACTTCATGCCTGAAGGAAACGTAACTAAGGCAAAGGCCCTAATGGAAATCGCAAAGACCAAGTGTCCTGCGGATTACAAGAAGGCAACTGAAGATGGAATCATGATGGACGTTCGTCAATCTGTAACTCTTAACGACACTATTCCAATCAACGAGGCTGCATATGCTCGCGCTGGAATAAAAGTTAAGTGGAACATCATCTCTTCAGGTTATTACTCAACTGTTATGAACCCTGCTAAGCAGAATGACACATCAGCTTCTGGCTGGGGTGCTGACTGGGCAAATGCTTCAACAGTTATTCCTGAACTATTCGCTTCATTCGGTGGATTTAACCTTTCACAGAACTCAGGCGATCCTGCATACAAGGCCTTCGAAGATAAGGTCAATATTGCGATGAAGACCACAGACCGTAAGAAGCAAGCTGCAATGTGGAAAGAGCTAGATGCTTATGCCATGAAGCAGATGTGGGTATTGCCAACAACGTTTGGTAAGGCTCAAGAAGTCTGGGGCTCACAAGTCTCAGGCGTCTTCTTCTGGGTCCCTCAGGGTAACCCTGCCTACGGAAAGATGTGGATTAATAACTAATCCAAATCATTTCTTATAGGACATGTAAGAAATAGTTAAGACAGGTACTTCCGGCGCTTTCGAAAGATTGCGCCGGAAGTACCTTCTTACGTAAGGCAGTAGTATTCGGACTTAATTCTTGGAGGATGGCGATGTTGAAGTTCATTGGTCGGCGTGCTGCTTTTGCGGCAATGACCATACTCATCGTCTCGGCAGTTGTTTTCATGATCTTTTCATTTCTTCCCTTTGATCCAGCCTCACTTACTTGTGGTCAGCGCTGTACAGATCAAATCGTGGAAGCCAACCGCGTACGTTTAGGTTTTGATAAACCAATCTATGAGCAGTACTGGCTCTTCCTTTCTGGAATATTTGCAGGGCGCACATATGGCGCCGGCAGCGCAGCCTTTACTTGCCCAGCCCCATCATTTGGATATTCATTTAACGAAAATGCTTGCGTCACAGACATGATTCGCGAAGCACTTCCAATCACAATCTCATTGGCAATTGGCGCGCTAATCATGTGGCTTATCGTCGGAATTGGACTTGGAATCATCGCCGCTAAGTTTAAAAATCGCTGGCCAGATACAAGTTCCTCAGTATTCGTTTTGCTCGCGACATCGCTGCCAACTTTCGTTACCGGACTGGCACTTTTGATCTGGGTCTCAATTAAGTGGAAGTTAGTTCCGCTTTCACTTTCAGGGATATGTCTCCATTATTGATAACCCATTTAAGTTTATGCAGTACTTTATTTTGCCTTGGATCACTTTGGCGATTGCTTACGCCGCGATTTACACAAGATTTACCCGCGCCGCACTTCTTGAAACGCTGGGTGAGGATTACATCCGCACCGCTCGCGCTAAAGGCGTTGGCGAACGTGTTGTCTTCTTCAAGCACACCCTTCGCGCAGTGCTTGCACCACTAATCACTTTGGCAGGTCTGGATTTTGCTGGACTAATTGGTGGCGCCATTATTACCGAAACAATTTTCAACTTGCCCGGCCTTGGTCGACTCACTCTTCGCTCGGTTTATGAATTCGATCTGGCAGTTGTACTTGCTACAACCATCTTGGCCGCAGTCGTCGTCATCGTCATGAACCTAATCGTGGATATGTTGTATGCAGTTCTTGATCCGCGGGTACGAATCGTATGACCGAGTTATTAAGAATTGAAGATCTGCACGTCTCATTTAAAACCGATGACGGAATGGTCCGCGCCGTAGATGGCGTCTCACTTACTTTAAACGCCGGCGAGACCGTTGCCATTGTTGGCGAATCTGGATCTGGAAAAACTGTAACCAGTCTTTCGGTTATGGGACTTCACAAAAAGGGACAAGCCGAAATCAGCGGTTCAATTTCACTAAGTGATCACGGCACATTTAAAGATGTCGTTCACTTAAGTGATGACGAGATCCGTGATATCCGCGGTCGCGCCGTTGCGATGATCTTCCAAGATCCGATGTCTTCACTTCACCCTTATTACAAGATCGGCAACCAATTAGCTGAGGCGTATTTGGTTCACAATCGCGGCAAGAAGAAAGAGGCGATGGCGCGCGCTCTAGAAATGCTTGACCTGGTCGGTATTCCAGAACCTGCAAAGCGCGCACAAGAGTTTCCCCATCAATTCTCTGGCGGAATGCGCCAGCGCGTAATGATCGCAATGGCTTTGATGAACTCGCCTCAGATCTTGATCGCTGATGAACCAACAACGGCTTTAGATGTAACTGTGCAAGCGCAGATTTTGGCGCTGCTATCAAAGCTTAAGAAAGAATTTAACATGGGTATCTTGCTAATTACCCACGACCTTGGCGTTGTTGCACAGGTGGCTGATCGCGTAAATGTTATGTATGCCGGGCGCATCGTTGAAGAAGGCGCTGTTGATGACATTTTCTATTCACCACTTGCCCCTTACACGCTAGGTCTTCTTAAATCAGTGCCACGAGTTTCTAAAAACAATGAACGCCTAAAGGCAATTCCTGGTCAACCACCTTCGCTAATTAACTTGCCAGTTGGTTGTCCATTTGCACCACGTTGTGAATATAAGCAGCACTCATCGGAGGCCGGTTGCAACACAACTCGTCCGGCGCTCTTGGGAACTTCTAGCACCCACCGTTCTCGTTGCCATGTTCCAGAGAATCTGCGCCAAGATCTATTTGCATAACAGAGTTAAAGGAGGTTCAGGGATGAGCTGATGCAATCCTGAAAATTGAGAACCTCGTAAAGCATTTCCCAACTGGCAAGGGCAAGCGCGGTGAAAAGGAAGTCGTTAAGGCTGTCGATGGCATTTCATTTGAGTTAAAAGCTGGCGAGACCATTGGCCTAGTTGGTGAATCGGGCTGCGGCAAGACAACAGCCGGTCGCACAATTCTAAAATTAGTTGAGCCAACTTCGGGCAAGATTATCTTTGAAGATAAAGACATCACTGATTACAGCTCTAGCAAGATGCGCGCGATTCGCGCCCAGATGCAGATCATCTTCCAAGATCCTTATTCGGCCCTTAATCCACGTCAGACAATCGGCAAGATTATTTCGGCACCTTTTGAAATTCAGGGAATTACCCCGCAAGAAGGAACCAAGGCCGCGGTACAAAATTTGATGGCGCGCGTTGGTTTAAACCCAGAGCACTACAACCGCTACCCGCACGAATTCTCTGGCGGACAACGCCAGCGCATCGGCATCGCACGCGCGATTGCGTTAAAGCCGCGATTTATCGTTGCCGACGAACCAGTTTCGGCCCTCGATGTTTCGATCCAAGCACAGGTAATTAACTTGTTAGAGGATCTGCAAGAAGAAGAGAAGATCAGCATGGTCTTTATCGCCCACGATTTATCTGTTGTGCAACACATTTCAGATCGCGTTGCGGTTATGTACTTGGGCAAGATTATGGAGATTGCAGCAACTGCAGATCTCTATGCCAAGCCACGCCACCCGTACACGACAGCACTTTTATCTGCGGTGCCACTGCCAGATCCACGATCAGAGCGCACTCGCGAACGCATTATTTTGACCGGTGATCTACCGAGCCCAATTAATCCTCCATCAGGTTGTGTGTTTAATACCCGTTGCTGGAAGGCGCAAGATAAGTGCCGCACCGATGTGCCACAGTTGGTACAGCTAGGTGCATCACAAGTGGCCTGCCACTTCCCTGAGAACTAATTAAAGCCAGGGGTTAATTACAACTTTTCCAGATTGTGGCGACATCGACATCTGCATCGCCTCATCTGCCTGATCAAGTCCAAATTCGTGAGTTACTAAATCTGCGAATGGATATTGCTTTGCGTACTTGTCAAAGAGTTTCAGAGATGGCCCATAGGCATTGATTGGGTGATTGGAAAGTCCAATAAGTCGCAAGTTCTTACTTAGAACGTGGCGGTGCATGCTAATTGATACCTCACCAGTATCAGCGAAATTACCCATCTCTAACAGAGTGCCACCACGGCGCAACATTTCAATTCCTTCAATTACTGGTTCGGGGCGATTAGTCATGTGCAGAACTACATCGGCACCAATTCCACCTGTTAGTGAATGAATTAATTTAAGGCGCTCGCTCTGGCTGGTCTTATCCACGTTAATTGTTAAATCTGCTCCAAATTTTTTGGCAAGCTCTAATCGGTAATCGGATTTATCAAAGCAAATAATTTTTCCGGCTCCCATAATTCCCAGCTTGGCAAGGTGCAGTAAACCAAGTGGTCCAACACCAAAGACGACAACTGTGTCACCTGTTGTGAAACCTTCGATTGAGTAGGAACTAAAATCTTTTAATTTATCAAGAGATGCCGCGCATGCCATTAGTTCGGCAAGGACAGCAACTTTTGGAGAAATATTCTCCGGAACTTTATAGAAGAAAGTGCCAGGCTTGAAATACATATATTCGGCCCAGCCACCCAATAAATGAGGCCATTGCGCACTTGTGAAAGAATTTCCATAGCATTGAGATTTTGAGCACCAGCTATAGCCCTGGATATGAGTGCAGTAGAAACATTTGCCGCAGATCATGTCTGGGCACATAACAATCCGGTCACCAACTTTTACTGGTGCTTGATAGAAATCACCTGATTCCTCAAGTGCCGGGCTGAGCTCTTCAATAATTCCAACATTTTCATGTCCTTGAATAATCGGGAAAGGCGTATCAGTTTCAGATTCAGTACCGGCATATTGTTTAGTCTCACCTTGGTAGGTGTGCTTATCGGTGCCGCAGATTCCAGATAGTTCCACGCGCATCAACAGCGCCCCATCTTCTAACTTGGGGCGGTCAAAGGTTTGCACTTCATAGCGCCCAGGGGCGACCAACACTGCGGCGCGAATTTTCATATCGCTAAGTTAGACCTCTGAGCGATTTGTTACCAGATCTCGACGCGTTCACTTTCGGCCAGCCACAACTTATCGCCCTCTGTAACCTCGAAGGCTTCGTGGAAGTCACTGATATTGGCAACGATGGCGTTGCAGCGGAACTCATATGGTGAATGCGGATCAGTTGCTATGCGACGGCGCAGTTCTTCAGCACGTACCTTGCCGCGCCAAGCTTGCGCCCAAGATAAGAAGAAACGTTGTTCACCGGTTAAACCATCAATTACAGGGCTCTGTGCGCCTTTTAAAGCCAATTTATAGGCCTTAAACCCAATTGCTAGCCCACCAAGGTCTCCGATGTTCTCACCGACTGTAAGGGCTCCATTTACGTGGATATCGGGGGTTTCTTCAGGATAAAGCGCGTCAAATTGCTTAATTAGCGCGTTGGCACGCTTTTCAAATTCGGTGCGATCACTTTGAGTCCACCAATCAATCATGTTGCCATCGCCATCGAATTTAGAACCTTGATCATCAAAGCCATGGCCGATTTCGTGGCCAATAACTGCCCCAATACCGCCGTAATTAACTGCGATATCGGCCTCTAAATCAAAGAATGGTGGCTGCAAGATGGCGGCCGGAAAGACGATCTCGTTCTGGATCGGATGATAATAAGCATTAACGGTCTGCGGGGTCATTAGCCATTCGGTTTTATCAACTGGCTTGCCGATCTTTGCCAATTCGATATCGCGGGCGAATTTGGTGATGCGACCGATATTTTCAAAGAGCCCATCGCGGGTAATTGTTAGCGCCGAATAGTCACGCCATTTATCGGGATAGCCAATTTTGGGGGTGAACTTGCCCAGTTTTTCTAGCGCCTTGGTCTTTGTCTCAGGGCTCATCCAAGAAAGCTCGTTGATGCTGATGCGATAGGCCTGGATTAAATTATCAACCAGTTCGAGCATCGCAACTTTGGCCGCTTCTGGGAAATGGCGTTGCACATAAATCTGGCCAATGGCTTCACCGAGTGCGCCTTCGACAAATGAAATAGCGCGCTTCCAGCGGACTCGGATTTCGGGGGTGCCAGAGAGAGTCTTCGAGTAGAAGTCAAAGTTTTGATTTACAAAGTCATCAGTTAAATATGCTGCGGCACCTGAAATCAACTGCCATTTCATCCAAGCCTTCCATGGCGCTGGGTCAAAGTTTTCAAGCAGGGCCGAAAGTCCGGCGAAGAATGGTGGCTGCTGCACAACTAATTCATCAAAGGCTGCCTTAGGGATCTGGCTGTATTCCAGCCATGTCGCCCAATCAAAATGTGGGGCCAGTGCGGAAAGTTCATTAAAGGTCATCTTGTTATAGGTCAGTTCGACATCACGATCTTTGACTTGGTCAAAGTGGTGGGCGGCAATCGACGCTTCTAGTTGATAGATCTGCTCGGCCATTGCGGTGCCATTATCGATTCCGGCGAGAGCGAACATTTTTGCTACGTGGACTTTAAAAGCCTGGCGAATTTCTTCGTATTGTTCTTCGCGATAGTAAGCCTCATCAGGTAATGACAGGCCACCTTGTCCGAGATAAATAATATTCATTTCCGAGTTCATGGCATCGCCATAAATTCCTAGTCCGAATACACCGCCAAGTCCGCGCATTTCTAGATCAGCCATCGTCTTGATAAATTCGGCGCGGTTGGTGATCGCATCAATTGCCGCCAAGTCATCTTGCAGCGGAGTGATTCCAGATTTTTCAATTGCGGCAGTATCCAAGAAGCAGTCATAGAGATCGCGAATCTTCTGGGCATCGCCTTCGCCTTTGGCGGTTTCGATTATGTTGCGGACTTGGGCTTCGGCCTCTAAATAAAGTTGGTAGGTAATTCCATCGGATGAGCGGTCCTGGGGGATCTCGTGGTTTTTGAGCCAAGTGCCGTTGAAGTATCGGTATAGGTCATCTTGGGGGCGGAAAGAGTTGTCGATATGTGATGAATCAATTCCGCTTACGAGTGGATTTACTGCAGAGCTCATGCGTTCCTTTGCCTTCTAAAAGTAGTTGAAACTTCAACTTCACCGTTTATTAACGTATGATTGCCCAATGGCACGGCAAAACGCTACCTCACCTCGCTGGCTCAACCCAGCCGAAATGAAGGCTTGGCGCCGATATATCGTGGCCAGCCGGCGGTTATTAGAATCCCTTGATTTAGATCTCGCCCACCACGAACTTTCGATGGCCGATTATGAAATCTTGGCCCAGTTAAGTGATGCCCCAGAACGCCGGATGCGTATGTCAGAACTTGCCGACGTCGCGATGCTTTCGAGGTCGCGCCTTTCGCACCGCATGAAGGTTATGGAAAAGGCCGGTTGGGTAAAGCGTGAGGCCTGCCCTATTGATAAACGTGGTTACTTTGCAGTGATGACACCCAAGGGGTGGAAGGCAATTGTTGCGGCGGCCCCGGATCACGTGGAAAGTGTGCGCTCGCGATTTGTTGATCATTTATCGAAAGGCGATCAAGTTGCATTGGCCGAAATTTTTGAGAGGGTCTCTGATTCCTTAAGAAAAGATCTCGAGGATAAGTAGCGAAAAAGTTTTGTAAGAGAAATAAAAAACCCGCCACATAAAGTGGCGGGTTTTTTATTAAGTAATGAATTACTTAGCTGCTGCCTTCTTGCGACGGCGGCGCTTTGGAGCAGCTGTTGCTGCTGCCTTCTTCTTGCGACGCTTTGGAGCTGCCTTCTTAGCTGCTGCCTTCTTGCGACGCTTTGGAGCTGCCTTCTTAGCTGCTGCCTTCTTGCGACGCTTTGGAGCTGCCTTCTTGCGACGCTTTGGAGCTGCCTTCTTAGCTGCTGCCTTCTTGCGACGCTTTGGAGCTGCCTTCTTTACTGCTGCTTTCTTACGGCGCTTCTTTGGAGCTGCTGCTGGAGCTGCTGCCTTCTTACGGCGCTTCTTTGGTGCTGCTTTCTTAGCTGCGGCCACGTACTTCTCCTATCGGAATGGTTCGGATCCGTCACCCAAACCTGTTCGTGGATAAGTGTGACGGATATATAAAAATATTGCTAGTACATAGTGATAAAAAACGCAGTGCGTGTCGCAATTTATTTTTTTTATTTTTTGTGCATTTAAGAAAAAATATTGCTTTCAGTTACCGATTTTCTGGAAGATTTTCGTCATTGGCGCGAATTTTTCGCATTTCAACGGCATATTCGTTGGTTTCGGCATCATATTTTCGTAGTTTTGGCAGGCAAAGGGCCAAAATTGCCACCGAAACTATGCAGAGAACCCCTCCAAATGTTACTGAGAAGTTCAATGTAGTAACTGAAGCCATTGATGCCGCACGCATCTGACCAGCTAACGGTCCAACCGAATATGAAAGTAATTCGATCCCGGCAAGACGTCCCCGAAATCCATCCGGGATTGTTTGATTCCAAATGACTCCTCGAAATAGCGCACTGACCATATCGGCGGCCCCGGCTAAAGCGAGAAATAGCAGAACCAGAATCAAGGAATTGGATAACCCAGCAAGTGCGATGGCACCGCCCCAACCAATTGCCGCCCAAATTATCGCCCGGCCATGAAAACGATATGTGCGGGTCCAACCACTTGTAAGAGTTACAGCAACTGAGCCGACAGTTCCGGCGGCATAGAGAAGTCCTAACGCCCACGGCGCACCAAGTTGGTCGGCCCAAAATGGAAAGAGCGCGATCGGCATTGCAAAAAACATTGCTGCTAAATCAACCAGGTAAGTTCCTAATAAATCTTGGCGACGATATGCATATCGCACACCTTCAATTAACCCTGCCAGAGATGGCTTTTGGGCCTCTGGATTGGCGGGCACATTTCTTACTCGCATCAAAAATGCAAGTGAAATAAAGAAGGTTGCAATATCTGCGATGTAACCAACTGATATTGAGAAGGTTGCAATCAATACTCCGCCAATTGTGGGACCGATGATTACCCCGAGCTGCCAACGAAGTGACATCAACGCACTTGCCGCCGGCAAATCGGCATGGCCAACAAGGCGCGGCAAGATGGCATCGGCGCTCGGGCGTTGCAGACCATTAACGGCGGCAAATAATCCGATGACTACATAGATCAAAATCAAATTTGGATTGGGAGACAAAGAGTTGACCAACAAGATTGCGACCAGAACCAGGGATGCCAACTCGGTCGCCCAGATCATCTTCTTGCGATCTACATAATCGGCCAAGACTCCGCCATAGAGACCAAAGAGAATTAGCGGAACGATTTCAACGACCCCAGATAGCCCGACTGCGATGTAAGAGTTGGTCATCTCTTTGATTTGAAAAGGCACGGCGACGTAGGTAATCATCGAACCGAGGTAAGTAACTAGCCCAGAGGCCCATAAATTTCGAAAATCCGGATATTTCTTGAGCGGTGTTATATCAATTGCAAACTTTGACCGCTTGGATTCTGCCACGTGCGCTAGTTAAAGGTATTTTCGGGGCCAGGGAAAGTTCCCCCACGCACATCTGCGGCAAATTCTTGCGCCGCAGCCGAAATCTCAGAACGTAGATTGCGATACGCCTTGGCCAACTTCGGTGGGTTGGCAGTTAGCCCGACTAAATCAGTCCAGACCAAAACTTGGGCATCACAATTAACGCCCGCGCCAATTCCAATAGTCGGGATGGAAAGTGCTGCGGTGATCTTCGCGGCAAGTTCTGCCGGCACTAGTTCTAGAACTATGGCAAAGGCGCCGGCTTTTTCTAGAGCCAGGGCGGCTTGCAAAATTGCTTCGCCATCTTCGCGACCTTGCACGCGATAGCCTCCAAGTTGATGAAGTGATTGCGGGGTAAGGCCTAAATGGCCCATAACCGGAATTCCAGCAGAAATTAATTTTTCGACGGTTGCTAAATGTGCGCCCTCTAATTTAACGGCCATCGCACCTGCCTCTTTAAAGAATCTAGTTGAGGTAGCGAGTGCTTGTTCGGGGGAAGATTCATAAGAACCAAAGGGCAAATCAGCCACGACCATTGCGCGCTTTGATCCGTTGACCACGGCGCGAGTAAGGGGGAGTAAATCATCGACTGTTACAGGAATCGTATTCTCGTGTCCCAGAAAATTATTGCCAGCGCTGTCGCCGACTAGAAGCACAGGGATTCCGGCGGCATCGAAAATCTCGGCGGTCATCTGCTCATACGATGTAAGCATCGCCCACTTTTCGCCAGCGGCCTTGGCCTTCTTCAAATCCAAAATCGTGATGCGACGATGTGCCGCCCCACCGTAAAGGGTCGTTGTGGTCCCAGACGTTGATTGCATTTAGTTGCCTCCAGCCTCGAAGCTTCGCGAGAAGTCTCCGGGTATCTTGATGAGGGTACGGGAGTTAAGGGTATTCCATTACTCTTGAAGTATGAAGTTGCGAGTTGCGCTCGCCCAGGTCAACCCAACAGTTGGTGACTTGGTTGCCAATGCTGCGCTGGTGCGCGAGAACTTTAAGACTGCCCAAGAAGCCGGCGCACATATCGTTGTCTTTCCCGAGATGGTTTTAACGGGATACCCAGTTGAAGATTTAGCGCTGCGACCTTCCTTTCAAATCGCCAGCCAGAACGCGCTCGCCGAGTTGGCCAAGACGCTAACTGGCAAAACGGTGGCGATCGTGGGTTATTTAGATCAAGTAAATGGTGCGCCGCAGAATATGGTCGCGGTAATCAGCGATGGTGTTGTGAGCGCGCGCTATGCCAAGTGCCATCTGCCTAATTACGGCGTCTTTGATGAGTTCCGTAACTTTGTGCCGGGGGATAAGACCTTGGTGGTTCGCATACATGGCGTCGATGTTGGTATTGCAATCTGTGAAGACCTTTGGATCGACGGCGGAATTACTTCGCAATTAGCCGCGCGCAAACCCGGATTAGTAATCGTTCCCAATGGATCGCCTTATGAGCGCAATAAAGATGACGTGCGACTTGCACTTGTGACAAAGCGCGCTCGCCAAGCTGGTGCGCCACTTGTCTATGTAAATATGACTGGCGGCCAAGACGATTTGGTCTTTGACGGTGACAGCATTGTTGTTGGAGCACAGGGTGATGTGATTGCCCGCGCCCCACAATTTGAAGATGGCATCGCTGTTGTTGATATTGATGTTGCGACCAAGACTAGTTCGCCAGATGTAGTGATCTCCGAAGATGAAGTTTCGGTCGATCGCGCATTGGTCCCAGGGATTGCAGTGCGCCTTGATGATCGTGAAGAAATCTGGCAGGCAATGGTTGTTGGACTGCGTGATTATGTTGAAAAGAATGGTTTCCGAAGTGTCGTAGTTGGTTTATCTGGCGGAATCGATTCGGCGCTAGTTGTTGCAATTGCCATCGATGCCTTGGGCGCCAAGCGAGTAAATGCCGTGGCCATGCCAAGCAAATACTCTTCCGAACATTCAATTTCTGATGCGCAGGCAATGGCTGATGCCACTGGGATTCATTTTCGCACCGTGGCAATTGCGCCCATGGTCGATGCTTACATGAACAACTTAGTTCTAAAGGGTTTGGCTGAAGAAAATCTGCAGGCCCGCGTACGCGGAACAACCTTGATGGGAATCTCGAATCAAGAAGGCCATCTGGTGTTGGCAACTGGCAATAAGTCAGAGCTGGCAGTTGGTTATTCAACTTTGTATGGTGACGCCGTTGGCGGCTTTGCGCCAATAAAAGATATTTACAAAACCGATGTCTGGGCACTGGCACGTTGGCGCAACGAAGTCGCAATCGCGGCAGGTCAAACAGCGCCAATTCCAGTTAACTCAATTGAAAAAGAACCAAGTGCGGAACTTCGCCCTGACCAAAAAGATAGCGATTCATTGCCGGATTACTTATTACTTGATCGCGTCTTAACGGCCTATGTTGATGAAGATCAAGGATCAGAAGCGTTGCTTGCTGCAGGTTTTGATGAGGCGCTGGTGCGTCGGGTCATTGCAATGGTCGATAAGGCCGAGTACAAACGGCGCCAATATCCACCTGGCCCAAAGGTTTCTAAGCGTGCTTTTGGTAAGGATCGTCAGACTTGCCAATGACTTCGCGTTGGAGCGAGTAGCCCACGTAACACAGCCGTAACTTTGTCTTGGCAAGATCTGGGCTATGTCCGCAAACGATCCCCAAATGAGTAAGCAGCAAGAGTTCGTTCTTCGCACTATTGAAGAACGCAATATTCGTTTTATCCGTTTGTGGTTTACCGATGTCTTGGGTTATTTGAAATCAGTTGCAATCGCACCTGCCGAATTAGTAAACGCCTTTGAAGAAGGAATTGGTTTTGATGGTTCGGCCATTGAAGGATTCGCGCGAGTTACTGAATCAGATATGTTGGCAAAGCCAGATCCTGCAACATTTTCAATCTTGCCTTGGCGCACTGAAGCACCAGGTGCGGCGCGCATGTTCTGCGACATCACCATGCCAGATGGATCTGCATCACCTGCTGATCCGCGCAATGTTTTACGTCGCACCTTAAATAAGGCGGCGCAAATGGGTTACACCTGTTACACCCACCCAGAAATAGAATTTTTCTTATTTAAGAGCGCACCGGTGAAGGGTGAACAACCCGTGCCGGTTGATCAAGGCGGATATTTCGATCACACACCTGCAGTTGTTGGACATGATTTCCGGCGCCAGGCGATCACCATGTTGGAGGCGATGGGAATCTCTGTTGAATTTAGTCATCATGAAGGCGCACCTGGCCAACAAGAAATTGATCTTCGCTATGCAGATGCTTTAAGCACCGCAGATAACATCATGACTTTCCGCCACGTCATTAAGGAAGTCGCACTTGAACAAGGTTTCTACGCATCCTTTATGCCAAAACCATTTACCGATCATCCTGGTAGCGGCATGCATACCCACGTGTCACTCTTTGAAGGCGAGAAGAACGCTTTCTATGATGCATCGGCCGAATTTAATTTATCTAAAGTCGCTCGCTCATTTATCGCTGGAATCTTGAAGCATTCATCTGAAATTACTGCGGTTACAAATCAATGGGTTAACTCTTATAAGCGTTTGCAAGGCGGGGGAGAAGCACCGGCCTTAATTACCTGGGGCCACAACAACCGCAGCGCCTTGGTTCGTATTCCGATGTATAAACCAAATAAAGAGAACTCAACTCGTATCGAATTTCGTTCACCAGATTCTGCCTGCAATCCTTACCTTGCTTACGCAGTCATGTTGGCCGCTGGTCTTAAGGGCATCGAAGAGAGTTACGAATTAGTAGATAACCAAACACCAGATGCGTTGCCAGCAAATCTCAACGAGGCAATTGCCGTCATGGAGAAGAGCCAACTGGTCCGTGAAACATTGGGCGAGCATGTATTCGAATATGTGCTGCGCAATAAGCGTGCTGAATGGCAGGACTATCGCCGCCAGGTAAGCGCCTATGAATTAGATAGGTATTTGCCGGTTCTTTAAAGCCAAATTTGCCCGTTGGGCTGTTACTTTATTGGCATGGCTAAAGAGATCACAGGTGGCGGTTTACGTCGCATCAATTTAATTGCAGGCGTCCTTCACTTCAGCACAGATGGTGGCAGTTCTTGCTCTCAGCATCTGACTTCACACTTACCTGTCACTGCGACGATACATGTCAGGTCCTCCAGGAAGCACTTACGGCTGATCTGATCGCACTCTTATGGAATGCACCGCTTGCGATAGGAGTCGCTGCATTTCTTGGGACTCTCTGCACTTGCTCACTTTATTGTCGTTAGTCCTAAATTCTTTCCACGTTATATTGCAGGACTAGCAGCACACCGAAACTATCTTCCGCTGGGTTGAATATTCAATTAGCATCTTCAGTAATGATCGTGTCTAATCGCACAAGTAACTGGAATGTCACTGATATCACCGCTCTCATTTCAATTTTCGGAGTCAATGCGTCAATGATTCTCTTTGGCTGGCTGCAAGAAAAGTATGAAGACGCCTGGCAATGGTGGATGGATCCCATTTATCTTCGGCTGCATTGCCGGGATCGTTCCGTGGCTGGCGCTTAGTCTTTCTATGTCTTTGCAATAGGTGGCAGCTGGCAGATGAATAAAGCGCCAACCTTTGTCTATTTCATCGTCTTTCACTATTTTTGCACTCTTTAACTCATTCGCACTCGTTCAATTCTTGCAATACAAGAAGATCGGCAAATGGGCAGATTACCTGCGGGGAGAGCGCACCTACATAACACTTTCGCTAGTAGCTAAATCACTACTTGCGTGGCAGATTTTCGCAAATACACTTATCCCTACCTAAAGATTAAACAAAACTTTTTTTGGAGGATACGTGGCGCTACGTTGGGGTTATCTAGGAGCAGGTGGAATCGCTGCAAAAATCGCATCTGATTTCCAGATTGCAGGGCTAAAGATTCAAGCAGTTGCAACCCGTGACATCGCACGTACAAACGCTTTTGCAGATAAGTTCAATATCCCAAATCGTCATGCAGATTATGCAGCCCTGGTAGCCGATCCTGAAGTAGATGTTGTTTACATCTCAACTGTTCAAACGCTCCACCGTGAACATACGTTGCTGGCTATCGCAGCAGGAAAACATGTCTTATTGGAAAAACCATTCACCATGAATGCAGCCGATGCTCACGCTATTTACGATGCCGCCAAGGCTAAAGGCGTGTTTGTAATGGAAGCGATGTGGACTCGCTTCTTGCCAACAATGGATGCCGTCTTTGAAGTAATTAATTCTGGCGCTATCGGAACACCACATTTTGTTTATGGCGACCACAGTCAGCATTTGCCAATTGAAAGAGCGCCACGCCTTTGGAATCGCGAGCAAGGTGGCGGTGCGCACTATGACTTGGGAATCTATCCAGTTTCATTTGCTATTCGGGTTCTTGGTTTCCCGGATTCAGTATCTGGAAAATCAGTTATGACAGAGACCGGAGTTGATGCAGCAACCGCTGCGGTTATGCACTATGAAAACGGTTCGCTTGCGGTTATTAACTCATGTATGACAATGGCCGGCACCATCAGTGCTGCGGTTCATGGCACGAAGGGGCGAATTGAACTCGATGGCTCTTTCTATGAGCAGACAACTTTTCGCGTTTATGACAATGATCGCAAGTTGATTAAGTCATACGATGACAAAATCTCTGGTCGCGGAATGCAATACCAAGCGATTCACGTTGAAGAATGCATTGCTAAAGGACTAACAGAAAGTCCAATAATGAGCCTTGCAGATACAGTGAAAATCATGGAAGTAATGGAGCAGATTCACGTTTTCTAAGCCTTACTTGCTCCTATTTGCTTAGCCGCGTTACTATCTATCCATGACATCACTTCGCAGCCTCCTCCTTCGCTGCCGTGGCGGGGCCAAGTAAGCCGGTCCCCTCGCCGCGGGGTTTGTCGCACCGGTAAAACCCGACAAAACCCAAAAAATTAGGAGCTTTAAAAAATGTCTTCAAAAAAGAATTTCCCAGATCAAAAACCCTCGGCGATGCCAGTTCATCGTTATTCATCCTTTATTCCAGTAGATCTTAAAGATCGCACTTGGCCAACCAAGCAGATGACAAAGGCGCCACAGTGGTGCTCAGTTGATCTGCGCGATGGCAATCAGGCGCTGATCGACCCAATGGATACGCCTCGCAAGTTAGCGATGTTTAAGTTGCTGGTCGAGATGGGTTACAAAGAGATTGAAGTTGGTTTTCCATCAGCATCGCAAACTGATTTCGATTTCGTACGCAAAATCATTGAAGAAGGCATGATCCCTGATGATGTTGTCATTCAGGTATTAACCCAGGCGCGCGAATCACTTATTAGACGCACATATGAGTCCATACAGGGATCAAAGCAAGCAATTGTGCACCTGTACAACTCGACATCAACGTTGCAGCGTCGCGTTGTCTTTGGTCTAGATAAAGAAGGCATTAAGAAAATTGCAACCGATGGCGCTCAGTTATGTCTTGATCTAGTTTCAACAGTGCCCGGTACAAAGGTTTCATTTGAATATTCACCTGAGTCCTATACCGGCACAGAACTCGAGTTTGCCGTTGAAGTTTGCAACGCGGTAAATGCGATCTGGAAACCAACTCCGCAATGGAAAACAATCATGAACTTACCTGCCACGGTTGAAATGGCTACGCCAAATGTTTATGCAGATTCAATCGAATGGATGTGTCGCAATTTAGAAAATCGCGAGAGCGTAATCGTTTCACTTCATCCGCATAATGACCGTGGCACAGGAGTTGCAGCAGCTGAACTTGGTTACTTAGCCGGCGCTGATCGCATTGAAGGAACGCTCTTTGGAAATGGCGAACGCACCGGAAATGTTTGCCTAGTAACCCTTGGCATGAACTTGGTTTCACATGGCATTGATCCCATGATTGATTTCTCAGACATTGATGGCATCCGTCGTACTGTGGAATATGCCAACCAATTGCGTGTTCCTGAGCGTCATCCTTATGGCGGAGACCTTGTCTTCACGGCATTTTCTGGCTCGCATCAGGATGCGATTAAGAAAGGTTTTGATCACCTTGAAAAAGATGCCAAGGCCGCTGGCGTCGATAAAGATCAATTTACTTGGGCTATTCCTTACTTGCCGATTGATCCAAAAGATATTGGACGCACTTATGAAGCAGTCATCCGCGTTAATTCGCAATCGGGCAAGGGCGGCGTTGCTTATTTGATGAAGAATGAACATCATCTTGATCTACCGCGACGTCACCAAATTGATTTCAGTCGTGTTGTGCAGGCAAAGACTGATTCGGAAGGCGGAGAAATTACTCCGGATGCTATGTGGCATATCTATGAAGATGAATATTTGCCAACTGATTCTGCGCCTTGGGGAAGATTCCGCCTGAAAGGTCTTTCGCAAACATCGGTACTCGATGAAGATGTTCACTTAACTGTGACGATTCTTGATCGCGGAGAAGTTAAAGAACTTACTGGCCAAGGAAATGGTCCTATCGCCGCGTTCTGCAATATTTTGCAAGCATATGGCGTTGATGTACGAGTCCTTGATTATTACGAGCACGCACTATCTGCCGGTGGCGATGCATCTGCTGCTGCCTATTTAGAGTGCTCAATTGGTAGCGAAGTTTTCTGGGGGGTAGGAATTGACCCCAACACCACAACTGCTTCACTTAAAGCGGTCGTGTCTGCAATAAATCGCGCTATTCGCTGACTACCTTTACCTTCGTGAGCCTTTATCGTGACGAAGCAATTATCTTGCGCACCCAAAAGCTGGGTGAAGCAGATCGCATCATCACCTTATTAACGCGCGAACATGGCCGAGTCCGCGGTGTAGCAAAAGGCGTTCGTCGCACGATGTCTAAATTTGGTGCGCGACTTGAGCCGGGCAGTCACGTGGATATTCAGTTACACAAAGGGCGCACCTTTGACACGATTACTCAAGTTGAAGCGATAAATAACTATGGCGAAACTCTGACTGAGGATTATCAGCGTTGGACGATTGCATCAGCAATTTTAGAAACTGCAGAACGTTTTACTTCACAAGAGTACGAACCAGCGCTGCAAGAATTTCAATTAGTTGTCGGCGGCATGAAAGCTCTTTCCGAAAATCGCTATGACGCATCTCTTATTTTGGATGCTTTCTTACTTCGCTCACTTGCAATCGGTGGTTATGCACCATCGACATCGACTTGTTCGCGTTGTGAAAAGCCTGGGCCGCATCGTTACTTCTCGCTAGTCGGTGGTGGCTCTGTCTGTTCAGAATGTAGATCATCTGCATGCGCAACGCCTGCCCCAGAAACTCTGCAGTTGTTAGGTGCGCTACTAAGCGGTGATTGGGATATTGCTCAAGCAAGTGAACCAAGAAATCGCCGAGAGGCTAGTGGTTTGGTAGTTGCTTACTTACAATGGCACCTGGAACGCGGGCTACGCAGCTTGCCAATTGTGGAGAGAGTTTAGAAACTGTGGCTAAGAAGATTGAGGTTCCAGAACACATCGCGATAGTGATGGATGGCAATGGACGTTGGGCTAAAGAGCGCGGATTGCCGCGCACAGCTGGCCACGAAGCTGGGGAGAAAGTTTTATTCGATTTAGTTGAAGCAGCCATTGGTTTTGGCGTAAAAGAGATAAGTGCATACGCATTTTCAACAGAAAACTGGAAGCGCACACCCGAAGAAGTTAAATTCTTAATGGGTTACAGCCGCGATGTATTGCGCCGGCGCCGCGATCGTTTAAATGAAATGGGCGTAAAGATTCAATGGGTAGGGCGCCCAAAGAGGTTATGGAAATCAGTTATTTCAGAGCTAGAAGAAGCCGAAGCGCTAACTAAGAAGAACAAGACCTTAACTTTAAATATGTGCGTTAACTATGGCGGACGAGCGGAAATCGTAGATGGTGCAACTGAGTTAGCTCGAGATATTAAGCGCGGAAAGTTAAAGCCAGATGAGATTTCCGAAAAAACTATTGCTAAATATATGTATTCACCAAAGATGCGCGATGTAGATCTATTTTTGCGCTCATCAGGGGAGCAGCGCACCAGCAACTTCTTGCCATGGCAATCGGTCTATGCCGAATTCGTTTTTATGGATGTTTTGTGGCCAGATATGACGCCAAAGCAATTATGGAAAGCGATCGAGATTTATTCGGAGCGAGATCGTAGGTTTGGAAAAGCTTAAATTTATAAAACTAGCACTTAGAGCAGAGGCCGAAAATTTCTGCAGTATGTCCAACATCGCGAAAACCATGTTCCTCAGCCATCATCTTCGCCCATTTTTCAATAGCTCCGCCTTCAATTTCAACGGTATCTCCGCAACCTTTGCAGACTAGGTGATGGTGGTGGGCTTCACCGCATAGGCGATAGATAGCTTCTCCATCATCGCGGCGCAGAACATCAACGATCTTGTCGTTAACCAAACTCTGCAGCGCGCGATAAACGGTGGTTAGACCAATACTTTCGCCTTCACGTTGCATGAGGCGATAAATTTCCTGCGCGCTAGCGAAACCGCCAGCGCGTTCAAGGGTGCTTAAGACACGAGGATTAGAGCGGGACATTATCGGTATAACTATCGCTCATCATGGTGTTCATCTTCGTCATGGTGTTCTTCGTGAATTTATCTCGAGCCATAGTGGCATCTCCACTATGAAGATAGCTGACCAAGCCCCACATAATGAGAACTCCCAGAATTGTTGCCAAGATAGTCAGGCGCGATGAATGGCGTGAATGCGCCTCAGGCAAGGATATGTGAAGTCGCAAGGTAGATAACGATTCCTGCGAAGAACTGCTAAGTAGAGAGCAACAAAGTTATCGTTCGAGAGCGAAGTTAGTACCTAGATGCAGCACCGCTTACGCGAGCAATTGCATCGACTCCAAGTAGCCAAATACCTTTCTTGCCCCACATTACCGCTCTTGATAAGAAATGAAACTGTATTTAAGACCATCGCTAAATGCGTGGACAAGCAGTGCGATGAAGACTGCAATTCCCAGATCCGTTACTGACTTTAAATGCCACACCAAGAGCTACGACCATCAAGGAATACATGCCCACCCATTGCAAGTGCGCCGAGCGAACCAGCAACGCTTGATGAGTGTTTGTGCTCGTGCCCATAATCTGACTCTGCTGGTTCGTGTGAACCAAAGAGTTGCTCATAGAAGTGCAAAAGTAAGAATCCAGCAATGAGTGCTACTGAGACATGCAGGTGCATGAAGAATTTCCTGGGTGTTTAATTCGAAAATTTCAGGAAGTAAATCAAAGGCTACGAGGCCAAGTAGAAGCCCGGCCGAAAGTCCTAAGACGAGATGGAGGCGATCCTTGGATTTAATGGCCAAGTAACCACCGGTGGTTGTTGCGATTGCCGTCGCTGCGGCCAAGATGATTGCGATGTTCATGTCCTGAAAGTACCACAAATGAAAATGATTTTCATTTCCATGCCCCCGCCCCTTAGGCTGGCTCCATGATCGCAATCGCTCGGTTTGAGGTTCCAGCTGGCCAAAGATGCGGTGGATTTTCGCGCCGAACTCGAGGCGGTCAAGGCGGTTCTGTCGGAGGCGGCTGGATTTAAGTCACGGCACAGTTGGTCAGAATCTTGATCGAACCAACGCTCTGGGTTTTAAGCACCGAATGGGAGAACGTGGGCTCATATCGCAGAGCTTTGAGTTCGACGCGCGCAAAGTTAGAAGCGATTCCAGCTTCTTAGCACGCGCAATCGATGAACCTGGAGCATACGAGATAAACTAAGCAACACGTAAGCAACGACCGTTGCTCTTCGCCGACAGCCAGCCGGACGGGAAAATTGAAATGGCCGTAGATCGTTTAGAAAATATTGTTTCACTTGCAAAGCGACGTGGATTTGTTTACCCCTCATCAGAAATTTATGGCGGATTGCGCGCTTCTTGGGATTACGGTCCACTCGGAGTCGAATTAAAAAATAACGTTAAACGCCAATGGTGGAAATCAATGGTCATGGGCCGCGAAGATGTTGTCGGTCTTGATTCATGTGTGATCTTGGCACGCGAAGTCTGGGAAGCATCCGGTCACGTTGCAACATTTAGCGATCCGCTTACCGAATGTACTTCTTGCCATAAGCGCTATCGCGCAGATCATTTGGAAGAGGCGTATGAGGCAAAGCATAAGAAAAAGCTTGAATCTTTAACTGAAATGAACTGCCCTGCTTGCGGAAATAAAGGTCAGTTCACAACACCGAAGCAGTTCTCGGGTCTGTTAAAAACATATCTTGGACCAGTCGAAGATGAATCAGGTTTGGCTTATCTGCGCCCTGAAACCGCCCAAGGAATCTTTATTAACTTTGATCAAGTTATGACAACTTCTCGCCGTAAGCCACCATTTGGTATTGGCCAGATTGGAAAGTCATTCCGTAACGAAATTACGCCAGGAAACTTCATTTTCCGTACTCGCGAATTTGAGCAGATGGAGATGGAATTCTTCGTAGTGCCAGGTACAGATGAAGATTGGCACCAATATTGGATTGATACACGGATGGCTTGGTATAAAGATCTTGGAATCAATCCAGATCGCTTACGTGTTTATGATCATCCAAAAGAGAAGTTATCCCATTATTCAAAGCGCACCGCAGATATCGAATACAAGTTTGAATTTGCCGGAACCGAATGGGGCGAGCTGGAAGGTATTGCAAACCGCACCGACTTTGACTTGAAGGCGCACTCAGCGGCATCCGGTAAAGATCTTTCTTACTTTGACCAAGAGAAGAATGAACGTTGGACGCCATTTGTTATTGAACCTGCGGCCGGCGTTGACCGTTGCACGCTTACTTTCTTGATGGATGCATTCACTGAAGATGAAGCGCCAAATGCTAAGGGCGAAATGGAAAAGCGCGCGGTGCTTAAGCTTGATCACCGTTTAGCGCCAGTGAAGGTTGCAGTATTGCCACTTTCGCGTAACGCAGATCTTTCTCCAAAGGCGCGCGATTTAGCTGCGCAATTGCGCAAGAACTGGAATATCGATTTTGATGATTCAGGTGCAATCGGTCGTCGCTATCGTCGCCAAGATGAAATCGGAACGCCATATTGCATCACCATTGACTTTGAGACACTGGAAGATCATGCAGTGACAATTCGTGACCGCGACACCATGGCGCAAGAAAGAATCGCACTTGATCAAGTTGAAGCTTGGCTTGCTCCGAAACTTTTAGGTTGCTAACAAGTGTCGCCAACCCACAGACTTTTAGGTTGCTAATTAAGTGGCTTTAACCCTTCCGCTTGCAAGCGGTGACCATGTAATTGATCCACCTGTGGTGCTTGCGCCGATGGCGGGAATTACTAACTCAGCTTTTCGCGCACTATGTCGCGAACAAGGTGCTGGTTTATTTGTTTCTGAAATGGTTACGGCACGCGCGCTAATTGAGAGACGGCCAGATACGTTGCGCATGATTGCTCCCGGCGCTGGCGAATGGCCACGTTCGGTGCAGTTATATAGCGTTGATCCGCACACGATGCGAGCAGCGGTCACGATGATTGGTAAAGAAAATTTAGCTGATCACATTGATATGAATTTCGGTTGTCCAGTACCAAAAGTAACTCGCAAAGGTGGGGGAGCAGCACTTCCATATAAGCGAAAGCTGTTTGCATCAATTGTTGATGCTGCAGTACAAGCAGCGAAACCATTTGGAATTCCGGTAACTGTGAAGATGCGTATTGGTATCGACACTGATCACCACACATACTTAGAAGCAGCAAAGTCAGCATCTGATAGCGGCGTTGCTTGGGTTGCACTGCATGCCCGCACTGCAGAACAAATGTATGAAGGTAAGGCAGATTGGTCGGCTATCGCACGATTAGTTGAGCACTTGAAACCAACCGGAACACCGGTTCTTGGTAATGGCGATATCTGGTCTGGTGGCGATGGTGTGGCGATGATGAAAGAGACAGGTTGTGCTGGCGTTGTGGTTGGACGCGGATGTTTAGGGCGCCCTTGGTTATTCGCTGATTTGGTAGAAGCATTTAATGGCGGCGATAAGAAAGTACTGCCGAGCCTGCATGAAGTTCGTGAAGTTATGTATCGTCATGGCGAGCTAATTGTTGATTACTTTGAGTCAGAAGATCGTGGTTGTCGGGACTTGCGCAAACATATGGCTTGGTATTTAAAGGGCTTTAGGGTTCCAAGTGAGCTGCGCCGCCAATTTGGAATGCATTCTTCTTTGGCCGAACTGCGTCAATTATTGGATCAATTAACCGATCAGCCTTACCCAGTTGAAGTCGCTGAAAAGCCACGTGGTCGCGTAAGCCATGGACGTCCACCAACTTTGCCTGATGGTTGGTTACTTGATCCAAATGAAGATGTGTCTGTCGAACTAGAGGATGCGATTTCGGGCGGATGATTTTCTTTAAAGTAATTCGTCGGGTAATTGCTGCCATTTTATTGATTGTTATCGCCGTTCCTTTATACGCACTTGGTGTTACATGGCAGGCAGCAAATAACACGCTAACTCGCAAAGGTGATGTCATCGTTGTTTTGGGTGCTGCGCAATTAAATGGCCGACCAGGTGAAGTTTTAGAAGCAAGACTGGAAGAAGCAAAACGAATTTACGATTTAGGTTTAGCGCCTCACATCATCACCGTTGGAGCAGGCGCTCCGGGTGATCGCACCACTGAGGCAGCATCAGGAAAGTATTGGCTAAGCACCAACGGAATAAAATCTAAGAAAGTTACCGCTCTAGAAGTTGGGCGCGACACATGGGTATCAACGCAAAATTATGTGAAGTTTATGAAAGTAAAAAACATGAAAGATGTAATTATTGTGACTGATCCATTTCATTGCCGACGTGCAATGACTATGGCAAATGATTTAGGAGCAGTTGCAAGCTGCTCACCTGTTAAATCTGGACCAAATGCTCTGGCAAATTCTGGAAAACGCTATTTAATACGCGAAGCTGGCGCATATCTGGCATATGTGAGCCTTGGCAGGCGCGGCATTCATATCAGCGATCATTTAGGGTAGGGCTATGAGCACGGCAAAAAATTACAGTGAAGCCGATCAAGAACGCTTTCTCTTTGAACCCGCAAAGCGCGCTGGCCGCACTGAATTTATGCGCGATCGCGCCCGAGTTATTCATTCTGCAGCACTTCGCAGATTAGCTGCAAAGACCCAAGTTGCAGTCCCTTGGGAAAATGATTTTCAACGTACCCGCCTTTCACATTCACTTGAGTGCGCACAAATTGGCCGCGAACTTGGTGAATCACTTGGCGCTGATCCAGATTTAATGGAAACTGCTTGCCTCTCTCACGATTTAGGCCATCCACCCTTTGGCCACAACGGTGAAGAAGCACTCGCTGAAGTTGCAAAAGATTTTGGCGGCTTTGAAGGAAATGCGCAAAGTTTTCGTCTGCTGACCCGTATTGAAGCCAAGACGGTTGATAAAGATGGAAAATCTGTTGGGCTTAATTTAACTAGAGCATCACTGGATGCCGGAACAAAATATCCATGGCCGCGCGCAATCAACCCCCGCAAATTTGGCGTATATGACGATGATGTAGAAATCTTCAATTGGGCTCGCCAGGGTGCGCCAGATGATCGCAAATGTATCGAAGCGCAGATCATGGATTGGTCAGATGATTGCGCTTATTCAGTTCATGATTTAGAAGATGCCATCTTTGTGGGCCAAGTTAAAGTAGAAAATTTCGAACGCGATTTCGACATTTTGCATACCGAAATGCAATCTGGTTATGGATCAACTGCAACTAAAGATGAAGCCGCTGCGGCCCTAGAGCGACTGCAGGTACTTTCTTGTTGGCCCCGTTATTACGATGGATCACACCGCTCATTGGCGCGCTTGAAAGATTCCACCTCACAATTAATTGGTCGCTTTGTTCTGGCTGCAGAGCTAGAAACTCGCAAGGTGCATGGCGACGGACCACTGCTGCGTTACACCGCTGATTTAGTTATTCCACGCGAACAAAAAGTCGAAGTAGATTTTCTGAAGGCAATCGCTGGCCACTACTTAATCAACGCGGCCGCATCACAAGAACGTTATGCCGCACAGCAAATTGTTATTAAAGAGTTGGTCGAAATGTTGCACAAGCATGCCGCTACAAACTTGGATTCGATCTTCGCTAAAGATTGGCAGAGCGCCACAAATGAGACCGAGCGGATGCGTATCGTTATTGATCAGATCGCCAGCCTGACCGATCCAGGTGCTTATGCCCTCCATGCTCGCCTAAGTGCGCTCAGATAACATGGACCTATGAGCGGCGGCCGGATTAAAGAAGAGGATGTCACCTACATCCGCGAACGCTCTCCGATTGATGAAGTTGTCGCTGATTATGTGCAACTTAAATCTGCTGGCGGGGGACAGAAGAAAGGTCTATGCCCTTTCCACGATGAAAAGTCGCCTTCATTTCACGTAACCCCAAGTAAAGGTTTCTTCCATTGTTTTGGATGTCAGACAAGCGGAGATGTAATTTCTTTTGTAATGAAGATGGATCATTTGAGTTTTACCGAAACTATTGAACGTTTAGCTGATCGCCTCGGTTATCAATTGCGATATGAAGAAGGAAATTTCACACCCGCACCGGCCGGCAACCGCTCCCGGTTAATCGCGGCTAATGCGCTGGCAGCTAAGTTTTATCAGGATCAGTTAAATACATCCCCAACCGCGGCGCATGCGCGAGAGTTAATGACCAAACGTGGATTTGATAAGAGCGCTTGTGAAACTTTCGGAGTTGGTTACGCACCTGATGAATGGGATGGCCTTACCAAATATTTGCGCGCTGAAGGTTACACAATTGATGAGCTAGAGACCGCTGGGCTTTCCAAGATGGGACAACGTGGTCCAATCGATAAATTCCGCAACCGTCTTACCTGGCCGATCCGTGATATTTCAGGTGATGTCGTTGGTTTTGGTGCTCGCAAATTAGCAAGTGATGAAGAGGACCAAGGTCCAAAATATTTAAATACATCTGAGACTCCAATTTATAAGAAGAGTCAGGTTTTATACGGACTTGATATGGCCAAGAAAGAGATCGCAAAAAAGCGCCAAGTTGTAATTGTTGAGGGCTATACGGATGTAATGGCGGCACAATTAGCCGGAATTACAACTGCAGTTGCAACGTGCGGTACCGCATTTGGCGCAGACCACATCCGAATCATTCGCAGGTTATTGATGGATGATGACGCTTTCCGCGGTGAAGTTATCTTTACCTTTGATGGCGATGCGGCCGGGCAGAAAGCGGCGCTGCGCGCATTTAGCGAAGACCAGAAATTTGTTACCCAAACTTTTGTGGCAGTCGAACCAGATGGGCTAGATCCTTGCGACCTTCGCCAACAAAAAGGTGATCTTGCGCTGCGAGATTTGATTGCAAAGCGTGTTCCACTCTTTGAATTCGCAATCCGCACCGAAATTAAACTGCATAAGTTAGATAGCGCCGAAGGTCGAGTTAATGCCCTTAATGCAACTGCGCCACTGGTCGCGCAGATTCGCGATAAATCTTTGCGCCCCGAATATTCCAGACTGCTTGCAGGTTGGCTTGGTATAGAAGTGGAGTTAGTAACCGCAGCGGTTAATCAAGGTCTTAAGAAGCAGCCACAAACAAATAACTCCACAACTGTTGAAGAACCAACTGAAAGCGTGCAATGGCGTCCTAATCCACAAGAGCCACGATTGATTTTGGAGCGAGAAGTGCTAAAAGCGCGCTTGCAAATGCCCGCTTTGATCGCGAATTGGGCCGAGATCGAATCAAACGCGTTTACTCATCCGGCATATAGTCAGTTATCTGCGCTAATTGGTGCGCAACCTGAACAGAGTTCAATTGAGATTTCACATATCGCTGATGAAAATATGCAATCACTATTTACTGAATTAAATGTTGAACCAATTCGTTCAGATGGAGAAGTCACGGGTCATTACGTGGAAAGTATTGTGGCGAGGTTGCGCGAAGTTGCGATTTCGCGAGCCATTGCCGAATTGAAATCTTCATTGCAGCGGTTAAATCCCGTTGAAAATGAGCAGGAATACAATGCAGCATTTGCGGGCCTTGTTGCCCTGGAAACCACGCGCCGCGGGCTTCACGACCTAGCACTTCGCTCGATTTAGACCCACTGCGCCTCGTGCGCTAGAGTGTGCGACTGCACGACCCGTTTGAAATCATTGCCCCATAGCTCAGTTGGTAGAGCGCCGAACTGTTAATTCGGATGTCCCTGGATCGAGGCCAGGTGGGGCAGCCAGCAAGCCTTTTATAGTTCGAGGGTCTAAATTTCACTTATGAACCTCAAGCAATCCTGGCGCAATCAACTCTGGCCGCTGCGCGTAATGCGTATCTGGCTCGGTGTTACTTGGATTTACGCGGGCTTTGATAAGGCAAGTGATCCAGGATTTCTAAAATCAGGTTCATCTTCATTTATCGGAACCCAACTTTCGGCATTTTCTGTTAATTCTCCTATTGGATTTGTCTTTAATAAATTGGTTGAAAACGCAACGCAAGTTGGCATATTTATCATGCTCGCAGAATTCGCGATTGGAACAGCAACGCTTCTTTGGATTGCACCAACTTGGGCGGCTTTCGGTGGATTTACGATGTCGTTAACTCTATGGCTAGCTAGCACTTGGAACGTAAAACCTTATTTCTTAGCTAGTAATTCGGCATACACAATTTTATGGTTGAGCTATTTCTTATTCCTTTATGGTTCACGGCGCCGAAGTAAAGTTTCATTAGATCGCCGTGGATTTATTCGCGTATCAACCGTTGCAGCCATTGCGATTGCCGGCGCCGGTCTTGGCAAGATCTTCCCTAAATCAGTCGCTGGCGCATCATCGGGTCCGAAAAATATTATTAAAGGGGCTGCACTCAAAGTTGGCAAAACCCACGACTTTGTTTCAAAAGCTGGAACCCCTGCAGTTCTCTTTCGAACCAAAAACGGCATCTTCGCATATTCTGCGGTATGCACACATCAAGGATGTACCGTGCAATTTAATTCGGCTTCACAGAAATTGCAGTGCGGCTGCCATGGCGCAGTCTTTGACCCCTTCAGCGATGCAAAAGTAGTCGCTGGACCGACAAATACAGCGCTGCCAAAGATTAAAGTAGCCACAGAAGGTGACTGGATCGTAGAAGCCTAATAAACTTTTCATATAGATCACAGGAAACTCTAAATAAACAAAGGCATTATCAGACCATGAACCTAAAGAGCACTCCGCTAAAAGTTACTGCCGCCTTTGTCACCGGAATAATTGTTGCTGGAGGCGTAGCCACAGCGGCAACAAATTCAACAGTTAGCAGCGTCATAGTTTGCGCCGATAACCGCACCCAAGCGTTGACTTTGGCTAAGTCGGGCACATGCCCTGCCAACAAGACGGCGATTGAAATTGGCAGCAACTCGATAAATGCTAAATCAATTTCAGCTCTGGTCACTCCATCGGTAGTTTCAATTTCAGTAAAAACTGCAACCGGTGGTGGAACTGGTTCAGGTTCTATCTACAAAACCAACGCGACTTCTAGTTACATCATCACCAATAACCATGTGATTGAAAGCGCCTTAACATCTGGCACCATCAAAGTGGAATTTGCTGATGGTTCAGAAATTGCCGCAACAATCGTGGGACGCGATCGCATGTATGACGTTGCCGTTCTTTTGGTTAAGAAAGGTAATTTGCCAGCTATAGCACTTGGTGACTCTTCGAAGGTAAGTGTGGGCGATGAGGTTCTTGCGATTGGTTCCCCACTTGGACTCGCCAATACTGTTACACAGGGAATTATTTCTGCACTAAATCGTCCGGTTACGGCTGGCACAACTGATTCAACTTCGTATGTAAATGCAATTCAAACAGATGCGGCGATTAACCCGGGCAATTCAGGTGGCGCACTGGTAGATGCGCAAGGTCGAATCATCGGAGTTAACTCGGCTATTGCCACGCTAACTTCTGGAGGCACCAGCGGCAGCATTGGACTTGGCTTCTCAATTCCAATCAATGAAGCAAAACGCGTGATTGATGAAATTATTGCAACCGGAAAATCAACTCGACCAGTAATGGGAGTTGTGTTCGATGATGTAACTGCCGATACACAAGCAAAGATTCTTCAACTGACTCCAGGTGAAGGCGCAGAGAAAGCCGGAGTAGTCGTTGGTTCAATACTCAAATCAATTGATGGCGTTAAGATCTCAAATCGTGATGCTGCAATAGTCAAGATTCGCTCGTACGCACCAGGCTCAGTTATAACCGTTGTCATGACTTTGCCTGACGGTTCGACTAAGACCTACAAAGTCACATTAGGAACAGCTCCGGCGGTTTAATTCATGCGCACTCGTTGCGCATAAATAGATCTGTAACAAGTGATGAGGTAGCGTTATACCTATGGCGCTATTTAAATTACATATCTCTCTGCCCGATCGTCCAGGTTCTTTGGGTCTTTTGGCATCAGCAATTGGAGCAGCGGGCGCCGATATTCGCGGACTGGTCGTTTTAAAGTCCGAAGATGGCCGAGGCTTTGATGAAGTAACCGTTGCCGTACCTGGCACTGATCCTTCTGACTTAGTTGATGTGCTTGGTTCAATTGGTGGCGTAGAAGTTATTTCCGTAACACCGCTAGATTAATTCGTTACCTTCGCTCCCGCACTTGGCAGTGAAGTAAAGAATCTTGGTTCTCTAAATCCCGCTTCTTTAAATGCTGCGGCAATGGCGCGCTTAGCTTGATCAATATCTGCAACCTTAAAGAGTGCAATTGCGCTTCCCCCAAAACCACCACCAATCATTCGGCCACCAAGTGACTTATTTTCAAGTGCGGTATCCACCGCTAGGTTTAACTCTGGGCAAGAGATTTCAAATACATCTCGAAGTGAAGCATGTGACTTAGTCAGGATATTTCCAACGGCCGCGAAATCATTATTCTTTAAACTCTCTACACATTCATGCACTCGCTTTATATCGTTGACAACATGCTTAGCGCGCATGTATTCAAGCTCAGTTAATTTCTTCCGAGAGTCTTCTAGATGAGATATTGAGCAATCACGTAACGCTTTAATCCCTAACTTCGCCGTAGCCGATTCGCATGAGGCGCGTCTTTCGGCATAACCACCATCTACCAAAGCATGATGCGCTTGCGTATCGATTATCAATAGTTCTAGACCTGCGCTAGCTAAATCAAAAGGAATCTGTTCGGTACTTAAATCACGACAATCAAGCAATAACGCATTGCCCGCTTGTGCCATCAGTGATACTGATTGATCCATGATCCCGCATGGCATTCCTACATATTCATTTTCAGCACGTTGCGCCAACTTTGCCAGTTGCGCAAGTGAAAATCCTGTATTAAACAATTGCTCTAGTCCAAAGGCCACCGAACATTCCAGCGCCGCAGATGATGACAGTCCGGCACCGAGAGTCACATGGCCATCAACGAGAATCTCCAAACCATTGGTGATGTGATCACCGAAAGCCCAGATAACACCGCAGATATATCGCTCCCAGCCACCTTCGGCATCCGGTTGTAGATCAGCAAGGGATGTTTCAAAGATTTCATCAGGTCGCTGCATAGATGAGATACGAATTTTTCGATCAGAGCGTCGCTTTATCGCGGCATAGGTTCGGTCACTTATTGCAAATGGCATAACAAAACCATCGCAATAATCAACGTGTTCGCCGATCAGATTTACCCGCCCAGGTGCTTCGCAGACAATTTCGGGGTTACCTGAAAATAAAGAGGTAAAAGTATTTGCCAACGACATTATTTTAAAGAACTACATCCCGCAATTGACCAGCGGACTGTTCTGGCTTTAGATCCATAATAAATGCGCCCATCGCAGATTCACTGCCGGCTAAGTACTTCAATTTTCCTGGTGCGCGACGGACGCTGGTGATCTGCCAATGCAGACGCAGTAAATCGCGACCTTCACGAACAGGTGCCTGGTGCCAAGTTGCGATGTAGGCCATGGCAATTCCGAATACTCCATCGAGTCTGCGCATAACTTCTAGCGCGATTTCTGGGAAGGCATCGGATTGTTCTGGGGAAAGTCCTGCTAAATCCGCAACCGGTTTAAGAGGTGCAACATGAATTTCAAATGGATAGCGAGCAGCGTATGGAACAAAAGCGACCCAATGCTTGTTCTTTGTAATAATGCGGTCTTCATCTCTTAATTCGCGGGCAACAACATCATCGAATAGGACACGACCTGTGTTTTCAAGATGCAATTTAGCGACAGCAAGCATTTTCTGAACGCGCGCTGGCAGATATGAATATGCATAAATTTGACCATGCGGGTGGAATAACGTCACGCCAACTTCTTCGCCACGATTTTCAAATGGCGCGATGTGGTGGATGTATGGCTCAAGAGATAGTTCGCGAACCCGGTCAGACCATGCTTCCAGCAATACACGAACACGCTGTGGAGTTAACTCACCAAAGGATCCGCCATGGTTATCAGTAAAACAAATTACTTCACATTTACCCGCAGCCGTTCCGACATCGGTTTCGGTGCCAACCATATCTGGCGCTGCCCAATCGCCATCTGGTTTGCGCAGCGATGGTGATCGATTATCAAAGACAACGACTTCGTAATTAGAGTCGGGAATTTCAGTTAATAGTTCACCGTTTGTTGGACAGAGCGGACAGAGTTCTTTTGGTGGCAAGAAGACGCGCCCTTGACGGTGTGCGGCCATTACAACCCATTCATTAACCAAAGGATCAAGACGCAACTCACCGATTCCGGGTTGCACTTCTTGCGGGCGTTGATCTGCAGCGCTACGAACCTGACCTTGCGAATCGTAATAACGGATTGTTCGGCCATCTGACATCAATAAGTCGCTACGAGTTACATTGGCGTTTAACTTTTTGCTCTGGCTCATAATGGGCAACTCTAAGGGTTATTACCTGAAATTACTTAGTTCTTTATTTGATTTCGGCAGCCATCTGTCGTTGCCTTCTTAGTTGCCGTGGCAGAAGGTTTAGGAGTGGGCGCCGGTGATCCTTGAATTGCCTCACCGATCGCAAATTCGATTGGCGCCTTGCTATCTGCGTGAGTTCCTGTCGCATCAATAAATCCGATATGGCCAGCCCATAAACCTGCAGGAATTCCTTTAATGCTTAGCTTCCATGATCCACTAGTTGAGCGAACAACAGTTTGTACAGGTTTAGGATTTATCGGGGTCAAAGAATTTACGTAAAAACGAACGGTGCCCGTTACGACAGGTCGACCATCTGGGCGGATCACATCTACTTCTAACGAAACTGGTTTATCCGCAGTTGAGAACTTTATATTTTTATATGTCAGAGAGCTAGGTTCTCTCTTTGGCATTTGATCTGCAACTTCAGGAACCCAAACTCCCTTAATCAAATCAAGAAATGAAGTTGGGGTGCCACGGAAAACATTTAGGTCTAGGCGATTGCCAGGCACGCCGTACTTTGGTGCTATCCCACATGATGAGTACTGCCAAATAATCCATTGCGATGAACAATTAGCTGTCGTCCAAGAATGGACATAACAACCACCCTCCTTTAAACCTGGCTGAGCAATTGGATCTGCTGGATCAATCGCATATTGGGCCAACCAAAGCGGGTATTGACGCAGCTCATCATCGCGAACCATGGCACCTTCAAGAAAACTTGGATAAGAATAAATGATTGGGGTTCTTCCGGTCTTTTCTTTTACCAGCTTTAGAAAAGTTTTCGCCCACAGAGTTATCTGCGCCTTTGGCAGATAACGTGTGCATGTTTTGCCAGATGCTGAGACACAGTTGTTTTCAAGATCTAGCGCATAAGGAAGATCGCGTTCGTTAAATCCACCAAGGGCACCAATTCGCCAGACCACTTTCTGGGCTTGTGTTTGCGCATCAATGATTACTTGTTCATCAGTTTTAACATTTGGCAATACGGCATAGTGATAGAAACCCGTGTACAAACCAGCGGCTTGTGCCGCGGAGCGATCCATAATCACATATTTTAAAGCCAAGGCATCAGCATCATCTCGGGTATCAGATGCCTTGATCATTACAAATCGCATTCCAGCAGCATGCATCTTTGTGAAATCAATAGGGGCGTCATTTGGATGTTGCCATCTGCTTACATCAGCGCCATGTATACGACCACCAGGTCCAAGTTGATCAACCATTGCAACCGATGAGGCGTTTGAAATTTCGGCGCTTGCCCGCACAGTAATTTCGCGAATATTTGAGTAAATGTTTTTACTTCCAACTTTTGCCTTCGCCCGGTATTTAACTTTGGCATCAAGCGCGGTTGCAACAGCGATTACTTGCCAAGTTCCAACTTTGGCTGTCTTGGTTGTGAAACGAGTGTCTTGCCATTTTCCATTTAGTTGAATTTGTACCGAAACTTTGATTCCGGATTTAGCAGGTTTTAGGGAGCCATATAAAGTAACAATTGGTTCGGCGCCACCCGGGGTTTGCTTTAGGGTCATGGTTAACTTGGAGACAGCAGCGTTGGTTGAAACGGTTTGCAGAGAAAAGATGGCAAGGCTTAGCGCCAAAATTGCAGAAACTCTTTTCATGCCAGCTCTTCTATCGCAACGCTAATTGCAAGAATATGAGTGATTGAGCTCTTAAGTGAATTCTCTAGCTTTTCTCTGGTTGGTGAATACTCATGTCCGCCGGCAAACTTTCTCGCATCTGAAAAATCCAAAGTTAGGGTGTGGCCATCGAATTCAGCAAGACGAGCATCAAAGTAAGCGATCCAGGCAACGCGATCATGGCTTTCTAAATGATCTAAAACTTCGTTCCAGCGCCCTCGAAGTTCAGGCAAAGTAAGTGGCGCGCTCATGCCGCACACTTTACTGGGTTGGGATATTTACTTCGCGCTAGTGGCGCGGTGAGCCGATCCACTTAAAGTATTCACCAGTTAAAACAACTCGCAAGTTACGTGATCTATCAGGAGTAATGCCTAAATGTTGCGCAATACGAGCAACTATCTGTTCGACAGACTTTTCACTGACAAAACGCACCTTAGCAATCTCAGAGTTACTTAGCCCTCTGGCCAGCAAGCGGAAAGTTTCAATCTGAATATCAGTGAAGTCAGTAAGGACTGAATAGAAGGCATTTTCATGAAGGGATCCATGGCTATCAATCCACGACATCTTTTTCTTCTCAGAAACTGCCTTAATCGAATTCGTAATTGCGTGACTTACTACCGTCAAATCCGCCACTGATTTCTTTAATATAACTTGAGAGCCAGCGGGGATTTGTTTTTCCGAAAGCCCAAGCAGTCTTAGATCAGGACATGCAGTCATCAACACAATGCCAAGTGCTGGATTTACTCTGCGGAATTTATTTACCAACGCCAACGCTTCTTCACCAGCAAATTGCAGATCAATTAAAACAACGTTGGGAGTTAAGAATTTATAGAGATTTTCTGCAATTTCTTCAGTGTGCGCTTCTGCAACAACATTTACAGATTGCAAACGAAGTGCGGCGCTAAGAGTTGCTAACTCAAATGCATCATCACTTGCTACAAGTACTGTCGCTGTATTAGGCACCTTCTAAAGGTAGCCCTGATAAGTAACACGCGTATAGTGAAACAAAGGTGAAATGAAATTATGGGGGTAACCCTATTTAAGAATTTTCTAATTACCTTAGCGATATTTTAATAATTGACAGAGCAAGGGTAGGGGCATCCTTAGCAAAAAATAAGTTATGAATGAATTCGGCAAGTGCAGTTACTTTGAAGAGTACTCCTACGCCTAACCGTTAGTTTTGTCGTGACCACTCATTTCGCTGGGACTGGCTCAACTGCTTTAGTGCTAGCACTCATTCCTTAGTCTTTAACTCGCTCTATCAGTTCTCTGGTGCCAAGAACTGCCAGAACACCCCGGACCTTTAAAAAGAGAAGTCCAACGATGGAACAACTAATTGTGGCTTTTCATAACTCTCATCGTACGCCTAATTGGAGTTTGCCATTTTTGCAAGTACTCTCACCGACATGGAAAAAGTACGCTGGGGATTTATCGGTGCAGGTTACATTGCAAAGTTGGCGCTCTATCCAGCGCTGCTAAATTCAAATGATGGTGAAATTTACGCCGTTGGCGCAAAAGATGCCGAACGCGGCAAATCACTTTCTCCTTCCGGTCTGGTTTACACAGATTATGACGAGCTACTTGCTGATCCAAAAGTCGAAGCAATCTATATCTCACTCCCAAATTCACTTCATATTGAATGGTCAATCAAGGCGATGCGCGCCGGTAAACATGTACTTTGCGAAAAACCAGCAGCAATGAACATTGCGCAATTAAAAGAGGCAATTGCTGTTGCAAACGAAACTGGCCTTATCTTTATGGAAGCCAGTTGGAATCGTTGGCACCCTCGCACCATTCGCCTTAAGGAAATTGTTGATTCTGGGTTAATTGGTGAAGTAAAAGATATTCGCAGTGCATTTACCTATGACGGTCTTGATCCAAGCAATATCCGAGCGATTCACGAACTTGGCGGCGGCGGACTTTATGACCTTGGTCCATATTCTGTTGCGGCGCCAATTTGGTTGATGGACTTTGCACCAGTTAGCAATATTGCAACCGATGTAAAGTGGCACCCAGGTGGTTGCGATGAAACGGTCACAACTTCATTTGATATTGGTGGCGCACATGCCGCAGGCGCTGACATCTATGAACACACCGAACACTCTTTACTTTGATGTGATCGGTACAAAGGGGCGCGTCTCATTAACGGGTAACGATGCTTTTAATTCACATAACAAGCCAAGCACTCTGGAAATTGAGATCGATGGGAAAATCACCGTTGAAAACTTTGCTGCCTGTGATCCTTATCAATTAATGGCTGATTCGATGTCACGTCGAATTCGCGGGGGACAAGGCTGGCTTATGCCACATTCCGACTCAATCGCATTTGCTCAAGTCTTTGATCGCGCATTTGAGGTTATGGGTCGTCCGTAAAACGCTGGTCATAAAGAAGTAAATCAAGTAAAATTGTTCAATAATGAAGTTTGTTGCGATTGACTGGGGAACTTCATCCTTTCGCGCATGGTTGATTGAACATGATCAAATTGTGGCCGAAATTGAAACTGATCAAGGTGTAAAGAATTTTCCACAAGGCGAGCATGCTGTTTACCTGCAAGAGGTGCTCTTAGATTGGCAGGGCAAGTTTAAATTTGTAATTGCTATCGGAATGATTGGTTCTAGTATTGGATTGTACGAGACTGAGTTTTCTGAGCTTCCGATCAATTTAGATGGTGTATTTAAGTCACTCATTAAAGTACCAGCGGCTAAGACAAATCTGTTTATTGTTCCAGGAGTACAAAAATCTGGAGATGTGATGCGCGGGGAAGAGTCTCAGTCATTGGCCGCCAATATTAAGAATGGCGTAGTAGTGCTACCGGGAACTCACAGTAAATGGGTAAAGATCGTAAATGGTGAGATCGTTGATTTTAAGACTTACTTCACTGGTGAACTCTTTGAGATTATTCGAAACCACAGCACTCTATCGAAGGCAACTGATTCTTCTGCACAACTAACTGGTTCCGCTGATTTTTATGAGGGACTTGACGCCGATTCTGAAAATTTAACCCATGACTTATTTACGATACGCGCAAATTGGTTGCAAGGTAAGTCTCAAGAATCTTCGCGAGAGTATCTATCTGGGCTGCTGATTGGTGCTGAAGCAAAGTCTGCTCGCACTTGGAGTAGTGCCTCCGAGGTCACACTTATCGCTTCAGATGCGCTCTCCAACATTTACTCAAAGGCTTTGGCACATTTTGGGATTAAAAGTAATTTGCAAAATAAAGCCGCGCTAATCGGTTACTTTAGTGCGATAGCAAAGAGAGTTGAGGCTCAGCCATGAATAGCTCGATTGAACTTTTAAAGAATCTGAAGACCGCACCGGTGATTGCCATTTTGCGTGGAGTGACTCCCGAGAAGGTAATGGCTATCGCAGATCAGTTAGTTCTAGCTGGAGTAAATGTCATTGAGGTCCCACTAAATAGCCCAGATCCGTTGAATAGTATCCAATTACTACGAAGCAAACTTGGGCCAGAAATAATTGTGGGAGCAGGAACCGTGCTTACAGTTAAGGATGTAGAAGACATCTCCAAGGCAGGTGCACAAATCTGTATTAGCCCAAATTTAGACTTAGATGTTGTTGCTGCGGCGCATAAGAATAATCTGGTTTCGATACCAGGTGTTGCTACATCATCCGAGTTTTTTCAAGCTTATAAAAGCGGTGTACGAACTATGAAACTTTTCCCTTTCTCAAATTTAGGAGTCCCATTCATTAAGTCGCTGCAATCTGTTGCTCCGATTGATGCGCACCTAGTCCCTGTTGGCGGCGTAGGTATTGAAGATATCTTTGAACTTGTTCAAGCGGGAGCGTTGGCAGTTGGAATCGGAAATTCACTCTATGATCCCAAGATTTCAAAAGAAGAGTTTATTGAACGTTGTTCAAGAGTTGCGAAAGCAATCTCACAAGTTGCTTGATTAAGGGAATTTTCAAGATTAGACTTCAAAACAAATATTGGGGGATAACTTGAAGGTAACTAAGTTTGAAGTATTTTTTGTGGCACACCGTTGGTTGTTTCTCAAGATTGAAACCGATGAAGGCATTACGGGTTGGGGGGAGCCCGTATTAGAAGGTAAAGCACTCACCGTCGCAGCCGCAGTTGATGAACTTATGGATCACGTAATTGGAAAAGATCCTTTTCAAATAGAGCGTCACTGGCAACGCATGAAGAAGGGCTCCTTCTATCGCGGTGGCGCCATAATGGATTCTGCTATTTCCGGTATTGATCAGGCGCTTTGGGATATCAAGGGCAAAGCACTTGGTGTGCCCGTCTATCAACTTCTAGGTGGCCAAGTTAGAGATCGTGTTCGCATTTATGGTCATATCGGCGGCGTGGGCGGAAAAGATGGATACACCCACAACCCAGTTGCCGAAGATGTTAAAGAGATGCTTGCCAGTGCAGATATCCAACTTGCAAGAGGTCTCACTGCACTCAAGTTTGCGCCTTCAGATGGTCTAGAACATATCGATACTGCAGAAGAGTTAAAAAATATTGTTGCTCGAGTAACTGCGGTGCGCGAGCACGTGGGGGATAAGATCGATATTGCTCTTGATTTTCATGGTCGCTTCAGCTTGGCGATGGCTAGAAGGGTTTTCCCATATCTAGAACCACTTAATTTATTGTTTATTGAAGAACCAGTGTTGCCCGAATTCACCGATAAGTTTGATTTAATCGTTGCTTCCACTTCTACTCCTATCGCAACCGGAGAACGCCTTTTTGATCGCAATGACTATAAAGATGTTCTTCGTTCGGGAATAGCAGTTGCCCAACCTGACTTAAGCCATGCTGGTGGAATATCAGAATGCCGCAGAATTGCGATCATGGCAGAGGCCTACGACGTTGCAGTTGCGCCTCATTGCCCACTTGGCCCAATTGCGCTGGCTTCTTGTCTGCAACTGGACTTTGCAACACCGAACTTCCTAATTCAAGAGCAAGTGCTCGGTCTTGGCCGCGGTAATAATGGATCGTTAATGAAGTATCTAGTTGATTACTCAGTCTTTGATGCCCCAGATGGTTACATAGAACTTATGACAAAGCCGGGGCTTGGAATTGAAGTTGATGAAGTAGAAGTTCGCAAAGCTGCTGAGAGCGGACATCGTTGGCGTAATCCAGACTGGACACACCATGATGGTTCTTTAGCAGAGTGGTGATGCTTACTCTTTAACTGCTCCGGCTGAAAGTCCACTTATAAAGTATCTGTTGAAGAAGATAAAGATGATTGTGAGCGGAATCAACGCGTAAAGTGACGCTGCCATTAACTGCGCCCAGTCAATTCGGTACTCTCCAATTAACTGTCCGATTCCTACTGGCACTGTCTTCATTTCTTCATCTTGGGTAAGCACGAGCGCGAAGATATACTCGTTCCAACCTGAGATAAATGAATAAATAGTTGTCGCAGCAAGGCCCGGCCAAGACAATGGCAAAATTACGCTTCGGAATACGCGGAAGCGACTGGCACCATCTATTTGAGCCGCCATATCCAAGTCTTTGGATATTCCGTTGAAGTAACCCCGCATCATCCATGTGCAAAATGGAATAGTAAATGAAACGTAAGTGATAATCAGCGCAGCGTGGGTATTTACCAGTCCAAGGGTCATGTAAATTTTGTAAAAAGGAATCAATAACATGATTGAAGGAAAGAGTTGGCTCGCCAATAGGAAAGCCATAAAGCTTCCATGTCCTCTAAATTTAAATCTAGATAGCCCGTAGGCAGCAAATGCTGAAAAGGAAACTGAAATCAAGGTTGCTATGCTGACAATTAAAAGTGAATTGCGGAAATAGGCTAAGAATGGATGATCGATCCATACCTGTTTAAATGCATGGAGCGTAGGATTTACCGGAATTATCTGCGGTGGAAGTGCAAATAAATCCTCTTCGTTCTTTAGAGACGTGGATATGATCCAGAGAATTGGAAAAACAATCAACGCTGAGAAGAAAATCAGAACGGCGTAACTAGTTAGATTGGTGATCTTTCGAGCAACATTTACATCGCTCATCACACCTAGCTTTTTAAGAGCCTTGGGTTCGAGAGTGGAAGTGCTATTCATTGTCATCACGGATCGCCCTTGAGTAGAAGTAACTTGCAGCGAGAAGAATCGACAAGATAATTACCGACTCTGCAGCGGCCTTGCCAAAGTTGAAGTTTCCAAAAGCTTGTTGGTAGATATCAATTGAAACTACTTTCGTGGCGCCAGCTGGTCCACCAGAAGTCATAAGCCAAATAATTGTGAAGTGCTTAAACCACCATGCTGTTTCTAGAATGCAGGTAACTAAAAATATTGGTCGCAGACCTGGCAGGGTGATATGTCTAAATTGCTTGATTCGGGTTGCACCATCTATGGCAGCTGCTTCATAACGTTCGGCCGGGATGTTTTTCATACCAGCTAACATCATGATCATAACAATTGGGTATCCCTTCCAAACCGCCACAAATATCACGCCAGATAGAGCAGAAGTACTGGAGTCAAACCAGGAGACATCAGAATCAATTAATCCAACGGTATTTAAAATATAGTTAATGAGACCGTAAGTTGGGTTAAAGAGCCACTTCCAGATGAGGGCAACAACGACTTCTGGCAGCAACCAAGGGAGCATGAGAATAATCTTAAAAAAGGTTGCAAACTTTAAATTCTGATTAAGGATTACGGCTAAAAGCAGTCCAACTACAAAATTTCCAACAACAACAAAGAATGCAAATGTAAGGCTTATTTTTAGGGAGTTTAAGAACTCTGCATCGGTGAGAAGCTCTGTGTAATAGCGAGCACCAACAAATTCCCATTCGCTTATGAGATTAGTTTTTTGAGTACTGATGAATATCGCATAGCCCAGGGGATAGATAATCAATGAGAAGACGATCAATAGAGTAGGCAAGGTGAAGAAGTAGCCAGAACGACTTTCCCGCTTCTTAAATGCGCTTTTCATATTACCTCCCTGAAGATTATTTAATGTGTTGAAAGAGTGACATCGAGGAGAGAATTCATTCTCTCCTCGATGTCACTGTCCCTCAATTGATAAACAGACGATTAGCCGTTAAGAATTATCAGCGATAACCTTTCGTGCTTTTTCAGCCTGTTCTTTGGCAATCTGATCAATCGTCTTATCTCCCTTTATTGCTGCCTGATAGGCAGGTGAAGACAGAGTCGCGATTGAGTTGTACCAAGGAATTTGTGGGTTAGAGAAGACTTTGCCTTCTCCCGCCTTCACAAAGCCAAGGCTCATTTCTGAGTTCACCTGAGGATCTGCTTGAGCATCCAAACGTGAAGGAATGCGATAGGTGACGTCGTTAATGCGGAGTTGATTTTCCTTGTTTAATAGGAATTTCAAATACGCAATAGCGGCTGCGCGGTGCGTACTCTTTCGAGCGATCGCATAACCTGATTGGTTCAAGCTAGTAGTAGCAGGAACTCCGGTTACTGAAGGAATTGGCGCTCCGGCCAACTTACCTTTAGCTGCAGGATTAGCCGTTAGAGCAACACCGATTGTGTGAGGGCCAGTGATCATCATCGCTGCTTGTCCCTTACCAACCTGTACTGATGCTTCTGGGTATCCAGTCTGGAACTGTCCTGGAGGAACACAACCGACATCAACTGCATCCTTGTAAAGCTTAAGTGCAGCTTTCCATCCCGGAGAGTCAATCTGAGTTACCCATTTACCTGATGAATCCTTTCCGACATCAATTGCGCCCATGTTGCGAGCAATTGTGTTGAATCGACCTTGTCCAGAACCATTGTCAGTTCCAACCATTGCCCATCCGTATTGATCGATCTTGCCATCGCCATCAGTATCTTTTGTAAGAGCCTTACAAACTGTAATGAACTCCTCGAAAGTCTTAGGTGGCTTTACGCCAGCCTTAGCAAAGAGGTCTGTGCGATACAAAATCGCTGTTGGAATGCTAAACCAAGGGGCAGAATAAATTTTTCCGCCAATAGTCATTTCGCCAACATTTTCCTTAGCAAAACCATCTATATATTCTTGACCTAGAGCAGCGCGGAGTTCAAGAGGAATTCCGAGAGCTTGCATTTTCACTGTGTTAACAGCATCTGATGCGTACATATCTGGAACGTTGCCACCAATAGCCATAGCAGTTAGCTTCGTTACCAAATCATTTGCTGGAACACCAATAAACTTAATCTTTGTCTTTGGGCAAGCCTTCATAAACTTATCGGCAATTTCTTGCTCGACTAATCCATCTGGCTTCTCCAAAATAACAGTTGATAGAACAGTCAAAGTTCCGGTGAATCTTGGACAGAACGAGGGAGTAATTGCAGCTGATGCAGAGTTCAATGAAATTGTTCCGCTTACAGCCACGAGAGTTGCTGAAGCAACCGCTATAAACTTCCGTTTAGTTGCGCGCATTGTCGACCTTTCTCTATTAGTTATTGTCCAAATGCTTGACCAAATTACTGCAGTAACTGTTCAATAACTAGCAAGAGGATAAAAAAGTTTTGTTATAAAGACCCGTCTTTTGAAACGTTCAATCGGGTGCAAAACATTGAACTGTTCAACAAAATTAATAATTTTTTTGAGCGTGAAAATCCCTTGGATCCGCAATTTCCTTGACTTCTCGACCGCTGAGCCTAAAAATTCCATCATGACCGTAAGCGTTCGCCATGTAGCCCGCAGAGCACGAGTGTCAGTTGGTACGGTCTCGAATGTATTAAACCGTCCTGAAATAGTCGCACCGGCCACCCTTCAAAAAGTGCAGCACGCTATGGATGAGCTTGGCTTTGTATCGAGCAGTTTTGTCAGGAAAATTCATACCTCCGCTAAGACATTGGCGCTACTTCTGCCAGATGTTTCGAACCCGCTATTTACAGAGATAGCTCGTGGCGCTGAGGATGCGGCAAATCAGAACGGATATTCGCTTTTCTTATGTAATCACGATCATTCGCATGAAAAGGAACGTAAATACATCCAAACTCTAGCTAGTCAAAATGTGCAAGGAATCATGATTTGGCCCACCAAAGGAAAAACCGATAACTTAGATTTTCTCCGGTCTAACAACATCGCAGTTACTTTAATTGATAGCAATCGCTATTTCGATGTTCATTGTTCTGCCAAAGTTGATGCGCACAGAGGGGGCCATGTCGCAATTCAACATCTTGTAGAATTGGGACACCAGAAGATAACTTATCTGTATGAAAATACAATTAATCAGTTCATTGAAAGAAGAATAGGTGCAGAAACTGCTGCAGCAGAATTAGGTGCAGAACTCGAACTGTTAGAAGTTCCATTTGCAACCACGCACGGCGGCGAAATCGGCGCTAAGAAGTTTCTAGAATCAACCTCTAAGTCCACGGCAGTTTTTTGTGGTAACGATCTAATGGCACTTGGTTTTATGCGAGTTCTGATAGCCGGTGGGGTAAGAATTCCAGAGGAAATTTCAGTGATTGGTTTCGATGATATTGAATTAGCTCCAAATGCACAGGTTCCTCTCACAACGGTTGCTCAAGATGGATATCAACTTGGATACACAGCGACGGAACTGGCGATTCAGGAGTGTGAACTCCCTGACACCCATATTCATCAGCATGTTCTCTTTCAACCTGAGTTAATAAAGCGGCAATCCACATCACAACATCCCAAGATGCGAGATGCGATTTCGATCGCTTAACCCTTTGTTCAGATAGAAGTTCTAGATAAATCTAATAGGCTAGCCTCAGAATCAATTTTTGGAGGATGCCATGGAAGACACCGCAAAATGCCCATATACCGGTGCCAAGCAGGACGATGGAGCAAAGTACAACCGTGACTGGTGGCCTAACCAACTAGACCTAAAGATTTTGCAGGGGAATTCTCCAAAGGCTGATCCGATGGATGAGAAGTTTAATTACGCAAAAGAATTTAAATCACTAGATCTAAAAGCGGTAACGCGTGACATTGAAAAGTTAATGACTACATCACAAGAGTGGTGGCCGGCAGATTATGGACATTACGGTCCATTCTTTATTCGTATGGCATGGCACAGCGCCGGCACTTATCGCACAAGTGATGGACGCGGTGGCGGTGGCGCAGGAATGCAACGTTTTGCACCTCTTAACAGCTGGCCAGATAACGTAAACCTCGACAAAGCACGTCGTTTACTTTGGCCAATTAAGCAAAAGTACGGCAAGAAGATTTCGTGGGCAGATTTAATGATTTTGACTGGCAACATTGCAATCGAATCAATGGGCTTGAAAACATTTGGTTTCGGTGGCGGACGTGAAGATGTTTGGGAACCAGATGAGACTTACTGGGGTAAAGAAGCACAATGGCTTGCCGACGAGCGTTATTCAGGTGATCGCAATTTAGAGGAACCACTTGCTGCAGTGCAGATGGGTTTAATATACGTAAACCCTGAAGGTCCAAATGGCGAACCAGATATCTTGGGATCAGCGCGCGATATTCGCGAAACTTTTGCACGCATGGCGATGAACGATGAAGAAACCGTTGCGCTGATTGCTGGCGGACATACCTTCGGTAAAGCACATGGTGCTGCAGATCCAGGTAAGCATGTTGGCGCAGAACCAGAAGGTGCCTCAATTGAAGAGATGGGTCTTGGTTGGAAGAACTCATTTGGCAAAGGAAGCGGCGCCGAAACAATTTCTAGCGGCCTAGAAGGTGCCTGGACTCCAACGCCAACGAAGTGGGATAACACTTACTTTAAGACGTTATTTAAATACGAATGGAAGCAGACCAAGAGCCCGGCTGGTGCAACACAATGGATTCCAACTGATGAATCTGCGGCAAAGTCAGTGCCAGATGCGCACATTGCAGGCAAGACTCATGCACCGGTTATGTTCACAACTGACCTAGCAATGCGAACAGATCCAGCATATGAAAAGATTTCTCGTAAGTTCTTAAAAGATCAAGACGCATTTGCAGATGCCTTTGCACGTGCTTGGTTTAAGTTAACGCACCGCGATATGGGTCCAATTGCACGCTACCTTGGACCGCTTGTTCCAAAAGAGCAGTTAATTTGGCAAGATCCACTACCGAAGCCAGGCAAAGTTAAGTTAACGGAAAAGAAAATTGCTGACCTTAAGAAGGCGATTCTTGCATCAGGACTTTCAACTTCTCAATTAGTTGTTACTGCTTGGGCATCTGCCTCGACTTTCCGCGGCACAGATAAGCGCGGTGGCGCAAACGGTGCTCGAATCGCACTTGAACCACAGCGCAACTGGGAAGCAAATAACCCTAAGGAACTTGCAAAGGTTCTGAATAAGTTAGAAAAGATTCAAAAGGCTTTCAATGCCAAAAATAAGAAGTCGCCGGTTTCCCTGGCTGATCTCATTGTTTTAGGTGGAAGCGCCGCGATTGAAGAAGCTGCAAAGAAGGCTGGCAGTAAAGCTAAGGTGCCATTTAAATCAGGGCGCACCGATGCAACTCAAGTACAGACAGATGTTTCATCATTTGCAGTTCTTGAGCCAGTGGCCGATGGATTCCGCAACTTTGTAAAGGGTAAGAACCCAGTGCAAGCCGAATACCATCTCGTAGATCGCGCCGCACTTTTGACGTTGACTGCGCCAGAGATGACAGTTCTCGTTGGTGGTTTGCGCGTACTTGGTGCCAACGCGGATGGATCTGAAGTTGGAGTTTTAACCAAGAAGAAAGGTGCGCTAACAAATGACTTCTTTGTTAATTTGTTATCACTGAATACAACTTGGGCGCCTAAGAAAGGCACTGAACTATTTGAGGCCCACGATAACAAGAGTGGAAAAGTAAAGTGGACAGGTTCACGTGCTGATCTGGTCTTTGGTTCAAATTCTGTCTTGCGCGCTGTCGCCGAGGTTTATGCCAGCGATGATGCCAAAGAGAAGTTTGTTAAAGACTTTATCGCTGCCTGGACCAAGGTCATGGAACTAGATCGCTTCTAAGTAATGCAACGAGCGTTGTGGTCTCCTGAATCTACGGATAATTTGGCGATCCAAACGCTGCAAAAGTACGCCCAAGTTAGTGATTTTCCGAGCCTGCACAAGTGGTCAATCGAAAATCCAGAACTTTTCTGGCGTTATGTATTTGAAGATAACGGCGTAATTGGCAGCCTTGGCGCTAAAGGGTTAAGCGGCAGCGGTTTTCTAGGAAGTGAGTTCTTTCCCGATGCACAATTAAATATTGCAGACACGCTGCTGAAAGGTAATGATGAACAAATTGTCATTACTGAGATCAGTGAATCTGGAGTAAAGAAAGAGTACTCACGGGGCCAAGTACGCAAGATTGCAAATCAAGTAGCTTTTGGCCTTCAACAAATCGGTTTAAAAGAAGGTGATGTCGTCTCGGCAATAGTTTCAAATGTTGCTGAAACTTTATTTTTCGCCCTAGGTGCTCTCAAGATTGGCGCTATTTTTTCGAGTACATCAGCGGATTTTGGAACTGCCACCGTATTAGACCGGTTCGAACAGATTCAACCCAAAGTCTTACTGGTTACAACAAGTTACCAATACAACGGTAAAGAAATTGATTGCTCCCAAAAGATCGCTGAAATCATCGCACAACTTCCAACGCTTAAAAGTGTTATCGCGATTGGCGCTGGGAGCTCTTCATATTTAAGTTTTGATCAATGGGTTGCGACTTGCAACCCGAGCCATGAAATTTCGATTCCAGGCGGATTTGATCGACCAGGATTTATTCTGTTTTCATCTGGGACAACGGGTAAACCAAAATGTATCGTTCACAGCGCAGCCGGTGTGCTATTGAAGGTTTTGAGCGAACAGAAGTATCACTTGGATATTAGGCCAACAGATAATATTTTCTATTTCACAACATGTGGTTGGATGATGTGGAACTGGCTCTTTATGGGGCTCGCAACGGGTGCGGGAATTGTCTTATTCGATGGAAATCCGTTATTTCCTAACTCGCAACGGCTATTTGATATTGTGCAGCAGAACGAACTTACTTTTCTGGGAGTTTCTGCCAAATACATAGACTCGATTCGCAAGTTATCGCTGCAGCCAAAACAAACGCATGATTTAAGCAAGTTGCGCACGATCGCATCAACTGGTTCACCACTTAGCCACGAAGGCTTCGCATACGTTTATGAAAACATTTCAGAGAAGGTTCATCTTGCTTCTATCTCGGGCGGAACTGATATTTGTGGATGTTTTATGTTGGGAGTTCCCAATCAGCCGGTATATGCGGGACAGATTCAAGGACCTGCGCTGGGGCTAGATGTACAAGTGTTTAATGAGGATGGCCACCCGGCAGCAGTTGGAGTTAAAGGTGAGTTAGTTTGCCGTAACGCTTTTCCGTCTGTTCCACTTTATTTTTGGGATGATCCAGACAAATCCAAGTTTCGTTCTGCCTATTTTGAAAGATTTAAAGGCGTTTGGACGCACGGGGATTTTGTCGAAGTAACGGCAGAAGGCGGATACGTCATGCACGGGCGTTCGGATGCAACTTTAAATGCTGGTGGAGTTCGAATAGGAACAGCCGAGATTTATCGCATTACTGAAGAATTTGTCGAAATAGTTGAATCACTTGCAATAGCCCAGAACTGGGAAGGTGACACCAGAGTCGTACTCTTTGTGAAATTATCTGATGGTGCACTCCTTAGCGAAGTCCTAATTAATCAAATTAAATCAGCGTTAAAACAGAAGGCCAGCCCACGCCATGTTCCGGCTCTGATTATGCAAGCGCCAGATTTTCCAAGAACGAAAAGCAATAAATTGGCAGAAATTGCAGTAGCAAATGCCATCAACAAGGTTACAAATACAAATTTGGGCGCACTTGCCAATCCAGAATCTTTGGATTGGTTTATAAACTTAAATCTTTAACTTTTTCCCAGGTGCGCGAGCTCCAAGAGTTAATCAGCGCTTGCTGCACGCTAACCACGTCCACCGCCTCTTTGAAGCTCTGACCAAAAGCTTTGCCCTCAACGATTGATTGCATAAAGACATAATCTTCAATAGCAACTAGATCTTCAAAGGCAATGGCATTTGCCTGTCCTGGCACGAAGGCGCCATGGAATGGAAAGCGATCACCGCCATAGATGGTGGTGTATCCAGTATTAAGTGAACTTCCTAGTTCGTAATACTGCAACTCGTTGATCTTTTCTAAATTCCATAGAAGGGATCCTTTAGTGCCGTAGATTTCAAATGCATTCTGACTTTCCGGCCCGACGACAGTGCGACTAACTTCAAATGTTCCGGTTGCACCGCTGGCAAATGTGCAGAGCATTGATGCGAAATCTTCATTTTCGACTACGCCCTTTGGATCACTTGCCTTGCCGCGTGAATAATGTCCAGCATTTCCCGTTGGAAGAGGACGCTCTTTAATTGTGGTGTTCTGCATCCCGACAACTTCAGAAATTGGTCCAACTAAGAACTGTGCCATCGAAACGCTATGGCTCAAGATATCGCTGGAAACTCCGTACCCAGCATCGGCTAATTTGAAGCGCCAAGTTAGTAGCCCAAGTTCATCGCTTCCATACATGCTTAAGAAACGTCCGCGGTAATGAGTTATTTCTCCAAGTGCACCGCTAGCAATCAAATTCTTGGCATGTAGTACAAGGGGAGCCCATACATAGTTATAACCAACACCTGTTGGCACTCCAGCGCTCTTTGCAAATTTATATGCCTGAACAGTTTGTTCTGGTTTTCCACCGATTGGCTTCTCACTAAATACAGCCTTGCCCGCTTTAGTAGCGGCTTCAATCATCGGCAGATGCAACATATTTGGCGCAGTTACCCAAACTGCATCAACATCAGGCGCTGTTGCTGCCTCCATCCAATCACCAGTGGCACGGGCAAATCCGTAATCTTCAACCGCACTTTTCTGTCGCGCTGGATCGACATCGGCACATACTTGCAGGATTGGTTGGAAGCCACGGTCAGGAAAGAGTGAAGGGATTCGCAGTGCAGAGCGAGAGTGCGCTTGCCCCATCCAGCCAAGACCGAGAACTGCAATACGAATATCTTTTTTCATTTTTTAACCTTGCCTTGGGCTGAAGTAACTGGACAACGGGGATCTTGCACTTGCTCGTTCCATGAATCTCTAATCCAGTGATGTGCTGGATCATCGCAAAAAGCCATACTGCGTTCGGCAGCTGGGCCGGCCATAACGTTTAAAAAGTACATTGGATATTCAGGGGAAGCGATAGATGGCCCGTGATAACCATGTGGAACAACGTAGGTATCTTTATCGTGAATTGTTACCGTCTCATCTAGCGATCCGTCGACTGTGTAAACGTGGAAGAAGCCAACGCCTTCGCTGTCACCGTGATCAGAGCCTTCTTTACCGATTTGAAAGTAATAAACCTCTTCGTTAATTGTGGGACATCCTGGGAATTTATCGTGGCGGTGCGGAGGCCAAGATGAGAGATTTCCACCCGGAGTAATTACTTCGCAGACAAGAATTTTATGGCATGCGGTAAAACTCGTTGGAGTTGCGATGTTGTTTACCTGACGGGTCGCCTTACCGGAACCACGTACCTCAACTGAGACAGCTTCGGCCGGTGTGTAGCAAACCGGAAATACTTCACTCGCTTCTGCAGTTAACAGCGCAACTTCGCCAGATTTTCCAGAGAATTTAACCGATGAGTTAACCGGCAGGTAGATCCAATCAGAGACTGCTGCAAAAACGCCAGTGCGACCTTTTAGCGTAAATGACTGTCCATCTACTTCGACCTTTACATCTTGGGCAGATAACGGAAGCAAAATTGCTTCTCGTCCCTTTAGCTCAACGCTTACTGCGGCAGACTTAGCAAAGTTATATGTGTAGAAGCCGCAGAATTCCCATTGTGCATCTTTTGGAGTTAATGAAATCTCGGCTTCTTTGGTTGCCAAAGTTCCTGCAGGTTTATACCAACTCATCATCACCCTTTTCTAACCATCTTTGCTGCGCGAGATACGGCAGCTTCTACATCTAATTCCTCGCCATACAAAAGCGCGCGACCAGGAACCAAGCCACGAATATTGGGAACGGTCAGTGCCTTTTCCCATTTGGCAAAGACTTCTTCCCAATTACTTCCGGGATCTCCACCCAATAACAAAATTGGACAACTTGTTGCAGCAGCAACCTTTTCAGGATTGGTCGGCGCTGGAATCTTTAACCAGGTATATGCAGAAGATGAACCAAGAGCAGATGCGATTGAAACTACCTTTATCAACTTCTCTTCAGAAGGATCTAACACCGCACGTCCTTCAGCGTTCTTCATATAGGGAAGTGGCTCAATCATTGAAACTAGTTCTAGATCCGCCAACTGTGTGGTTACTTGCGCAACCATTTCAATAGTTCTTGCAGTGCCAGGGTCTGTCTCATCAATTCGCAAAAGAGTTTTTCCACCATCTAGCCCCATACTCTTTATATGTTCGGCGTCATAGGCAGTTAAGCGATCATCTAGCTCCCATGAAGCTCCGATAATTCCGCCTCGGTTCATGGTGCCAATGGCTACTTTTTCTTCAAGTGCTCCAAGCCAAGCAAGCTCTTCTAAAATATCGGCACTAGCCATTACGCCATCCACGCCGGCAACCGCTAAACCACGGATTAATTTATCTAGCAACACGTATCGATCGGCAATTGCAGTTGGATTATTTCCGGCCGCAATGATTCCACGGGCTGTGTGATCGGCTGCAAGCAACATCAATTTGCCGTCTTTACCTGCAACTGTTCTGCGTGCACGTTTCTTTAAAGCTTTTTGAAGTGATGCTGGGTTATTTATCCTTGCCTCAATTAATTCAAGGTAGCGCTTTCGATCAAGCGTCATTAGCGCTTTCCTCCCGTGCCAATAAAGTTATTGAGAATTTCAATAGTTGGCATCGCATCGGAGCACATTAACTCAGATGCCAAATAGGCACCAGCGGCATTAGCAAATTCACCTATTTGCTTCAGACCCCAACCACTAAGCAAGCCATGCACGAGCGCACCACCGAATGCATCTCCGGCACCTAGCCCACAGACTAATTTGATTGGAATTGGAGCAATAACGATGCGCTCACTTTCTGTGGCAAGCAGAACTCCATCGCCTCCCATTTTCACGATAGCTATTCGAACGCCACGTTTTAGAAGTTCGGTGGCTGCATCCTGGGGATCAGAGATTCCAAGTGCGACTTGGCATTCTGCAATATTTCCAATAGCAATAGTGCACAGAGAAATCGCCTCTTGCGAAGCAGCTCTTGCCGCTTCGATGTTAGGCCAAAATGAAGGTCGGTAATCTAAATCAATAATCGATTCTTGCTTACGTCCGCGTTGTTGTAGCCAAGTGATTGCACTCTTTGCAGTTTCACCGTTAGATAAAGCACAAGCGCTCACCCAGAAAATCTTTGCAGTCATGTAACGTTTCCCGATCTAAATCGCTAACTTTTATTTGAGTATCAGGTGCTTGGGGTTGGCGATGAAAAATAATCTTGGGATCTTCTGGCGGATCTTGTGAAGCAAGTACTACGGGCGTCAGTCCGCTTTCAGCCGCCTTAACGAAATCAGTCTTAACGCCAAATTCTTGCAATTTATTTAGAACGTATTGCCCAAGTGGATCGACCCCAACCTTAGTAACGATCGCGCTCTTATGGCCTAGCCTTGCTGCAGCAACGGCCACATTAGTTGGTGAGCCACCGATTGATTTGTGGAAAGTTTGGGGCTCACTAAAGGATGTATTGATCTGCTCGGCAAAAAGGTCAACGCTTATTCGACCAACGGTAATTAGGTCGAGTTGCATGAATTTCACAATCCTTTTCAAAGTTACCGCGCTCAAGATCTTCATGATTTATTGATACGAACTATATAGTGCAGACCTAGCCACTTGGAAGCAGGGAGATGAGCGCCAAATGAGAATTGCAGTTATCGGCGCTGGACGTATGGGGGCGCTATTCGCACCGAAGATCTCGTAAAAGTTGGCGCAGAAGTGACAGTCTTTAATAGAACATCTGGCAGGTGCAAAGACGTTAGCTGAAAAATTCAATTCTCAACATGGAGAAATTTCAGATATTCAAAAATCTAAATTTTGATGGGTACGTAGTCGCCACTGCAACAGATTCACATATTGGTTTACTAGCCGATTTAATTCCACTTGGAAAACCAATTCTCTGTGAGAAACCAATATCCCTGACTGTTGAAGATACTGATTCTGTAATAGAAGATTGCAAGAAATATGGAACGCAGATACAAGTAGGTTTTCAACGACGCTTTGATCCACCAATTGGCAAAGCTGCCAAGATGGTCGCCGGCGGTGAAGTCGGAACTTTGTATGCGATGCATATGTATGCTCATGATCATCTGCCTTCTACGCTCGAGTTTCTCGAAGGAAGTGGCAGTATTTATCGAGATCTACACGTTCATGACTTTGATCTAATCAGGTGGGTAACTCAAAGCGAGATTGTCCAAGGTTTATGCCACCCAAGCAGTTCGCGAACATCAAGCAATATGCAAAGTATGACGATGCTGATGTTTCACTCATCTCATTAACAACTGCCAGCGGCGTTCAAGTTGCGATCACTGGAACACGTCACAATCCAGTTGGGCATGATGTCCGAATTGAAATTTTCGGCTCTAAAGATTCACTTGCAGTCGGACTAAATCGCAAAGACGCCTATTCATGACATAGATGGCCAATTGAATTTTGCAGACAGTTAGGTATAAAGGTTTTATCGAAAGATTTCGTGAAGCTTTTGCCGCGGAAACTGCCGCATTTCATGAATTTTCAGAAGGCAAAATTGCCAATCCATGTCCGCCAGAATCTGCTCGCGAGGCGCTACGTGTTGCAATCGCTTGCGAGGAATCGATTAAATCTGGGGGCGCAGTAACCATTGCGCATTAGTAGGGTAACTGTGGTGGGACGGGTCGGACTTGAACCGACGACGACCGAATTATGAGTTCGGGGCTCTAACCAACTGAGCTACCGTCCCTGGTGGGGATGACGCGAACTTTACTGTACTTAGAGACCTGCTTTGCCAAGCAGTTGATTTAAATGTTCCAAGTGATGATCGGCATGCGGCAACTCTTCGCGTGTATGAGTTGTTAGAACTCCAGCGACAGTGCAACCAGCGCTCTTTTGCTGATGTAACACCGCCCGGTGCATCTTCAATTGCCCAACACTGATCTGTTTGTAGACCTAAGCGATCAGCACCGAGAATAAATGGTTCTGGAAAAGGTTTGCCGCGAGTTACTTGATCAAAGGTGACTGAATTAGCCGGCATCGGAATCTTGCCAGCGCGAGTGCGCGCAATTGCTAAATCAGTCGTGCAAGAAGTAACGATCGTCCAAGGAATTTCGCGATCATTTAATTCAGCGAGTAGTTCAAGTGCGCCAGGTACGGCGTGAACACCATCGATATCTGCAGATTTCTAAATCAGTTACGCGGCGTAATCCATTTTTGAATCTCGGCTTCTTCGCGGTCGCCAATTACATTTCTTAAGCGTTTGTTCTGCGGGCACACCGTGATGGCCGGCAAGTGCTTCAAGTGGGATCCCAGCTTCATTTGCCATGGTGATCCAAGAGTTCATTACCGCAGCTGTGGAATCAACTAAGCGTGCCATCTAAGTCAAAGAGAAATCCAATTTCTTTCAATTACTTACCTGCATCTTTCTTTGGACGAGGATCGCGTTGCATTCCGCGGCGGCCCCAAAATTCCCACATATCCCATCACACTTAGTACGAGTGCGAAACCAAAGAGCAGATCCTCGGCGGGAGCAGAGAAGATGCGAAGACCAACGATCGCATCAGGGCTGTACATAACAATATTTTTTGAAGTAAGCCACCAATTTGTCAGTAATTGAAAAGGCAAAATAATTGCATACGAAGTCCAGAAGGCGGGTCGAGTAAGTAGTGAGTTTTTAAAGAGGAAGAGATCAGCCATGACGGCAATGCCGAAGGCGGTGATTGCAATATCGCTGTAATTCATTCGCCGAACTCATCTTTTCGCCAGTGAGGTTTAACGGTTGTTACACCTTCAATAGTCATGATCGCAGCCATTGGAATGACGATAAAGAAGAGGTATTCCTCAAGTGGAATGTTTAGCGGACCAAAAATTCCCAGCATTTGTTCGCGATCAAAGAACCAGTGACCTTTAGAGATTGCATAGGCATCCCAAATGAAGAAACAATGTACTAATTGGGAGAACGCTGAGAGCAACTCTTTTAATTCGGCGAAGAACTCCAACTTTTAAGTGCGATCTCTAGCCAAAAAGATCCGCAGACGGTGAAGATCAAGCATCGCCATGTAGTTCCATTTTTGCACGGGTAAATCCTCTCACGCATAAACCCAGTTCGCGCCTCATGCTTTGGTAGTGTTACAGATATAAAGCTTTACATTGTGGAAAATGGGGGAGTTCATGCCAGAATCTGGAACTTGAGCCTTTTCCTAAAGGTTAGAAAGTTTTCTCGATTGCGCTATCGGCTTTGCAATCGTGCTCTCCTTCATCTTTGCGCAGTTAATTGAAAGTAGTGACATAACCTGGCAGGTAGTTGTGCCTTTGATTGCCCTAGCCATTGGTATCCCGCATGGGGCCTTAGATCACTTAGTTACATTGCCCCGGACTAGTTCGGCGAAGATGGCTGTATTCATAATTGTTTATGTTGCCGTGGCTATTGCAGCAGTGGTTGCACTTTTAACTTGGAGCGTAATTGGATTTATTTGCGTGGTCGTGATGAGTGCGGTGCACTTTGGTATTGGTGATGCCGCCTTTATCTCGGAGATTGATCGCAGATCAGTTGATCAAAAGCCATTTCCAAAAATACTTATATGCAGCAGCAGCCGGTACTTTGCCTGTGGTTATTCCGTTGGTAAATGAGAAAAGTAATTCGGCCCTCGAAAAAGTTAACCCACAGCTTTTAGATTGGCATCAAGGCTTGAATAACGATCTGATGCTCTGGACCATGGTGCTGACCGCAATTGTTCTGCTGCGCTTGGTCCAAAAGAGGCGTGATGGCGAGGCCATTGATTTAGTTCTGCTTTATTTATTGGCAGTTACCGCACCACCGCTTGTGGCATTTGCCGTGTACTTCGGTTGTTGGCATGCCTTGCGCCATACCGCGCGTTTGACGTTAACTTTGCCAAGTTCGCAAGCGGCATTTGCAGAGGGAAATTTAAAGCGCGCTTTCGTCAAAGCAGTTTTGCCTGGAACGCCAGCGCTTATTGGTACCTTCGTTGTTGCTGCTGCGCTTGTGATTTTCCGCGGAGATTCACTAAATGATCAATTCTTATGGGTGACACTCGTTGTTGTTTGGGCGTTGACTGTTCCGCATATGGCGGTTACGGCGCGACTTGATCGAAAGGCACTTTCATTGAAGTTAATTCTTGTAATTGTTCTTGCGCTTAATTAACATCGCACCGGCGCAGGCAGCGCCTGTATTATATATTTCCAGTCGCCGATTGCGCAGTTAACTATGCCCGCGCACATCATGATTATGCGGCCACTGATATTTTGGCGAAAAAAGGTTGCAAATTTGTCTCGCCCGTAAACGGCGTGATTGATGAAGTAAACCGTACCGATTTATGGAGCGGCAAGACCAATCTTGGAATAGATCGTGGCGGGCTTTATGTTTCGGTGATTGGTGACGACGGCGTTCGGTACTACGGTTCGCATTTATCTTCTGTTGTTGCATCGATTCAACCTGGCGTTGTTGTGAAAGCTGGACGGGTTCTAGGAAAGATCGGTTCAACAGGAAGCGCACGCGGCACTGCGCCACATCTGCACTTTGGAATCTCTTGGCCAACTCCAACGCAACCTAATGTTTGGTGGGTTCGTCGCGGAGTTGTTCTGCCTTGGAAATATTTAGATGCCTGGAAAGCCGGTAAAGATTTATCGCCGGCAAAGGCAGTTGCTGCAGCGCTATTAAAGAACGGTGAAATCCCGCCGCTTCCAAAGAAGTAGGAATTAAAAAACCCCGCCGCTTTCGCGACGGGGTTTTTCCTAAACTAAGTGTTATTAGTTAGCGTTCACTGCATCGGCCTGAGGACCCTTTGGACCCTGTACGACCTCGAATGAAACTGACTGACCCTCTTCAAGGGACTTGTAACCGTTTCCTTGGATTGCTGAGTAGTGAACGAATACATCTTGTCCGCCACCATCAACTGCAATGAAACCGAAACCCTTTTCAGAGTTGAACCACTTAACTGTGCCTGTTGCCATGTTTTTACTTTTCCTTCGATATGTGGGTGTTTAAGAAATCCTCAAACACGGTCTTCCTCTTGCGCCAGCGATACCGAGCAAAGCATTACAGCCATGAAACGGGTCCTGATTAAGCGTCCGACTAAGGAAAAGGGTACTGCCTACGCACGCGTATACCTAACGGTGGTCTAGACAGTTACGCCTAAATGGAGCAAAATTGGGCTAACTAGTTAGTAATAGCAAGCGTTTATGCCGCTGGGGAAGGTCGCATAGCGCGGTCTTGCTAGGTACTAATAGGAGCAAGAAATGCAAGAGCTACATTCATCTGGCCAGAACAGAGATCGTTTAAAAGAATCTGTTACCGGCTTACTTGTCATACATAGCGCACCTGCTGCGCTGCGCCCGCATATTGAATGGGGCTTGCAATCAATCCTTGGTACTTGGCTAACGTTGCAATGGTTAGAACAACCAAACGCGGTTGGAACTTATAGAGCAACTATTGAATTTCGAGATGTGCGAGGAAGCTCCGCAAAGATTGCATCAACTCTTCGTGGTTGGCACTACTTGAGATTTGAAGTTCGCGAGGAATCCGAACTCGGGGGAGAGTTTTATCGATCAACCCCTGAGCTCGGAATTCATCGCGCCAGCATTGATGGCCTGGGAAACATTGTCGTCACAGAACATCAGATTAATGATGCGCTCGCCAAAGGCTTTGATGAGATTTCCATACGCGATGCAATCGATGAAGTTCTGGGAAATAAGTGGGAAGAAGAGTTGGCCCCATACCGCGCAGTCGAAATCGATAAGTTAATTCAACTTCGCGCAATCTAGTCAGATAGAATAAAGATATGACAATTCCAGAAAGCCCAATCATTCAGATCGAACGCCGTAAAGCAATCGCAACAATTGTTGCGGCCGTACTTTTATCTGCCGCAATCGGTCTTGGTCTTTCAATGGTTGGATCCGGATTTGCAGCTCGCTCTGATAATGGAATTGTCGTAACAGGTTCGGCTCGCACTGAGGCCGTTGCTGATAATGCGGTATGGACTCTTTCAGTATCGCTCTCTAGCGCAAAAGTTTCAGATGCTGTTACCAAAGTAGGAAACGATGTTGATGCGGTCACTAAATATCTAACAAATGGTGGAATATCTGCAGCATCACTAACCCTTGGACCAGTTTCAACTTATGGCCAAGAAGAATATGTCAATGGAAATTCAACGGGGCGAATCCTTAATTACCGTGCCAGCCGTGACATCACGGTGCGAACTAAAGATGTGCAACTTGTTTCAGAGCTATCGCAAGGCATCGGTTCAATTCTGCAAAATGGCGTCAACGTAAATAATTATGGGCCTCAGTACTACATTTCAACTTTGGCAGAACTTCGTCCGCAGTTACTTGAAGAGGCGATGAAAGATGCCAAGGTTCGAGCAGAAGCGATAACTAAAGCAGTCGGTGGCTCAGTTGGCGCGGTGACCAGCGTTCGAAGCGGTGTATTCCAAGTTACAACTCCAGATTCAACAATGACTTCTGATGGTGGCGCCTATGACACCACAACGATCAAGAAGACGGTCACATCAACTGTTTCCGTAACCTTTAAGACGAAGTAATCAATTAGGTTTAGTTCCATGTCACGCGCAGATGAGTTAATCGCTTATTTTGGAATGAAGCCGCTTCCTGTCGAAGGAACCTATTTCATCAATACCTATATTTCTGCAAGCAACCACCGCATCTGGTGGCCCTGCCGGAACAGCAGGTCTTGGACTTTATCTGCGTGAACCTCGCAGCGCCTCAACTTTACATGTTCTGGAATTTGATGAAGTCTGGCATTACTACGAAGGCGATCCGATTGCACTTTATGAATTTCACAAAGATGGCACAGCAAAAACCATAATTTTGGGAAGAGATATTGCAGCCGGCCAAGTTATGCAGCACACAATTAAGGCTGGCGTTATTCAAGCTGGGGAGGTTGCACCCGGAGGCGATTGGTCGCTCTTTGCTTGCACAATGTCACCAGGATTTATTGCAAGTTGTTTTCGTGGCATAACCAAGAGCGAACTACGCGGTAAGTACGCCGGATCTGAAGAAATCATCGAGCGCGTAGGCGTTCCAGACGGGCATGAAACTGATCTTCCAGCAGATTATGTAAATGAAAGATTTAGCTCAAATTAATTAAAGCGGAATGTTTCCGTGATCACCGCGACGATGCGGTGTGGCAGCAATTGTTCGCGCCAGAGCGCTGCGAGTATGTTGCGGATCGATAATCTCATCAACTGCGCCAATTTCGACGGCGCGTGCAACTCCACCAGAAATCTTGTCGTGTTCGGCGGCTAGTTCTAGCTCCATATTTTCGCGTTGTTCTTCTGGCAAATCCGCAAGCAAGCGACGGTGCAATACTCGCACTGCTGCAACTGCGCCCATCACTGATACTTCAGCATCTGGCCAGGCAAATACTCGAGTTGCACCAAGTGATTTAGCGTTCATCGCCACAAATGCGCCACCGTATGCGCGCCTGGTAATCAGCGTTACGCGTGGAACAACTGCCTCACCGAATGCGTGCAACAACTTGGCACCACGTCTTACGGCGCCTTCCCATTCTTGACCAGCACCTGGCAAGAAACCAGTAACGTCGGCGATAACAATCAGCGGAATTCCGAAGGCATCACAGGTGCGCACAAAGCGTGCCGCTTTTTCACCAGCTGCAGAATCAAGTACTCCACCAATATGCGCTGGATTATTTGCGATCACACCTACGGTGCGCCCACCAAAACGACCAAGCACGGTTGTCATATTTTGTGCCCACACTGGGAGCAGTTCTAACTTTTCACCATCTGCATCCAAAATCGCATCGATTAGCGGATGGACTTCATAACTTCGCTTGGAAACAGGTGGAACAAAGACAGATAAATCCAAATCTTTTAGATCTGTATCCATATGTCCCTGATTAGCAAAGAGGGCAGTCACATCACGAATTTCATCAAAAGCTTCTTGTTCAGTCGATGCGATCACATGCGCGACCCCGCTATTTTTGCTGTGCGCCTCAGGCCCGCCAAGAGATGCCATGTCTACATCTTCACCCGTTACAGATTTAACAACGTCAGGACCGGTTACAAAGATTCGGCCTTCTGGTGCAAGCACAACGATGTCGGTCAACGCCGGACCATATGCACCACCGCCAGCAGTTGGTCCAAGTACAAGTGATAACTGTGGAATGCGACCACTGGCCAAAATCATTGATTGAAAAACTTCACCGAAAGCATTTAGCGATGAAACGCCATCACTTAACCGCGCACCACCAGAGTGCCAGATACCGATGATCGGCAACTGCTTAGCCATCGCTTCACGATAAGCGGCGATTATTACTTGCGAACCTGCAACGCCAAGTGCTCCACTTTTAATTGTGGCATCGGATGCGAAGACAACAACTTTATTTCCTTTGATGCTGCCGGTTGCTGCAATCATTCCGCAATCAGTGCGTTCGAGTAATAACGAATCAGTGCCCGGATCTAGCAGGCGCTGAATTCGCAATAATGGATCGCGTGGGTCAACCTCTTTGTGGACCATAAGAAAAGAGTTTATAGAGTGGCGAAAGCCAATACAACGTTATGACCGCCGAAACCAAAGGAATCATTAAGCGCGGCGATCTGTCCTGCAGGAAGTTGTCGTGGTGTGTCTCGAACCACATCGATCGTGACTGCAGGATCTAAATTTTCAATATTAATTGTTGGGGGAGCAAGACGTTCTTGCAGCGCTTTAACAATGAATACAGATTCAATTGCACCAGCTCCACCAAGTAAATGTCCGGTCATAGATTTTGTTGCAGATACGGCAACATGATCAGAATCTTTTCCAAGCGCTAAGCGAAGTGCATTTGCCTCTGCAACATCACCAGCAGGCGTTGACGTTGCATGCGCGTTTAAGTGCACAATATCTTTTGTTGAAAGTTTGGCATCTGCAAGTGCAAATTTAATTGCGCGCTGTACTCCAGCACCATCTGGGTCAGGCGCTGCGATGTGATAACCATCGGATGAAAGGCCTTGTCCAACTAGTTCGCAGTAAATCTTGGCGCCGCGTGCTTTGGCATGTTCGTACTCCTCGAGTATCAAAACTCCGCCACCTTCACCAAGTACAAAGCCATCGCGATCGGCATCGTATGGACGTGATGCACGCGCGGGTGCTTCGTTGCGAGTTGAAAGAGCCTTCATCGCAGCAAAGCCAGCCATAGGAAGTTGATGTATCGCAGCTTCTACGCCACCGCTAACGACAACATCGGCGCGATTTGTTGCGAATCATTTCAAGTGCATAACCAATAGCTTCGGCGCCAGATGCGCACGCGCTAACTGGAGTGTGGACGCCAGCTTTGGCTTGTAGTTCTAGTCCGACATTTGCTGCTGGTCCATTTGGCATCAACATCGGAACGGTGTGTGGGCTAACACCGCGCGCACCTTTTTCATTCAAATTATCGAACTGATCGAGCAACGTGATCACACCGCCGATACCTGAAGCGATTACTACGCCAAGTCGTTCCTTATCAAGATCTGGTGCGCCCGCATCTTTCCAAGCCTCGCGCGATGCGATCAGTGCAAATTGCTCTGAGCGATCAAGGCGACGCAGTTCGACGCGCTCCATTTGATCGGCTGGCTCTGTTGCAACGCGTGCCGCAAAGTGGACAGGCAAAAGCTCGCGCCAATCTTCAGTTAGCAGACGTACACCACTCTTGCCAGCAAGTAACGCGGCCCAAGTCGATGCAACATCTCCACCAAGTGGAGTTGTTGCACCAAGACCTGTGACTACGACGCGGCGTTGTGACATGGAATTACTTATGCGGCAGCGTTAACGATGAAGTTAACTGCATCTCCTACTGTTGCGAGTTCAGTTACTTTCTCATCTGGAATCTTTACGCCAAAACGTTCTTCGCAAGCAACTACAACTTCAACCATGCTAAGTGAATCTACTTCTAGATCATCAGTGAAGTTCTTACCGAGTTCGATTGATGCAGCTGGGATACCGGCTACTTCTTCAACGATCTCTTTAATTCCTGCGAGTACATCTGCTGGTGAAAGTGCCATTGTGATGAATCCTTTTCTTAATTAATTGTGAAACGGTTATCTTGGGAATAGATGGTAATTGTGTCCGATAAGTGCCCTTACTTCCTAGTAAATGGACAGGTAATTACCAAAAAATTATGGTTTTGGCGGCAATTTCACAACTTGGCCAGCAAAAACGAGACCTGCGCCATATCCGATGAGCAAGGCTAATTTGCCGTGAAGTTCAGGGTGCTTGAGCAAGAGCGCATCCATGGCAAGCGGGATTGATGCCGCCGATGTATTTCCATTGGTGCGAATGTCATCTGCAATTACAACTGAATCTGGGATTTTCATCTCTTTTGCCATGGTTTCGATGATGCGCACATTCGCTTGATGAGGAATAAATGCATCTAAATCGTTAACACTTAGCCCCGCAGAATCAAGTGCTTTTAGCGCCGCCTTACTCATTGCAAAAACTGCCCAACGGAAAACTTTTTGACCTTCTTGCGCAATGTTTGGCCACTTAACATCAGCCTTCGTCAATTGCGTTTGCGTATCGCGCACATCGATCCAAGATGGATTCATCAAGATAGCATCGCGATTTTCTGAATCTGAACCCCATTCAACTGGTCCGATTCCGGCATCTTCACTTTCGCCAATTACTACTGCGCCCGCGCCATCAGCAAAGATAAAGGCGGTTGCGCGATCTGTTGGGTCTGTAAAATCTGAAATCTTTTCAACACCGATGACCAGAACTTTCTTGGCACTTCCGGCGCGAACAAAATCATGTGCCATAGCAACGCCGTAACAAAATCCAGCACACGCGGCACCAATATCAAAGGCGGCAGCGGTTGGGTTGCCCATTCGCTGAATAATGGCGGTTGCCGCAGATGGTGCTTGGTGAGGATAAGTAATAGTTGCAACGATCACGGTATCGACATCTTTAATCGTTAATTTGGCACGTGATAGCGCTTGCTCGGCCGCGCCTATCGCCATATCAACAACAGATTCATCAGCGCTAGCAAAGCGACGAGATTCAATTCCGGTACGTTGCACGATCCATTCATCTGATGAATCAATGGCATCGACGATTTCAGAATTTGGCACAAGGCGATCGGGGCGATAAACACCAACAGAGAGAATGCTGCTCTCGCTGCCGGTCTTGGTTTTAATTGGCATCATCGTCCTGTCGGTTCGCTTCATCTTGGTGGCGGACTGAAAATTCTTTGGCAAGTGTGACATCTTCTATAGCTTTAAGTGCAAATGTTTCAATAATTGGAACGGCGCGCTTTAACAGTCCAACTAAAGTTCCAGCCGGCGGAACCTCAATAGCCCCAGATGAGTGTTCAGCCAGAGATGTCATACATAAATCCCAGCGAACCGGATTGGAAATCTGGGCCACGATGCGATCTAGAATTTCTCGACCATCAGCAATGACCGCGCCTTCCTTATTGGAGATAACTCCGCATCGAGCTGTGTTGACGTTGATTTGTGAAGCAAGTGCGCGCAGCGGTTCTACTGCTGATTGCATATAAGAGGTGTGAAATGCACCTGCTACAGCAAGTGCGCGAACGCGCGCACCCTCGGGCGCTAATTGCGCAAGTGCATCTAAGTCACCGGCCGCAACAATTTGTCCGGCGCCATTGTCATTTGCAGCAACCAAACCCAAATCACTAATTGCCTTTAAAACAACGGTGCGATCACCACCAAGTACTGCAGCCATTCCGGCTGATTTTAGCGCTGCCGCTTTTGCCATTTCAATGCCACGGGCGCGAACTAATTTCATGGCATCTATTTCGCTAATTACGCCAGCAAGTGCCGCTGCAGTTATTTCACCAACAGAATGTCCGGCTACGACTATAAATCTAGAATCTGATAGCGCGCGGGCGCCCAATAGACCTGCTGCAACAATTAGTGGCTGGGCGTTCGCGGTGTCTTTAATTTCATCCGCATCCGCCGTTGTGCCAAGCCTTACTAAATCCAAATTAATTTCGGCAGACCAAGCTTTAAGTAATTCAAGCGCTTCTGGTTCTGCAATCCAGGGAGTTAACATTCCAGGAGTTTGTGTACCTTGACCTGGTGCGATGAATGCGAGCATGGTGCAGATTTTAGGCGAGTTAACCCTTTACTACCTAGTACCGCGCCAAGGCAAAATGCTAGTGACTTACCAGTGTCCTAACAGGTGCCTTACTTTGAACGACTTGTATTTGTGTTAATGGGTTAGATGTTCGCGAGAAACGGGAGCGAACTAGATAAACAATCTCAGCCATACTGAGCCAAATTAACCCTGGAAATAAGTCAATGCTGCGTTTTGCAAACCAAGGCGTCCCGTTTCGCAGCATCCAGAGTATCGAATCTTTACGGCTGCGGTTATTTACTGGAGAAATTCTCACGTCGCCGACATCAAAGCCGCGATCGCGCAGCATCTTGGCAAATTCGGATGCAATGAATTGATGGCCAAGTTTGCTGGGATGCATGCGATCAACGTGCCATTTTGATCTGCTGTAAATATTCTCTAGCGATCTAGTTGGCAACATAATCGCACCGAAATCTTCTGCCATCTTTTTTGTCGCCTTGTTAACTGCGGCAACACGTCTGCGGCAAATTCTTGCAACCAAATACGGCATCGGCACAATTTTGGTTGGATCATGAAGTTCTAGGAGCATGACAGTTGCTCCGGAAGAAACCAATCGAATCAGGGTCTCTCTCAAGTTTTGCTCAAAGACCGTTGGAGAAAAATTACTGCGTAACAAATCATTGCCACCAACGACAACGGCCACTAGCTCTGGATCATGTACTGAGACTTTAACTAACTGTTCCTCTAATACTTCGCGAGAACGTGCGCCAGGGCGTGCGGCGTTGATATAAATAAGTGGTTCATTAAATGCTTGCGCCAGGTGATAACCCCAACCAAAGTGATTGCCATTTGCATCTGAGTCACCAACACCAGAGGCTGCGCTATCTCCGATTACAGCAAGAGTCAGCGGCTGAGTCATTTTATGCCGCTCTTAGTATTCTGCGAGATTCGATCGAAAGCATCTGCGAAATAGTTGATGACCAAGGAAAATTCTCGGCCTGATGTTGGCACCGTGAGCGCAACGTCTTATCGCTCTGCAACTTAAGAATTAACTCTTGCACCGCTTGCGCAATAGATGCGCCATTGTTATCTGCGGGTAAACCGACATAACTGTTTGCACCCGTTAACAAGAACTCTCCAACCGCGCTGGTCTTAGAACATACAACTGGGGTTCCACTGGCCAGGGATTCAAGTGCTGCTAGGCAGAAAGTTTCGATTGGACCAGGTGCGATTGAGATATCTGAGGAAGCGATGATGCGCGCTAAATATTTCTTATCTGAGATGTACCCCAAGAAAGTGACCGGAATATCGCGTGATGATTCATAAAGTTTTTTATGCAGCGGACCAGTGCCGACATAAATCAAACGTGCGTTAACGCCAGCCTTAAGTAGCTCGCGCAAGGCGTCAATTGAGCGCTCTGGCTTCTTCTCTGGTGAAAGGCGACCACAGTGCACAAGAAGTACATCTCCACCTTTTAATAACTTGGTACGCAACTCTTCATCACGATTTTTTGGCGAGAAAGTTTGTAGATCTACACCGAGCGGAATCTGTAGCAAGTTAGTGGTTCCTATTTCTCGGAACTCGGCAGCAGCAAAATTGGTGGTAGTGACCACATGATCAAAACTGGCTGCTAAACGAGTGTTGTGCCAGCGAACGAAACGGTTCAATGAAAAAGGAAGGTAGGTCTTGATTAAGCCGCGCAGCGTTTCGTGGCTAAATACCAAAGTTGAAATCTTGTGCGCCTTAGCCCAACGTCCAACGCCAGATAGCGTAAAGCGATCGGAAATTTCCAAACGATCCGGCGCCAGCGTTAACAAAATACTCTTGATCTGACGATTAGATTTAATGATGCGATAGCCGCCGCTAAATGGAATTACCCAAGATGGAACAGTGATCCGAGATCCGTGAGCGGTTTTCTCTTGATGGAATCCATTTCCGGGAACAATGTATGTGAATTCGTGGCCGCGGTTGGTGTAGCCAGTGCCTAAATTGTGAAGAGTGGTCTTAATTCCACCTGATTTAGGGCCATAGAAATTGGCGACGTGGATGATCTTCATGCGACCAGATCTTTTCGTGATGCAACAGATTCGATAACGTCTCGATAATGTTCGATAAGGCTTTCATTTATATAGTCCCATGTTCGGTGTTCAACGGATTTGCGTGCCGCAATCTGCATGAGATCCAAGGCGGGATGCTCAAGCAAGCTATACACAGAGTGGAGAAGTAGATGCGAATCTGCAGTATCGATCAATAACCCAGTGCGACCATGATCAATTAGATCAGTGGGGCCGCCAGTATCAGGGCCGACAACCACAGTTCCGGAAGCCAGCGATTCTTGAATCGCTTGACAAAATGTTTCGTGCTTGCCGGTATGAACAAATGTGTCAAATGATGCGACGTGGCGAGCTAAATCTGCACCAGATTTGTAACCAACAAAAATAGCGTTTGGAAGTTCGCGCATTAGGCGCGCTTCTGCTGGACCTTGGCCAACAATTACTAGTTGCAGGTCAGGCTGTGAATCCAAAATTGCTAAGTCATCAACGCGCTTTTCATTTGCTAAACGGCCAACGTAACCAATGACATATTTAGCTCCACGCTTTTGCAAGAATTCTGTGCGAAGTGCTTCATCACGCTTTTCTGATGTGAAGTTAACTAGATCAACACCGCGCTGCCAAAGTTTCACATTATTGACCCCGCTGCTTTCTAAATCGCGGCAAGCCCAAGCCGAAGGTGCAAGCGTTAGATCGGTTGTGGAGTGAATGCGTGCGACCCAACGCTTCAAAGTGTTGTGTGCAACATTTAAACCATAGTGACGCGCAAAGCCTGCAATATCTGTCTGATAAACCGAAACTGTAGGAATATTTGCTTTACGAGCCAAACGTGCGACGTAATGTCCCAAGAAAATTGGTGAAGCTAAGTGAATTACATCTGGGCTAAATCCTTCGATAAAGGGTTCTAACTCTTTCTTAGGTAGACCCATCGGAATTAAGCGCTTCATGGCGATACTTGGTACGTGTTTGATTTTAAAACCCAAGTAATCCTTAGGTGCATTCTCACTTTCAGGTGCAATAACCAAAACTTCGTGGCCAGCGCGTTTGCAAAATTCAAGAAGGCGCAGAACCGAGTTGGTTACTCCATTTACCTGTGGCAGAAAGGCCTCAGTGACAATGAGAATTCTTATCGGAGCTGCGCTTCGGGTCGCGATCATGGGTTAAAGATGAACGTTTGCTGTGTACGTGTGCATCTAAATAGGTAAAGTGTTGGTAACGGCCAGGTGAAGTATTGGTTGAGGGTTTAGCGGTGGATATTTCTGCTACTGGTCAGTAACATTTGCGCCATGAAGATCGCCGTATGTGTGAAGCAAGTCCCGGACTCTTGGGCTGAGAAGAAGATGGTCAACGGCGTACTGGATCGCGAAAACGTTGATGCAGTTCTCAATGATTTAGATGAATACGCAGTTGAAGAAGCGCTGCGAATTGCCGAAGCACATGGCGGAAATGAAGAAGGCGGAGCAAATACCGTCACAGTTATTTCAATGGGACCAGATCGCGCAACTGAGGCGATTCGTAAAGCGTTATCAATGGGTGCAAACGATGCCATCTTGGTTACTGATGCAGGACTAGCGGGGGCGGATGCGCTGGCAACTTCTGCGGTGCTATCCAAAGTAATTAGCGATGGTGGTTATGAACTTGTAATTTGTGGAACCGAATCAACTGATGCGCGCATGAGCGTTGTTCCGGCGATGATCAGCGCTCGCTTGGGTTGGGCGCAGCTAACATTTGCATCCAAAGTTGCTGTCGATCCGGCTGGCACAGTTTCAATTACGCGCGTGACCGAAGCCGGTGTTGATGAAATTTCTGCAGCTTTTCCATGCGTTATTAGCGTTGTCGAAAAAATAAACGAACCACGTTACCCATCATTTAAGGGCATCATGGCGGCTAAGAAAAAAACAATTGAACAGAAAGATTTAGCAGCCGTTGGCGTAAGCGCAACGAGCGCTTGGTCACAGGTAAATGATGCAACGCCACGTCCACCACGCGCGGCCGGTGTGAAAGTTACCGACGAAGGTAACTGGCGGAAACGCGCTTGTTGATTTCCTAGCAGAGAAGAAGTTGATATGAGCAACGTATTTATCTTGGCAGATTTCTCTGGTGATAAAGTCACGAAAACTACAGCAGAACTTGCAACTGCCGCAGCACGTATCGGCAGTGTGACAGCAGTTGTATTGGCTGGCGCCGGCAAAGGTGCAGCGCTTGCTGCTTCGGTAAACCAAGGCCCGATCGCAAACGTGTTGATTCTAGAATCAGATGACTTTGCACAATTTGGTGTTGCAGCATCAGCAGATGCGCTGGCTAATTTAATTAAAGAGAAATCACCTGCTGCAGTGCTAATCGCATCACATGCCTTTGGAAAAGAAGTTGCCGCACGCGTTGCTGTGTTAACTGAATCTGGAATTATCACTGATGCAGTTGACGTGGCAGCAGATATCACCGCAACGCAATTGGTATTCGGTGGTTCAACCACAGTGCACTCAAAAGTTTCGCACGGAACTCCAATAATCACAGTTCGCCCAAACAGTGTGGAAGCAGATTTATCTGCCGCAACCCCTGCAACAGAAGGCGCAACCGCAAATATTGGTGATGCTGCTAAGAAATCTAAAATTTCATCGACACAACCACCAATTAAGGGTGGACGTCCTGAGCTAACTGAAGCCAACATTGTTGTCTCTGGTGGTCGTGGCACTAACGGAGATTTTGCAGCAGTTGAAAAATTTGCTGACGAACTTGGCGCCGCAGTTGGAGCATCTCGCGCCGCAACTGATGCTGGTTGGTATCCGCATTCACATCAAGTCGGTCAAACCGGAAAGACCGTCAGTCCGCAGCTATATGTTGCTTGCGGAATTTCTGGCGCGATTCAACACCGCGCGGGCATGCAGACTTCAAAGACAATTGTTGTCGTAAATAAAGATCCAGAAGCGCCGCTCTTTGATATTGCAGACTTCGGCGTGATCGGTGATTTATTCAGCGTTCTGCCACAGGCAACGGATGGCATTCACGCGAAAAAGAGTTAATTTCTCAAGTGATCTAGACTGCTCCAATGAGCGTCTACCTAGATCATGCGGCAACTACGCCGATCTTTGACGTCGCAGTAAAGGCGATGACTGATGCGCTAACTAAAGTGGGCAATCCTTCTTCGCTACACACCGAAGGGCGTTCGACTCGCAAAGATGTAGAAGATGCGCGCGAATTGATTGCAAAATCAGTTGGTTGCTTGCCATCTGAAGTTATCTTCACAGGTTCTGGAACCGAGGCCGACAACGCAGCGATAAAGGGGCTGTTCTGGAAGAGTGGCAAGAAGTTAATTTTAATCAGCGCTATCGAACATCACGCAGTCCTGGACCCGGCAAGGTGGTTGGTCGAACATGAGGGCGCTGAACTAATTGAAATTCCTGTAGATAAAAACGGCGTAATTGATTTAGATTATCTAAAAGATCTTGTTGCAAAACGAGGTTCTGAGATTGCGCTGATTTCGGTGATGCATTCCAATAATGAAACTGGGGTTATTCAGCCGATCGCAGAGGTAGTAAAAATTGCGGGTTCGATTCCAGTGCATACCGATGCAGTCCAATCATTTACCAAGACGCCCCTTTCTTATAAAGAGCTAGGCGTTACATCCATGGCCCTTAGCGCGCATAAAGTTGGTGGACCACACGGAATCGGTGCATTGATTTTGCAACGTGCTTATGAGATTCCTGCGCTTGTTGCATGGTGGGGGACAAGAACGCGAAATTCGCAGTGGAACTCTTAACGCACCTGCCATCGTTGCTTTTGCAGCAGCTGCCGCCAGTAAAATTTATGAGGCGAGCAAAGTTCAAGAACTTCGCGAACGATTCGAAGCGGGTCTGCTCTCGTCAGCCCCTAGTGCTTATATAAATGGTGTGGATGCAAAGCGACTACCCGGAATTTCTAACGTCACATTTCCTGGCACCCAAAGTGATTCACTTCTTTTACTTATGGATTCGATGAAAGTCTCTTGCTCAACTGGCGCGGCTTGCAGCGCAGGGGTTCACCGTCCATCACATGTTTTACTTGCTATGGGCCACAACGAAATAAGCGCGCAATCTTCGCTCCGTTTTTCATTGGGCGCTAACTCCACCGCCGCCGATGTAGATTTCGCTTTATCAGTTCTACCAACAGTGATCGAACGTGGACGGGCGGCAAATCAGAAATGAAAATAATTGCCGCAATGAGCGGGGGAGTTGATTCGGCTGTTGCCGCAGCTCGCGCAGTCGAAGCTGGCCACGAAGTAATAGGTGTGCACTTAGCGCTAGCTTCTAATCCACAAAAATATCGTTCAGGTGCACGCGGTTGTTGCACGATTGAAGATTCACACGATGCTCGTCGCGCCGCAGACAAGATCGGGATTCCTTTCTATATCTGGGATATGGCTGAAGAATTTCACGAAGGCGTCGTAGAAAACTTTCTCGCCGAATACGCGGCTGGCCGCACACCCAATCCATGTCTGCGTTGTAATGAAAAAATAAAGTTTGCAGCAGTTTTAGATCGCGCTAAAGCTATGGGCTTTGATGGCGTTGTCACTGGACACTATGCGCGCACCCAAATAGGGCCAATGGGAAAGACGCTGCACCGCGCCGTTGATCCGTTAAAAGATCAGTCATATGTTCTTGCGGTTTTAACAACTGAACAAATAAATGGTGCGATATTTCCACTGGGCGATACTGAAAAAGTTGATATTCGTATTGAAGCCGAAGCGCGTGGCTTAGCGGTGGCGCAAAAACCAGATAGCCACGATATTTGCTTTGTTCCATCCGGTGATAACGCTGGATGGTTGCGCGATCGTTTAGGCAGTGAAGTCGGACCAATCGTAGATAACACCGGCAATAAAATTGGCGAACATAAAGGTGCTTACACCTACACAATCGGCCAACGAAAAGGTTTAGGGCTAACAATTCCTACCGCTGATGGGTCACCGCGTTTTGTTTTAAAGATCGAACCCGTTACAAATACTGTGGTTGTTGGTGCGCGTGAAGAGCTAGCCGTTAGCAAACTAATTGGCGAAAAGACGATCTGGTGTGGTCCAGCCGTGGATGACAAACCATTGCGTGGCTTTGCCCAAGTGCGTGCGCATGGGGCAGCCTTAGATTGCACTTATTACTTCAGCGGCACCCAACTTGTTGCCGAATTAGATAAACCTTTACTTGGAATCGCCAATGGCCAAGCGTTAGTTATTTACGACGGCGATCGCGTGGTCGGATCGGCAACTATCTGCGAGAGCGCATGAGTAATCAAGCCCGCCATCGCATTACCGAACTCACTAACGAGATTCGTGATCACCAATTTAAGTATTATGTTTTGGATGCACCAACGATTACCGATGCACAATTTGATGCTCTTCTCAAAGAGTTGCAAGCACTTGAAGCCAAGCATCCAGAGTTATTAGAACCAGATTCACCCTCCTTGGGCGTCGGTGGAGGTTTTGCAACAACCTTTGAACAGCACGATCACATCGAAAAAATGATGAGCCTTGACAATGTTTTCGATACCGAAGAACTTGCAGCTTGGTTTGATCGCGTCGAAAAAGAGAGTCCTAACCCAAAATACTTATGCGAGTTAAAAGTTGATGGGCTTGCCATTAATTTACTGTATGAAGATGGCCAGTTAACTAGAGCGCTCACTCGCGGCAATGGCGTAACCGGTGAAGATGTGACCTTAAACGTTAAGACCATCAAGGGCTTGCCACACACTTTGATCGGCAAGAAGATCCCATCTTTAATTGAAATTCGCGGTGAAGTTTTCTTACCGGTTGCAGCATTTAACCAATTAAATGAGGAGCTAGAAGAAGCCGGCAAACCACTCTTTGCAAATCCCCGCAACTGTGCGGCTGGTTCGCTTCGCCAGAAAGATCCACGCATTACTGCTAGCCGCGCCCTAAGCGTCGTGGTTCACGGCGTTGGTGCCAGCGAAGGAATTTCATTCGCATCGCAATCTGATGCATACACGCAGTTGAACTTACTTGGTATGCCAACTTCAGAGCGCTTTAAAGTTTGTGGCACGCGCGGTGAGGTTGAAGAATTCATAGCGCATTACAACGAACATCGCCATGATGTTGAGCACGAAATTGATGGCGTTGTTATTAAAGTCGATGGCGTTGCTGAGCAGAAAAAGTTGGGTTTTACTTCACGTGCACCTAAATGGGCGATCGCCTATAAGTATCCACCTGAAGAAGTCACAACTAAGTTACTTGATATAAAAGTTAGCGTTGGCCGAACTGGGCGCATCACACCGTTTGCTTTCATGGAACCTGTAAAAGTTGCGGGGTCAACTGTCACGAATGCAACATTGCACAATCAAGAAGAGATCGAACGTAAAGGCGTCTTGATCGGTGACACTGTAATAATTCGAAAAGCCGGTGATGTGATTCCCGAAGTTCTTGGACCTGTTTTGTCACAGCGCACTGGCAAAGAACGAGCATTTGTTATGCCGACTAACTGCCCGGAATGCGCCAGCGAACTTCGCGCGATTACTGCCGGTGATGTGGATATTCGCTGTCCAAATACCCAAAGCTGTCCCGCGCAACTGCGAGAGCGCATTTATTACATTGGATCCCGAGCCGCGCTTGATATAGATGTACTTGGTCTGGAAGCAGCAATAGCGCTGCTAACTGATCAGATCATCACTGATGAATCAGATCTTTTTGATCTGACCACGGAATCGTTAACTCGCTCCGAGTTTTTTACAAAAAAAGATGGCAGCACCGGCAAAAATACTGAAAAGTTATTGGCCGCACTTGAAGTTGCCAAGACACGGCCACTTTGGAGAATTATCGTGGCACTTTCTATTCGCCACGTTGGTCCAACCGCCGCGCAATCTTTAGCCAATAACTTCGGTTCGATGGATGCGATCGCAAAGGCCAGCGTTAGCGAACTTTCGGATATTGATGGACTTGGTGAAACTATTGCGCAATCTATTGTCGAATGGTTTGCCCTTGATTGGCACCGCAGCATTATTGCCAAATGGCAAAAGGCTGGCGTGGTTATGCAGGTGCAGGCAAGTGAGGAATTGCCACAAACTTTGGTCAATCTCACCTTTGTAGTAACTGGCGGATTGGAATCATTCACCCGAGATTCCATAGCCGAAACAATTACCGCGCACGGCGGGAAAGCGGTGGCATCAGTTTCAAAGAAAACGGATTATGTGTTAGTTGGCAGCGACCCAGGTTCAAAGCTGGCTAAAGCCCAAGAACTTGGCGTCACAATCATTGATGAGGCGCGCTTTTTAGAGTTACTAGCAGGGCGGGGGTAGTCTGTACTCATGATCATCGCATCCGAACAACTTCGTGAACTGCCAGTCCCACCTTATGCATTCGGTATTGGCTCCTTCGTAGTTTTTGTCCTGTTTCTATATCTAGTTCTTCGTCTAGATAACGATTAATTCTTAGCAATCCATCAGGTTTTATTTTGGAAAAGATTGCAATATACGGCGGAACATTTGACCCAATTCATAAAGGGCATCTGCACGTAATTGAACAAGTAATTTTGCAAGGCATGGCCGATCGAATTCTTTTAATCCCAGCGGGGCAGCCACTGCTTCGTGAGGCTCAGCCAGTTGCAACAGGTGCTCAACGTCGCGCGATGTGCGTTCAGGCGCTTAATGATTTGCCAGCTGAAATATCAAAAAAGGTAGAAGTAAATCCAATTGAGATCCTGCGATCAGGCCCGAGTTATGCCATCGATACCGTTGATGCCGTTGCGCAAACTTATCCTGGCGCCGAAATTTTGATGATCGTTGGAACAGATGCCTTTGCCAAGATTGCACAGTGGCATCGCAGTGAAGAATTACAGGATAAAGTCGACTTCTTAGTTATTGATCGTCCAGAATTTCCAGGGGATGCAACGGTAGATATCGGTGCCCTAAATATTTCTGCAACGCAGATTCGCGCAGGCGAACTTGACGCTCTTTCACCTCATGTAGCAACCTATATAAAGGAGCACAACCTCTATGCCAGCAAGTAAGAGCGTTACCGAGTTGACCCAGGTTGCAGCTCGCGCAATCGCCGACAAATTTGGCACAGAGATGATCGCTATTGATTTATCTGATCAGATGGTTTTATCTGAAGTGTTTCTAATTGCAACGGGTGCAAATATTCGTCAAGTAGATGCAATCGCTGACGAAGTCGAAGAGAAGCTGCGCTTAATTGGCGAAAAACCTGCGCGCCGTGAAGGTACTGACGAATGGATTCTGCTCGATTATTCCGATCTAGTTGTACATATCCAGAGCGCCGAGCTGCGCCGTTATTACATGCTTGATCGACTTTGGAATGATTGCCCAACTATAGAACTCGATGTAGTTAAGGAAAATGTGGCAAATGGCAGGTAAAAACAATCGCATCTTGTTGTGGCGACATGGCCAAACTGATTGGAACGTAGTAAACCGTTTTCAGGGACATTCCGATATTGAATTAAATAGCGTTGGAATTTATCAAGCCCAACTTGCTGCGCCGATTATCGCCGGTATGGAACCAACCGCGATTTTAAGTAGCGATCTTTCGCGCGCTCGAGTCACTGCATCCAAGCTGAGTGAAATTATAAATATGGAAGTTTTGGTTGATGAGCGCCTGCGCGAGACCAATGGCGGACACTGGGAAGGCAGAACTGGCGCCGAAAATCGCGCCGCAGATTTAGAAAACTTTATTCGCTGGATAGATGGAAACGATAATCCGGCGGGAACAATTGGTGAAAGCCGCAGTCAAGTTGCGGCGCGAGCTAGTGCGGCGTTAGATGAGTTTTTGGCTGATAAAGAAAATCAACTTGTTGTTGTTGCAACACACGGCGGAACCGCACGTTGTTTAATCGGACACTACTTGCATTTGCCGATGGCCCATTGGGGAAAAATCGGTGGCTTATCAAATGCTCGATGGTCAATCTTGCAGACCAGCCCTAAAGGTTGGCATTTAGCCGAACATAATGCGGGATCTATTCTCGAACCTGTATTCGGTGAAGAATCTGGTGCTGATGTGCCAGATCACGTGCGCTAGAGTTACCTTCTCGTTAAATACGGGGATATGGCGCAGTTGGTAGCGCGCTTCCATGGCATGGAAGAGGTCAGGGGTTCGAATCCCCTTATCTCCACACAAGAATTGCTAATCAAGGGGCTATAAAAATGTCGGTCGATGCATCAATTCCACGTGGTTGGGATGCCAAAGATATTGGCGATCTTAACGGACAGCACTTCCTTATAACTGGTGGAACTAGCGGAATCGGAAAAGAGACTGCCCGCGAACTTGCGCGCGCAGGTGCACAGGTAACTATCACAGCACGCAATCCGATCAAGGGCGCCAACACGGTTGCCGAAATTGGAAAAGATCGAGTTGATTATAAAATCCTAGATTTGGCAGATCTTTCATCGGTCCGCTCCTTTGCTAAAGACTTTACTAAGCCATTTGATGTTTTGATTTTAAATGCTGGCGTAATGGCGACACCTTTTACTTTGACTAAAGATAATTTTGAGATGCAGATGGGCACAAACCATCTGGGGCATTTTGCTTTGGCAGGGTTGCTTCACAAGCAAGTTAAAAAACGTGTCGTTGCCGTTTCATCGCAAATGCATCGCACCGCGCGCATAAGTAGCGCCACTATCGATGATCTACGCGATAAAGCAAAGGGGATTGGCGCTTACAACGCTTGGTCTGCTTACGCGGTCAGCAAACTTGCCAATTTATTGTTTATCCATGAACTAGAGCGTCGCCAATTGCGCAACAACTGGAATATACAAGCAGTTGCTGCTCACCCTGGTTATGCCGATACAAATTTAGTTGCTGGCGCTTCGGTACAAGATCGCGCTGGTGCGCTAGCTAACGCACTCTTTGCACAGAGTGCGCAACGTGGAGCGTTACCAACTTTATGCGCCGCAACTTTCCCAGGGCTAATTGGTGCTTCATATATTGGCCCTGATGGCTTCTTAGAAATGCGTGGTTTCCCAAAACTTACGCGCGCTGCAGCAATTGCCTATGATCAAAGGCTGGCTGCAGATTTATGGACAGTTAGCGAAGAATTAACTGGCGTTACTTGGGGCTAAAGCCCGATAAACTGCGCGAATGACCACTCCACAAGAACATCAGGCATATGACTTTGCCTATGTCCAAGAGAAGTGGCTGCCAATCTGGGATGCGATAGAACCATTTAAATCTGGTCGTCCCAATGATCCTCGCCCCAAAAAGTATGTTTTGGATATGTTCCCTTATCCATCAGGTGATTTACATATGGGCCATGCCGAGGCATATGCACTTGGCGATGTAATCGCGCGTTATTGGATTCAAAAAGGCTTTAACGTAATGCACCCAATTGGTTGGGATGCTTTTGGTTTGCCGGCTGAAAATGCTGCAATTAAGCGCAATGAAGACCCACGTATTTGGACTTACGAAAACATCGCAACTCAAAAGGCGTCAATGCGTCGCTATGCCTGTTCCTTTGACTGGGATCGCGTCTTTAACACTTGTGATCCTGAATATTACAAATGGAACCAATGGCTATTTATCGAGCTTCATAAGCGCGGCTTGGCTTATCGCAAAGATAGCGCCGTTAACTGGTGTCCAAGTTGTCAGACAGTTCTAGCCAACGAACAAGTAGTTGCGGGACTGTGCGAGCGATGCGACACAGCCGTTACTAAGAAGAAGTTAAACCAGTGGTATTTCAAGATCACTGATTACGCCGATCGCTTGCTCGATGATATGAAAGAGCTCGAAGGTCACTGGCCAGATAAAGTCTTAACGATGCAGCGCAACTGGATCGGGCGCTCACAGGGTGCCAACGTAAACTTTGTGATCGAAGGTCGCAAAGAGCCAATATCTATCTACACAACTCGCCCTGACACATTGCATGGGGCAACCTTTATGGTTGTGGCCGTTGATTCAGAACTTGCCGCCGAACTTGCTGCCGGTACTGCAGCTGAAGAAAAGTTTAAGCAATACCGCGATTCTGTTAAGGCAGCATCGGATATCGATCGCCTAGCAACTGATCGACCAAAATCTGGAATATTTCTAGAACGTTATGCAATCAATCCAGTAAATGGCGAGAAGTTACAGATCTGGGCATCCGATTATGTTTTAGCGGATTACGGAACCGGTGCGATTATGGCTGTTCCGGCACACGATCAACGCGACTTAGATTTTGCGCGCGCTATGAAACTTCCAGTGCGAGTTGTAGTTGAAACCAGTGAAGAAGATCCAACAGAGACCGGCATTGCCACAACCGGAGATGGAAAGTTAGTAAATTCTGGTTCTTTAAATGGCCTAAACAAAGTCGATGCCATCGCTGCAATTAATAAAGAGTTAGAAGCATCTGGCCTTGGTAAATCTGCCCGTAATTATCGCTTACGTGACTGGTTGGTTTCTCGTCAACGTTATTGGGGTACGCCAATCCCAATCGTGCATTGCGATAAGTGTGGAGAAGTTGCTGTTCCTGCAGATCAACTTCCCCTGCAACTTCCAGATGCAAAAGGCCTTGATCTAAAGCCAAAGGGACAATCGCCTTTGGCTGCCGCAACCGAATGGGTGAATACCAAGTGCCCAACTTGTGGGGCAGCGGCGCTACGCGATACCGACACCATGGATACCTTCGTAGATTCTTCTTGGTATTTCTTGCGCTACCCATCTTCTACAAATGCCAAAGAACCTTTTTCACGCGCCGATATTGATACTTGGTTGCCAGTTGATCAATATGTCGGCGGAGTAACTCACGCAATTTTGCACTTGTTATATTCACGTTTCTTCACCAAAGTTCTGCACGACATCGGGATGCTGGGATTCACTGAACCATTTACGCGCCTGCTAAATCAGGGCATGGTTGTTATGGATGGATCTGCGATGTCTAAATCTCGCGGTAATTTAGTGCGCTTATCTGATGAACTTGAAAACCACGGCGTCGATGCGATTCGTTTATCCATGGTCTTCTCTGGTCCGCCGGAAGATGATGTGGATTGGTCAGATGTTTCACCATCTGGTTCTGTTAAATTCTTAAGTCGCGCTTGGCGTTTATCTGGTGATGTGACTTCTAAGCCGGGCGTTGATTTTGCAAACTGGTGAAATATCTTTACGTAAAGCAACTCACAAAGCCTTGCATGATGCTGCCTTCGCAGTTGAATCATTCCGCTTTAACGTGGCGATTGCGCGCGTTATGGAGCTAGTAAATGCAACTCGTAAGGCAATTGATTCTGGGCCAGGTGCTGCAGATCCAGCAGTTCGTGAAGCAGTTGAAGCGATTGCAATTATGTTATCTCTGGTTGCGCCATTTACAGCCGAGGAAATGTGGGAACGCCTAGGTCACAAACCTGCAATTGCAACCGCTGGTTGGCCTGTTGTGGATGAAAAATTGCTTGTGGCAGATGCTGTCGAAGCGGTGATTCAGATAAATGGCAAGATCATCGAACGAATTGAAGTCGTCCCAACTATTTCTGATTCTGAAATTCAAGCGCAGGCGCTGGCCCACCCAACGGTTGCGGCTGCGCTAAACGGTGCGACCCCAAAGAAAGTAATTGCGCGAGCTCCGAAGCTTGTAAATATCGTTCTTTAACCACAGACCTAACTTTTCTTAATTTTCTTCGGCGCAAATGCCCGATGATCCGGCCATGAATTTAATTCCTGAAAACTTTCAATCCTGGTGGAGTCACATCACCTTCTCGGTATCGCAGAAGCGATCCTTACTCTCTATATCCGCACTCGTTATCGCGCTCTCTGTATTCCTTGTCGTGCGCGGTACTTCGCAGCAGATTCCGCTGGCACCGCCTGAACTATTGGTCACCGAATCCGTGGCTCAAGTAACCGTTGATGTTGCAGGCGCCGTCAATAAACCTGGAGTGTATTCGCTGCCTTTTAATTCGCGGGTAATCGATGCCATTAAGGCTGCTGGCAATACTTTAAAGGGCGCCGATGTTTCAGATATTAACTTGGCCCGCGTTATTAAAGATGGCGAACAGGTTTACATCTATCCACCCGGAAAAGCAGGCAGTTCGGTTCGGACATCACCCCAGCGAATAAAGACGCGCGCATCTGGGCCAATTGCCTTAAATCGCGCCAACACTAAAGAGTTAGAAACTTTAGATGGAATCGGTCCAGTACTTGCCGCGCGAATTGTTGCTTATCGAAGCCAGAACGGACCATTCTTAACAGTTGAAGATCTCTTAAAAGTATCTGGAATTGGCTCAGCAAAATTTGCACAATTTAAAGATAAATTACGCGTTTAATTGATTATCGCGCACTGACGCTAGGTGGTGCGCTCTGGGTAGGTGCGTTAACGCAAAGTTGGATGGCGCCCTGGCGTACAACCATTGCGCTCTTGCTGCTGACTTTGTTGGCACTTTCCCAGCGCAAACGGCGTTTGATAGTTCTAGTTATCGCGCTGGCGCTGGGATCTTCGGTGATGTCACTTCGCCAGCAAAGCCTGCAATCTAGTGCGATCGCGGATCACTTTAATCAGAGCGCACAAGCTCAGCTTCGCCTCACCACAGATCCGCACCTAACTACCAAACACGTTAGCGGTCGCAACTTTCTACCACCAAGTTATAGCGCGCTGGCAACCTTGACCCAGTTCGATAGCGCAAATGGAACTTATAAATTAAGAGTTCCGGTGCGTGTAATCATGAGCGATCTCAGCGCCAAATCTTTACTACCAGGACAACGTATTTTGGTATCTGCTCGTGTTTTGGAGAGTAAAGAACCACGTGTTGCAGCGCTTCTAATTGCCAATTCAAAGATAGAAGTTGTAACGCTACCTTCTAGATGGGCAGCATCTCTTGCCCGCATTCGTTTGGGTCTGCGCAGCGCAAGTGGCGGTGGTGATGGCGGCTCACTTATTCCCGGAATGGTTTTGGGAGATACCTCACTTCAAAGCGATCAATTTAAAGACCAGATGCGCCGGTCGGGTCTGACTCACTTAGTTGCGGTAAGCGGTGCGAACTTTGCAATCGTTTCGGCCTTTGTTTTGTGGTGCATGCAATTCATTTTTCGCACTATGCGTTTGCGGGTTTTGGCAACAGCAATTGCTTTGATCTGCTTTATCGCACTTGTTCGTCCATCACCTTCAGTTCTGCGCGCAGCTGCAATGGCGGCAGTTTTGCTAATCGCCTATGCCACAAAACGCGGAGCTGATTCTCTGCCGGCTTTAGGTTTTGCAATTGCAGCGGTCGTAATCGGTGATCCCTGGCAAAGTCGAGATCCAGGTTTTGCTTTGTCGGTGCTAGCAACTGCAGGTTTATTGTTATTTGCCCCTCGTATCGTCGCTTTCTTTGAAAGAGCGCTGCCGAAGTTAGTTGCGCAAGCGATGGCTCCACCAATTGCAGCGATGGTTTTCTGCGCACCTGTAATCGTTGCCATTGCTGGTTATCTATCGCCGATGAGCATTATCGCTAATTTGCTAGCCGCACCTGCGGTTGCGCCAATTACTATCGTTGGTTTTATTGCGGCGTTAATTTCTCCGATTGCACCGCCAGTTTCGATGGTCTTAGTAAACCTGGTTAAACCAATGGCTTGGTGGATTGCAACGGTTGCTGATTGGGCCGCCGGTTTTAGAGTGCTAACACTTCAAAAAGGGCTAATTGGTTTTCTAGCGATCACTGTCGTAATTGCGCTGGTTTTGCTGGCCCCGCGCAAGATAGTTATTACTGTCTTAGTTTTGGTACTAACGCTTACCTACCTGCAACGCTTTCCGGGTGGAGATTGGCAGGTTGTAAATTGCGACATCGGCCAAGGCGATGGCATGGTGGTTAATTTAGGAAGCCATCGCGCAATTGTCATAGATACAGGGCCAGATCCTGCGCTGATTGATCGTTGCCTTAAGCAACTTGGAATTCGTGAGATTCCTTTATTGATTCTTACTCATGGCCATGCCGATCACATTGCAGGGTTATCTGGCGCCATCGCTAATCGAAAAGTTGGAACTCAATGGTTTGGCAATGTGAAGCGAGGGACAACCGCGCACTTTGGTGAGATGAATATCAAAGTTCTCTGGCCGGATACCGGAAGTTATGATGAAAACAATTCCAGCATCGCGGTGCGAATTGATTCGCCGGATTTCTCACTCTTTGCTGGTGGAGATATGGAGCCGTTAACCCAAGCGATTCTCGCACCCGAATTAACTGGGGTTGATATTTACAAGGTCTGCCATCATGGGTCTGCATTTCAAGATGAGGGTTTCACTCGCGCACTCGATCCTCAAATCGCACTAATTAGCGTTGGCGCCGAAAATAGTTATGGCCATCCCGCCCCCAACACACTCGCGTTATTGCGGCAAGTAGGCGCTAAAGTACTGCGTACTGACACCGATGGTGCGATTGCAGTTCGTGCTCGTCGCCATCGGTTGCAAGTTAAGACCAGCAAGAACCGCTTTACTTATCTGCGGTGGGAATAGCCAGAGACAGGAGGAGAAAGACTTGAATCCGTTTTATCTCATCCTGGGCAGTGAAGGCGCACTTAGCGATCGCGCGCTATCTAAATTAGCGGCGCAGTTAAAAGAGGAAAAGGCTGAATCCACAACAATCTTTGCCGCAGATGCTTTATTAGGTGATATTTCAGATGCGCTAGCGCCTTCGTTATTTTCTGAACGGCGTGCTCTAATTATCAAAGATTTGCAAGACTTACCTGAAGATTCCAAAGATGAAGTCACTCGCTATTTATCCGAACCCGATGCGATGACCACGGTGATATTCGTCCATAAAGGTGGCGTAAAGGGCAAAGCGCTGCTCGATGCGATTAAGAAAGTTAAGCCCGAGATAATCCCCTGCGAGCCGCTAAAGAAAGATGCCGAAAAAGAAGCTTTCGTTAAAGATTTATTTTTAGATAGCGGCCGCAAGGCAACACCTGCGGCAGTTGCTGCCTTAGTTGGCGCACTCGGTGGGGATATGCGCGAACTACAACAAGCAGTTTCGCAGATCGCCCTTGATTCACCGGCCGGCAGTATTGATGAAGCGATGGTTGATAAATTTCATCAAGGACGCGTTGAGACAACTGGTTTCGATGTGGCAGATGCAACGATCGATGGAAATTTGCCAACCGCGCTAATTTCTCTGCGCAGCGCCATTGAAACCGGCACAGATCCCGTGATGGTCACATCTGCAATCGCATCCGCCCTGCGATCACTTGCAAAAGTTTCAGGTTCTGCAACTGGCGCTAAATCATTTGAATTAGCTGGACAACTTGGTATGGCGCCATGGCAGATTGATAAAGCGCGCCGTCAGTTGCAGGGTTGGACACCACGTGCGTTATCGAAGGCGGTACAAGCAATTGCTCTGGCAGATGCGCAGGTAAAAGGTGCGGCGTCCGATCCAATTTATGCCCTAGAAAAAGCCCTCGCCTCAATCACCGCTGCCCGCGCTGCCAGATAGCCCTAGTTAAGCGGGGCTACTCAGTCGGGAAATCAGCCTCAATTTGAGCCTGCACCCCTTGCGCTGATAACCTACGCGTCTGCCTGGCAACCAAAAGGGTTATCACAGCTTTAGACGTTCGGAGTAATACACGTGGCAAATATCAAGTCGCAGATCAAGCGCGTTAAGACAAATAACAAGGCGCAGGCTCGCAATAAGTCTGTCTCTTCATCTGTTAAGACCGCTGTTCGCAAATTCCGTGAAGCAGTTGTAAAGGGCGATGCAGCAACAACTACGACTGAACTCCGCGCCGCTTCAAAGGCGTTAGATGTTGCAGTTGCCAAGGGTGTAGTTCACCGAAACACAGCGGCAAACAAGAAGTCATCAATGGCTAAGGCTGCTGCCAAAGCCGGCGCTCGTTAATTCTTAATACGCACCAGAAAAGGGGCGGATAAAAGTGCCTGCAATTTCACTTGCTAAGGCTCCGCAACCCGCAGCAACAGATCCCGCGCAGATTCGTAATTTCTGCATCATTGCCCATATCGACCACGGTAAATCTACGTTGGCCGATCGCATGCTCGGAATCACTGAAGTTGTAGAAGCTCGCAATATGCGCGCGCAATATTTAGATCGCATGGATATCGAACGCGAACGCGGAATCACAATTAAATCGCAAGCAGTTCGTCTGCCCTGGCGCAGCGGTATCGATGGCCAGGAATACATCCTTAATATGATCGATACACCTGGGCACGTGGACTTTACTTACGAAGTATCGCGCTCGCTCGCTGCTTGTGAAGGCGCAGTTCTATTGGTTGATTGCGCACAAGGCATTGAAGCGCAGACTCTGGCCAATCTTTATTTGGCGATGGAGAACAACTTAACAATTATTCCGGTCCTAAATAAAATTGATTTACCAAATGCGCAACCAGAAAAATTTGCCGCAGAACTTGCTCGCTTAATTGGCTGCCAACCCGAAGATTGTTTACGCGTTTCTGGAAAGACTGGCGATGGCGTTGCCGAACTTCTCGATCAGATCGTTGCGCAGATTCCGGCACCAGTTGGCGATGCCAACGCACCAGCCCGCGCACTTATCTTTGACTCGGTCTATGACTCATACCGCGGCGTTGTTACCTATGTTCGCGTTATCGATGGTCGCATTAATCCGCGCGAGCAGATTCAAATGTTTTCAACTGGCGTACGACACGAAGCCCTCGAAGTCGGCGTTATTTCACCTGAGCCAGTACCAAGTAAAGGTTTAGGCGTTGGCGAAGTAGGTTATTTAATTACCGGTGTAAAAGATGTGCGCCAATCACGTGTTGGTGACACGGTCACTAATTATCAAAACCCAACTAAGACCGCGCTGGCTGGATATAAAGATCCCAAGCCAATGGTTTTCTCTGGACTGTTCCCGCTAGATGGCGCTGACTTTCCTTTATTGCGTGATGCTTTAGATAAGTTGCAGCTAAATGATGCCGCTCTTGTTTATGAGCCAGAGAGTTCAGCAGCCCTTGGCTTTGGTTTCCGTTGTGGCTTCCTTGGTCTTTTGCATATGGAAATTGTGCGCGAACGCCTAGAACGTGAATCAGGAATCAGTCTTATCTCAACTGCGCCAAACGTTGTTTATCGCGTGATGTTAGAAGATGGCAAAGAATTCATTGTTACCAACCCATCAGAATTTCCGGATGGCAAGATCAATTATGTGAAAGAGCCGATCGTTAAATGCACCATCTTGGCGCCATCTGAATACATCGGCACGATCATGGAACTCTGCCAAGATCGTCGCGGCACTATTGCAAGGCATGGATTACATCTCTGAAGATCGTGTTGAGATTCGCTACACCTTGCCACTTGCCGAAATTGTCTTTGATTTCTTTGATCAACTAAAGAGCCGCACTAAAGGTTATGCCTCACTTGATTATGAAGAGCTAGGCGATGAAGAAGGTAACTTGGTTAAGGTCGATATCTTGCTGCAAGGTGAAGCAGTCGATGCATTTAGCGCAATTGTGCACCGTGACAAGGCTTATTCGTATGGCGTAATGATGACCGGCAAATTACGCGAGCTGATTCCGCGCCAACAGTTTGAAGTTCCAATTCAGGCTGCCATTGGCTCACGCATCATCGCGCGCGAGAGCATCCGCGCTATCCGTAAAGATGTTTTGGCTAAATGTTATGGCGGAGATATTTCTCGTAAGCGCAAACTTCTGGAAAAGCAGAAAGAAGGAAAGAAGCGCATGAAGATGGTGGGACGCGTTGAAGTTCCACAAGAAGCCTTCGTTGCCGCCCTCGCCACCGATGCTGATATCGAAAAGATTAAAGCCGCCCGTAAGCAAGACTGATCGTGCTCTCTTTCTACGTACATATCCCGTATTGCATAAAGCGCTGCGGATATTGCGACTTCAATACCTATACGCCTAGTGAGCTACAAGATGGCGCAACTCTTGAAATTGTTTCTAATGATTACATTGATGCCGTTCTGCTTGAGCTAAAGTCAGCACCAACAGAGCCTGTTCCAACTATTTTCTTTGGGGGAGGCACGCCTTCGCTATTGCCAGCAAATGATTTGGGAAGAGTTATCACCGCAATCAAGTCGCGAAATACCGTAACCGATGACTGTGAGATAACGCTAGAAGCCAATCCAGATTCAGTTACTGCCGAGAAGTTATCTGCCTATTTGGCTGCGGGGTTTAACCGAATCTCATTCGGAATGCAGTCCGCTAAGCCACATGTCTTGGCGGTCTTAGATCGCACACATAATCCCGATAACGTAAAACGCGCAGTCGACATGGCGCGCGCTGCTGGATTTGGCAGTATCAGCGTTGATTTAATTTATGGAACACCTGGTGAATCACTTGAGGATTGGCGCGCAACCGTAACGGATGCGCTTTCTTTAGATATCGATCACATCAGCGCATATGCCCTAATCGTTGAAACTGGTACCAAACTTGCAGCGCAGATAAAGCGTGGTGATTTAACTATGCCCAATGATGATTTGATGGCCGATATGTATTTGCTGGTTGATCAGATGTGTAATGACGCAGGTCTTAATTGGTATGAGCTATCGAATTGGTCAAAGCCCGGCCATGAATGTCAACACAATATTGCTTATTGGAAGAGTGCGAATTGGTGGGGGCTAGGCCCAGGTGCGCACTCGCATGTCGATAAGAAACGCTTCTGGAACGTAAAGCACCCAACTGCTTATAAGCAGAAGCTATTTGCTAAAGGAATCTCCGATTGCCGATTCTGAAGATTTAACTGATGAGCAGTTACGAGATGAATCAATCATGTTGGCGATTCGTATGCGCAGCTGGACTTTAGCGTTAGCTTTGTTAAGTAGCGCCAGCGCAAGAGCGAGTTATGAAGCATATCAAAGTCAGCGGGCCATCTAAATCAGATAGATGGCATAGTTGCAATTGACTGCCGCAAGGGCGAATGATCGCCGATCGTTTGGTCCGAGAGGCGCTGGGCTAAGACGCCTGTAGTACCTTTAGCCCATGAGCTACTAACGCAACGATCATCCTGGCATTTCTCGCAGTCGTATTTGTTATCTCGGGACTTTCAAAAGCCGAGCGGAAACGAAAAGGGTTTATCCGGCACTCGCGATGTAAATGTGAAAGATGGAATCGCCCGCACTGTCGGCTTCTTTGAAGCGTTATTAGCCTTTGGATTGGTTCTTGGACTTAAGTGGAGCGGTCTTGCCTACCCATCTCTGATTGCACTCTGGTTCATTATGGCTGGTGCAGTTTTTGTACATTTCAAAGCGAGCAAAGTCCGAGACCGCTTTTCCGGCCTTCTTTCTTACTGACTCTAATCTCAATCGCACTCGTACTGATTTAAAGAGAGATACCAAGAAGATAAATATGCATTCCCAACGCCGTCTAGAAATTTTGCGGGCTATCGTCGATGAGTACGTAGCCACGCAAGAACCTGTCGGCTCAAAATCTATCGCTGATAAATCAGCCCTTGGTCTCTCACCTGCCACCATCCGCAACGAGATGGCGGTACTTGAAGATGAAGGCCTGATCACTCATCCGCACACATCTGCCGGACGTATCCCGACAGATCTTGGCTATCGCGTATTCGTAGACAAATTGGCAACGGTTAAGCCTTTATCTTCTGCCGAACGTCGCGCCATCGAAACTTTTTTAGATGAAGCAAATAACTTAGAACAGTTGATGAAGAGATCTGCAAAGTTGTTAGCAGATTTAACTAAGCAGGTTGCAGTAATTACCCATCCAATAATTGGTGAAGGTCCTGGCGGCGAAAAGATGACGATTTCAGGGACAGCTAACTTGGCGCGTTCGGGTGAAGATTTAGGGACATCTCTGTCACCAATTCTTGAAGCGCTGGAAGAACAGGTTGTGTTACTGCGCCTATTGGGTGATGCCAGTGAAAATGTGCAGGTTCGAATTGGTGGCGAACAGAACGAGACAAATTTGCGTCAGACTTCCCTTGTTACAGTTGGCTATGGCGCTGATAACTCAGCGATCGGAGCACTCGGCGTATCTGGGGCCAACCCGAATGGATTACGCCGGATCAATGGCAGCAGTTACTGCCGTTGCACGTTATGTTGGACGCTATATATCGGAGAGCAATTAATTTATGTCAGATCATTACCAAAGCTTGGGCGTTGATCGTGGCGCTAGCGCCGATGAGATCAAGAAGGCATATCGCAAGATTGCCCGCGAACTTCATCCCGATGTAAATCCAGATCCTGCAGTGCAAGATAAGTTTAAAGAAGTAACTGCAGCGTATGAAGTATTAAGTGATCCCCAAAAACGTCAGTCATATGACATGGGCGGTTCGGGATTCGGTGGTTCGGGATTCGGCGGTGGTGGATTTAGCGACATCATGGATGCATTCTTTGGTGGTGGACAAAATCGCGGACCGCGCCCACGTATGCGCCAAGGACAGGATGCGTTGATTCGCGTTGAGGTTGATTTAAATGAAGCATGTTTCGGTACCGAACGCGATATCTCTGTAGAAAACGCTGTTACTTGTACTAAATGTAATGGTCAAGGATCTGCAGACTCATCTGCTCCTGCTATGTGCCAAGTTTGTAAAGGGCGCGGAGAAACTCAGCAAGTACAAAGATCATTCCTCGGGCAAGTTATGACATCACGTCCTTGTGGTTCTTGCCAGGGTTATGGCAGCGTCATACAAAATCCTTGTCGCGAATGCGCTGGCGATGGCCGAGTACGTGCGCGACAGAATATAAGCGTCAAGATTCCAGCAGGTGTTGAAACAGGCAACCGCATTCAACTCGCAGGCCGCGGTGAAGTTGGATCAGGTGGCGGACCAGCCGGAGATCTCTATGTTGAGATTGTCGAATCACAACACCCATTTTTAATTCGTGATAACCACAACTTGCACGTCGCTATTGAGGTTTCATTTGCAGCAGCTTCCCTTGGCACCAAAGTCATGGTCGAATGTTTAGACGGACCAATCGAAGTTGAAGTCCGTGCTGGTACCCAAAGTGGCGCAACCATTGCGGTACGCGGAAAAGGTATGACGCGGCTACGCACTGCAACTCGTGGAGATTTAATCGTGCACGTTGAAGTACAGACTCCACACAAGCTCAGCCGCGATCAAGAAGAGATGCTCCGTAAATTTGCTACGGCTCGCGGTGAAAAGCCAGGAGATGTAAAGATCAAGGGTCTCGAGCAAGGATTCTTTAGCAAGTTCAGAGATGCCTTCGGACGCTAATGCTGACACTCTTCTTCGTTAACGATCTACCTAAAGTTATTGGTAGCAGTTACGAATTTGGCGGAGAAGATGCTGGTCACGCTATCCGCGTATTGCGCACTCAAGTAGGAGATAATTTCGCACTCTCTGATGGGCAAGGCGCTTGGTCAATTGTCCAAGTCAAAAATATCGATAAGAAGTCGCTGTCACTTGAAGTAATGCAATCAGGTTTTGAGGAAGCGCTGCCCGTTGAATTTACTGTCGCGCAGGCGTTGACCAAGGGCGATCGTATAAAAGAATCAATTGAGTTAAACACCGCAGGTGGCGCTGATGTAATTTTGCTCTGGGCAGCAACACGTTCAATTGGAAAAGCGACCCCGGATCTTATGCAGAAGTTAGGTACAACTGCGCGCGAAGCCAGCAAACAAACCAGACGTAATCGCATTCCATTTGTTATGGGAGTACTTGATGCCAAGAAGATTGCGGCAGAGATTCCTAATTATGATCTAGCAATTGTTTTTCACGAGAGCGCGCAATTGAAATTAACCGAAATCGTGAAGCCCGGTATTAAGAAAGTCTTAGCGATCATCGGCCCCGAAGGCGGAATTACTGATGAAGAGTTAGCGATCTTCATCGCCGCCGGAGCTCAAGTTGCTTTGCTCGGCCGTCCAATTTTCCGCTCTGCACACGCTGGCATGGCGGCGCTTTCTGGTCTAAACGCGGCTTTAAAAATCTGGTAAAGGTATAGTCAACTTATGGCGCTGGATCCCGATTGCATCTTCTGCAAAATCATTGAAGGTCAGATTCCTGCCGATATAGTTTTTCGAAATGAAAACGTAGTTGCATTTAACGATTTAAATCCACAGGCTCCGACCCATGTTTTAATAATTCCGACTCTGCATACCGAGAACGCGGCTTCCCTTGCCAAGGCTTCGGCAACGATCACGGCAGCGCTTTTTACCGCGGCCAGTGAGATCGCAGCCGAGCGCGCCTTAACTGGTTATCGAACTGTCTTTAACACTGGCGCTGACGCCGGTCAGAGCGTTTTCCACGCTCACTTGCACCTGCTTGGTGGGCGTGGGCTCGCTTGGCCACCCGGTTAAAAGTAGTATCACTGACTATATGGAACGAACTCTGATCACCGTCCCACCCGCGATCTCGATGGTTTCACTCATCGGCGCCAATGATGCCAACTTACGAGCCATCGAAGCCGCTTTCCCGAGCGTGAATATCACCGTTCGCGGAAACGAAATAACTTTGCGCGGTCCACACATTGATTGCATCACCTTAGAAAAATTGTTTGCCGAAATGATGGTTGTGATTCGTTCTGGTCAGGCGCTCACTGTTGATGCAGTCAAGCGCAGCATCGTGATGTTGGGACAAGAGCCCGCGGAAAGTCCGGCAGAAGTTCTTTCTCTAAATATTGTTTCTAATCGCGGACGCACGATTCGTCCAAAGACAGCCAATCAGAAGAAGTATGTCGATGCGATCGATGAAAACACCATCACATTTGGAATTGGCCCAGCAGGTACGGGAAAGACTTATCTTGCGACGGCTAAGGCGGTTGCAGCGCTGCAAGCAAAGAAAGTAAATCGCATAATTTTGACTCGCCCAGCCGTTGAAGCAGGGGAGAAGTTAGGTTTCTTGCCGGGCACGCTAAGTGAAAAGATTGATCCATTTCTTCGCCCGCTCTTTGATGCCTTACATGACATGATCGATGTTGATTCGATTCCACGTTTAATGCAGACTGGCGTTATTGAGGTAGCGCCACTTGCCTACATGCGTGGTCGCACCTTGAACGATTCATTTATCATCTTGGATGAAGCGCAGAACACCACACCTGAACAGATGAAGATGTTCTTAACTCGTTTAGGTTTTGGTTCAAAGATGGTCATCACCGGCGATGTCACACAAGTCGATCTTCCCAATGGAGTCCGATCAGGGCTACGTATCATCACCGATATTTTGCAAGACGTTGAAGATATCTCTTTCATGGAGTTAACGGCCGAAGATGTGGTTCGTCATCGCTTAATCGGAGATATCGTCAAGGCCTACGAAAAGTATGATGAGATTAAAACTGCTCCTCGTAACTTGCGCAACCAATAAATAAAATAGCCATGACAATAGAAATCACCAATAAATCTGGCGAACTTGTGCCCACCGAAAATGTTCGTACCCTTTTACAAAATTCATTAGTTGAGTTAAAACTAAACCCCGAATGTGAAGTAAATCTGGTCTTTGTAGATGTTGCCGAAATGACCGAACTGCACATTAAATGGATGGATGAGGGTGGACCAACCGATGTTCTCTCCTTCCCGATGGATATTCCAGTCGATGAAAACGAAGCAGTGACTCTGGGCGACATCGTCATTTCGCCAGTTGTTGCAGCAGAACAAGCAGCAGTGGCCGGCCACAGCGCCGAACACGAGATATTTATCTTGGCAGCGCACGGACTTCTTCATATTTTGGGATATGACCATGCAGAATCGGCAGATGAAAAAGTAATGTTTGCACTACAAGAAGACCTAGTTAAGAAGCACGAGGCGTTAGCGTGAATACCTTTAATATCATTGCAATTATCGCCCTAATCGCCTTTGCAGGTTTCTTAGCTGCCTCCGAATCAGCTCTAACCTCCATTTCGCGCATTTTGATCGAAGAACTTGAATCTAAACGCGGTGGTCATTTGCTTAAGAAATATTCCAAGCAACCTTCTCGCTATTTAAACGTGCTTCTCTTAGTACGAAAGATTTGTGAATTTACGGCAGCTGCGCTTCTGGCAGTTGCGTTATTGCGAGAAAATTCATCGGCGCAAGCGATGGTTATGACAGTTGTGATCATGGTTGTACTTTCCTATGTTGTTGTAGGCGTTGGCCCTCGCACGTTGGGACGCCAGCAACCGCATAAATGGGCGCGCGCAGGTATTTCCGTTGCCTACTTCTTAGCATTTATTTTGGGGCCGGTCACAAATCTTTTGATCGCAATCGGTAATGCCATAACTCCAGGTAAAGGTTTTCGCAGCGGTCCATTTACCAACGAAGCAGAACTTCGCGACTTAGTAGATCAAGCCCATGAGCGCGGCCTGGTGGAATCTGATGAACACGAAATGATTCACTCAGTATTCGAACTCGGAGATACTTTGGTTCGCGAGCTCGCGGTGCACCGTACAGATATGGTCTGGATTGAACGCGATAAGAGTCTGCGCCAAGCCCTTTCACTGGCACTGCGCTCTGGTTATTCCAGAATTCCAGTTGTCGGTGAAAACCTAGATAACATAATTGGAATTGCATACGTTAAAGATTTAGCAAAGCGCGCACTCGATCACCACGAGGCTGAGACAACCGAAAAAGTTGAGCAACACATGCGACCAGCCGTCTTTGTGCCAGAGATAAAGATTGCTGCAGAGCTATTAAAAGAGATGCAACGCGATCAGATCCACTTAGCGATTGTTGTTGACGAATATGGCGGCACCGCGGGCATTATCACGATTGAAGATATCATCGAAGAAATTGTTGGTGAGATTGCGGACGAATTTGATGATGGCGTTGAAGCATTTATCTGGATTACCGAAGATAAGGCGCGCGCGAAAGCAACCTTGCATATTGAAGATTTGGCCGATGAGTTAAAAGTTGATATCGATAAAGCAGATTTCGAAGATGTCGACTCTATCGGCGGTTTAATGGCCCAGAAATTGGGACGTGTTCCTATTGCCGGTAGCACGATTTCCATTGCAGGTTGGACGATTACCTCTGAGCGCCCGGTTGGTCGACGTCGTAAAATTAGTAGCGTAATCATTGAGCGAATTAAAGATGTGGCGCCAGAAGACCATGAGTAATTTATTTAGCAATCCTGAAGATTCTAAGTTGGCAACACTTGCCAATTCGACTTTGGCTCGTACTGGTGCAAAACAAGCTGCAGCGTTACGCGATACAACTGGACGTACCTATGTTGCAATTAATATTTCAACCACATCGCTTTCACTTGATGCAGTACAAGCAGTTTTCACAGTCGCATCAGCATCACAAATATCTGGAATTGAATCTGTTGTAATCGTGGGGGAGTCCGCTGCAGAAACGGCTGTTATTACCGAAAATTCACCGCAGGCGACAATTTTTTATATCGATGCAAGCGGGAGCGTAACTAGGGCATAAGATAGCCCAATGCGTATCGTGCGATTTACTCCGGGACCTGAATCTGGTCTTGGCGCTGATCCACTCTTTGGGGTACTCGAAGAAGATAATTCGATCACAATAATCTCGGGAGATCCGATTTATCACGGCGTCACTAAGACCGCCGCCAAAGTTGAACTTTCCAAGGTGCGCTTGCTCGCGCCAGTTATTCCGCGTAGCAAGATCGTCGCCGTCGGCAAGAATTACGCGGATCATGCCAAAGAGATGGGCTCAGATGTTCCAAAAGAGCCGATCATCTTTTTAAAACCAAATACATCCGTGATTGGTCCGGGCGACACAATTGTTTGGCCCGCCATGGCCCCAACAATTGATTATGAAGCAGAACTCGCTGTTGTAATCGGACGCGTCTGTAAAGATGTTCCTAAAGAACGAGTTAACGAAGTTATCTTTGGCTACACGCTGGCAAATGATGTGACTTGCCGTGAACTTCAAAAGAGTGATGGCCAATGGGCGCGCGCAAAAGGATTCGATACCTTCTGCCCAATCGGCCCATGGATTGAAACTGATTTCGTGCCCGGCACCCAGCGCATATTCTCTAAGGTAAATGATGAATTGCACCAAGATGCGACTCTGGACCAGATGATCTTTAGCATCGAAGACATTGTTGTATTTGTTTCGCAAGTTATGACTTTATTGCCAGGCGATGTAATCATCACCGGCACACCTGCAGGAATTGGTCCACTAATCGAGCGCGGCAACGTCGTCGTCAGCGTTGAGGGGCTTGGTCAATTAACAAATAAGGTGAGTGCTAAGCCGTGAGTGAGAAAAAAGTAAAGGTGCGTTTCGCACCATCTCCAACTGGAGATCTGCATGTTGGAAATATTCGCACCGCGCTTTTCGATTGGGCATATGCGCGACACACAGGTGGCACATTCCTATTCCGCATCGAAGATACCGACACAACTCGCGTGACCGATGAATACATTCAAGCAGCGATCGACACTCTTAAATGGCTGGGCCTTAATTGGGATGAGGGCCCAGAAGTCGGTGGCGAGAATGGCCCTTACTTACAATCGCAACGTTTAGATATTTACGCGCACTGGGCTCAGAAATTTCTAGATCAGAAAGATGCTTATCACTGTTACTGCTCACCGGATGAGTTAGAAGCGGTTCGTGAGGCACAACGCGCAGCAAATGTGGCACCTGGATACAACGGACATTGTCGAGATTTAACTGCAGATCAAATTGCTGGATATAAAGCACAGGGTCGCGGAGCAGTAGTACGTATGCGCATGCCAGAAGGCAGCACGACTTTTACCGATGAGATTCGTGGCGATGTCACCTTCGATCACAAGTTTGTACCTGACTTTGTATTAGTACGCGCCGATGGTTCTCCTCTTTACACGTTAGCTGTTGCCGTCGATGACATTTTGATGAAGGTCACCCACGTTCTACGCGGTGAAGATCTGCTTTCTTCAACGCCGCGTCAGATAAGGGTTTATCAAGCGATGGGCGTTGCAATCGAGGATTACCCAGTCTTTGCACACCTTCCCTTTGTAATGGGCCAAGATAATGCCAAGTTATCTAAACGCAACGGTGAAGTATCGATTGCTTGGTATCGCGAACAAGGTTATTTGCCTGAAGCGATCTGTAATTACTTAGCTTTGCTCGGTTGGTCACCAGGTGAAGATCGTGAAAACGTCACCATGGCCGAACTCTGCGAACTCTTTACAGTAGATAAAGTACATTCATCACCAGCCCGCTTTGATATGAAGAAGTTGGAAGCGATAAATGGTGACAAGATTCGCGCGCTGACTTTAGATGAATTCTTGAAATGGTCGCTTCCATTCTTAACTAAAGCAGGCGTAATCACCGGAACCGATGCTGAGATCGCATTGGTCAAGCAGGCACTTCCGATAATTCAAGAACGAATCGTAAAACTTGATGAAGTACCAGCGATGTTGCGATTCTTATTTGTTAAAGAATTTGCCGTTGAAGAAGCATCACTTTCTAAAGTCACCGATGCCGCGTCTAAGGAAGTTTTAAAGCGATCACTGGCAGAGCTAACACCCCTTACTGTCTGGAACCACGATTCAATCGAGGCGGCACTTCGCACTTCGCTAATTGAAGAGATGGGCCTTAAGCCGCGCATCGCATTTGGCGCAGTTCGCATTGCAACCACTGGATCAACAATTTCTCCACCACTATTTGAGTCAATGGAGTTGCTGGGCAAAGAGGCGGCGCTAGCCCGAATCACTGCGGCAATCGCGCTGTAAATCTGAGGTATTCTTTCCCCTGTTGTATTGGGGTATGGGGTAATTGGCAGCCCTGCTGATTCTGGTTCAGTAAGTCTAGGTTCGAGTCCTGGTACCCCAGCGCAGTTCCCAAGTTCCATCGCTTTAAATCGCAGTAAAGAAATGTACTAGGGCCCCGTCGTCTAGCGGCCTAGGACTCTGGCTTCTCAAGTCAGCTACGAGGGTTCGAATCCCTTCGGGGCTACCAACGCATCAGAGCGCTTACTGATTTTACCTTCAGTAAGCGCTCTGTTCACGTTTAACGCTTTCTATTTTGCCAGCGTTCCTTCACTTAACACGGATCGTTCATAAGTTCTTTGATTGATTGAACCCGATTATTCACAATCAAAAGATTAGATCTCCTCGTTGTAACCCACAACTAACTAAATTCTAACGAGGAGAAACTTAGAGTGAAATTAATTCAAACTAAGCGTGGAATAGCAGTTATTACCGCTACTGCGTTTCTAGCGATTTCAGCGGCGCCTGCCAATGCAGCAGCGCCAGTGTATGTAGAAGCAGTTGCAACATCTGCAACACTTACACCATTTGCCTCAGCTGGTGACATGGTTGGCACGTATCTAGTTCCAGGAATTCCTGATGGACTTGGCGTTGTTAAGAATGGCAATTCACTACGAATTATTACCAACCACGAATGGAGCGCAACTAACGCAGTTGCAGCTGGTCGCACAACAGCAGGTGGCCTGGTTTCAGGTTCATTCCTAAGCGATATGACTTATGACCTGACTACCAAGAAGGTCACAAAAGCAGTCGACCTATTTAAGGATGTAGTTTGGTATGACTACACAACCGGCAAGTATGGTCAGAATCCAGGCGCTCCTGCAGGTGCTTTGGTCAAGGATTCATATGGAGCCCTAAATCACTCTTACCTATTGAATCGTTTCTGCTCGGGAGCGCTAGCGCCAGCAGGATCATTCTTTGACAAGGCATCAGGTACTGGTGTTAGTGATGCAGTATTTCTTGCCGGAGAAGAAGGCGGAGATGAATCACGCGCATTCGCTACTAACCTAACAACTGGTCAACTAGTACAACTTCCAGCTCTTGGATTAGCTGCATGGGAGAATGTGATTCCTGCGCCAAATAAGGGCAAGACAACAACACTTATGGTCAATGAAGATGGTTCCGCGACAGATAGCCAACAATGGATGTATGTCGGAACAAAGACAAAGACCGGTGCTTGGTATGAAAAGGCTGGCTTTACCAACGGTAAGTCATATGTTCTTGCAGCGGCTGCAGATGCAGTAGTTGCAAACGATAACGAGATTCGTGCAAAGTATGGAAAGAACAAGCCTTTCCCAATTTCATTTGCTGAAGTTAACACTAAGGCAAATGGTAAAGATCAGAACATCGAAGCCAACGCTAAGGGAATTGAATTCGCTCGCGTAGAAGATGGTCACTTTGATCCGAAGAAGCCAAATGATTACTACTTCGTCACTACTGAGTCAAATAAGGATGCAGTAGCAACAGCGGCAAATCCAGCAACACCTACGGTAACTCGTGATGGTGGAGCCCTATGGCGTGTGCGCTTTAATGATGTTTCAAAGCCATTGAGCGGTGCAACTCTTGAACTGTTGTTAGATGGTTCTGAAAGCATCTACATGTCCAAGCCAGATAACATCGCAGTGGATTCATTTGGAAACGTATTGATCCAAGAAGATCCAGGCAACAATGCACACCTTGCACGTATAGTTTCCTATCGCATCAGCGATGGCAAACTAGCAACGATTGCTCAATTCGACTCAAAGTACTTCGATTCAACTCGCCCTAATTTCATCACTCAAGATGAAGAATCATCGGGAATCATTGATGTAACAAGTGAATTGCGTACATCAAAATCTGATATGAATAGCTACTACATGTTCGTAGCTCAGATTCACGCAACTCCTGCGAAGGCTCGTCCTGACCTTGATCCAGCAGATGCCACTTTGGCAAAGGCTGTTGAAGGCGGACAGTGGTACATCTTAAAGATTACGAACTGGACAGACGTCTACAAGTAATTATCTAGTCGAGGGACGGGGAGAGAGGCCAGGTAACTGGCCTCTTTTCTTTTCTACCAGGAGTTAGATCCGAGGCCACCATCAAAATCATAAGTTGAACCGGTGGCCCAGGCATTGGCATCAGATAATAAAAATTCGGTAACTCCAACAACCTCTTGCGCTGTTGCATAACGTGCAAGAGGCGTCGCTGCTTTCCATGCCGCAACACCTTCTGGCCATGCTTGATCTATTCCGTCACGGCCAATTAAGTCCAAGTCGCAGACCAAGTACGCGCATCGGAGCGTGCGCGCGAGATGCCGAACGCGTTAATACATCTAAGGCTGCTTTGCTGGCTCCATATATTTCATGTCCCGGCCTTGGGTTTAGCGCCTCAACAGATGAAATATTTAGAACCACTTGCACACCTGCTTTTGCACTTTCATCGATAATCTCTTTGGGCGCATCGACATTGATACGCATCATTAACTCTATCTCTGCGCGGCTAGCGTGAGCCGGATCCAGAATCCCTTGATTGGCTGCATTGTTAATTACAAAATCTAACTTACCCGCGCGGGCAAGTGATTCCTGCACAAGTGACTTGCCTGAACCAGAGACCGAAAGATCCTCAGCGATAACGTGCAAATTTGGGCGCGCATGCAGTTCACCAGTATTCACTTGTGCACAGACTGTAAAACCCAATTCTAAAAAGCGATCAACATAGGCTCGTCCGATGAAACCAGAGGCACCGGTAATAAGAATACTTTTGCCACTAAAACTCATCGCAGCGGATCCAGCGCTTTAACTCGTTGATTTACGCGATTTATCAATTCTGCTAGATCAATCTTGGTGCTGGTGCGGTTTGCAACCACTTGGTCGCCTGCAACCCAGACATCTGTAACATCACCACGACCTGCAGCAAAGACTAGAAGTGCGTTTACATTGTGCACCGGCGTTAAGTGCGCTGCGTGTAAGTCGATTGCAATCAGATCGGCTTCTTTGCCAATTTCGATGCTGCCTATGCGATCGGCCAACCCAACTGCGCGAGCGGCTTCAATCGTTGCGGCGCGCACAATGGATACCAAGTCAACATCAGCGGGGGATTGGCTAAGCGCAACAACATGCGCTGCCATGCGCATTACCGAGAACATATCTAAATCATTTGATGAGGCGCAACTGTCGGTACCAAGCCCAACTGCAATACCAGCCTTGCGCATATCGTTAAAGCGCGCCAAACCAGAACCAAGTTTCAAATTACTTCCGGGGCAATGTCCAACTGAGGCGCCTTTACTTGCCGCAATCTTCATATCGGCATCACTTAAATGAACTCCGTGTCCGAAAATTGTTGGGACATCTAATATTCCAGTATCGCGGCAGACTTCGGTGGGGGTCTTGGAGTAACGCTTGGCAACATCCAGATTTTCTGCCTCTGTCTCAGAAACATGTAGATGAATACGTGCACCGAGCTCTTTGGCGATTTGTGCTACTTCCGTTAAGTTTTCGGGTGAATCTGTGTAGGTTGAATGCGGCATTAAATAAGTTGGAATATATGGTCCACCTATTTTGGCGAGTTCATCTTTCCATTGGTGCGCGCGTTCAATGCGCTGGTGCCATTGCAGACCATCTAAACCTGGGAAATCAAAGAAGATTGGGCCGGCGATATGGCGCAGGCCAACGCCGCACCGCACCGCGATGGGTTGCGACAGGATTTAAATACATATCCATCGTTGTCGTTGTTCCAGATAACAAAGCTTCAAGGGCGCCGAGTTCAGTACCGAGTTCGCATGTTGCTTCATCCATGATCGCACCTTCGGCGGCCCAGACAAGTTCGAGAAAACCTTGCAGGTTTACACCTTCAGACCAGCCACGCAGTAGAGACATTCCTAAGTGGGTGTGGCTATTGATCAAACCAGGAGCAATTAGCTTGCCAGCGGCGTCATAACTTTTTGCAGCAGCGGGCTTATCGGGTCCGATGTAAGAAATTTTGCCATCTGTTATCCCAATTGAGACGTTCTCTAAAATCTCATTTGCGTTATTTGAGGTGACTGCATAACGCGCATTGGTAATTAATAGATCCATTTAAGAAGCCAGGATTTTAATTGCACCATCAATGATTGTTATTACATTTCCGGCGCAGCCCTTAATGACTTCACCGACGCCCTCATGGCTAATCTCTTCCTTCGACAGCCCTGCAGCAGGATTGGCAACTGCTGCGATTGCGGCATAGCGAAGTCCAGCTTCACGAGCCAACGTTGCCTCAGGCACACCCGTCATCCCAACGACGGTGACGCCCAACGTTGCGCACATGCGAATCTCGGCAGGTGATTCAAAACGAGGACCGTTGTAGACGGCATAAATACCGTGCTTATGTAACTTGATATCTGCTTTGTCGGCTGATTTTGCAAGAGCCTTCTGAATTTCTTTGTCGTAAATGTAGGTCATATCAGTATGTTGAACGCCACCTTCTTGAACGCCATCAAAGAATGTATCTGCGCGACCATGGGTGAAATCAATAAAGTCATCAACTAATTGCAGGGCGCCAGGCTTTAACTTCTTATCAACTCCACCTACAACATTTACCCCAATAATTAATTCGGCGCCCCAATTTTTGAGCGCTTGAATATTTGCTCGGTAATTTATTCCACTCGGTGGAACTGTGTGGTTAACACCGTGACGAGTAAGGAAGGCAACTTCGGCGCCATGCCACTTGCCAGTCGTGATGACCGCTTGCCCATAGGTTGTATCAACCGTTGTGGGGGATTGACCGGCCAGCGCCGGCAGATTGTAAAAACCAGTACCAGCGATTATTGCGATCTTCAATTTATTACTCCTTAAGGCCGGCCATGAGGCGGCCAATATAGTTGCGATCAGCATCTTTTGATTCAACGATGGCAACGATTTTTCCATCAGACATAACAGCGATGCGATCTGAAAGTGACAAGATCTCATCTAGTTCAGCCGAGACCAGCAATACGGCTGCGCCTTTATCGCGCGCCGAGATTAACTGGTTATGGATGAATTCAATTGATCCGACATCAACGCCACGAGTTGGTTGTGCCGCAACTAGAACCGGTAGTTCTTCACTTAGCTCGCGCGCCACAACGACTTTTTGCTTGTTGCCACCAGATAGCGAACTAGCGGTGTTAAAGGCAGAAGGTGTGCGGATATCAAATTTTTCAACAGTTGAAATCGCGTTCTTAGAAACTTCTGCAAGATTGCGAACCCAACCCTTGGCAAATGGTGCTTGATCGAATTGGTTAAGCACCAAGTTATCGGCAATGCTGTAATTGGCAACCAAGCCATGTTTTTCACGATCTTCTGGGATATGCGAGATACCCGCTTCGTGAACTGCATGAGGATGCATATCTTTTGTGGCAACACCGTTAATTAAAACTTCGCCAGCTTCACGATGGCGCATGCCACAGATCGCTTCTACGAATTCGCGTTGCCCGTTACCTTCAACACCTGCAACGCCCAAAATTTCACCTTTATGTAGCGATAGATCAACACCCTTAACCGACAAGATTTTGCGATCATCGCGCACTTGCAAACCTTTTACTTCAAGCACAACCGCACCACGTTTTGCTTCAGTGCGGTTTACCTGCAATACAACAGAGCGGCCCACCATCATCTGGGCTAAGCCCTGCCTCGTCGGTCTCTTTTGGAGAAGTTGCACCGACTAGTTTGCCACCGCGCAGAACGACCACGCGATCGGCAACAGCCATAACTTCATGGAGTTTGTGGGTAATCAAAACTATGCCAACGCCCGAGTTAGCTAAGTTGCGGATAACGCCAAGTAGCTCATCGATTTCTTGCGGAGTTAACACAGCAGTTGGCTCGTCAAGAATTAGCAACTTCACATCTTTACGTAGCGCTTTCAGAATTTCCACACGTTGCTGCATGCCAACTGGCAGGTCTTCAATGACCGCTTCAGGATCTACTTCAAGTCCATAACGCTTAGAAAGTGCCAAGATCTCATCGTGCGCAGCCTTCTTATTAATAAAGATTCCGCGTCTTGGTTCATCGCCGAGAATAATATTTTCAGCAACCGTCATAACGGGGACCAATTGGAAGTGCTGATGCACCATTCCAACGCCACGTGAAATTACCCCGGCAGTATCACCAAAGACAATTGGTGTGCCGCCAATCTTGATTTCACCTGAGTCAGGTTTGATAAGACCAAAGACAGCCTTAAGCAGAGTTGATTTACCTGCGCCATTTTCGCCAAGGAGCGCGACAACTTCGCCAGCGTTTACTGTTAAAGAGATATTGTCATTTGCAACAACACCTGGATAGCGTTTAGTGACGCCTGTTACTTCAAGAAGAGCGCTCATTATGCTTGTCCCTTCTCGTACGGTTGACCTTCTGCAGCAGGTGGTCGCACCTTGCCCGCTGAAATTGTTAGAACAACAATTGTCATGACGTATGGCAAGGCCGCGGTAAATTGTGATGGAATATTTACTATTTGATCAATCATTAGTTGGTTGGCATATGCCTGAGCAAGACCAAAGAACATAGCGGCGGCAAGAGCGCCCAGCGGATTCCAACGCCCGAAAATCATTAAGGCAAGGGCTGTAAAACCTTTGCCGGCGATGAAGCCGCGCTCGAATGATCCAACTAATTCGAGAGCTAGATATGCACCAGCAATTGCTCCAACAGCGCCAGCGATCGTGACATTTATATAGCGCAGACGTGCAACTGAAACACCGGCTGTGTCAGCACTTGAGGGATGTTCACCGACAGCGCGCGAGCGTAGCCCCCAAGTCGTGTGATAGATGGCAACGTAGAGCGCCAAGATAATTGCAATTCCCAAGAAAGTCAGTGCACCGTGAATAAAGAGAACTGGGCCAAAGAATGGAATCTTAGATAGAAGTGGAATTTCGAAAGATTGGAACACACTCGGAATGGTTTTTCCTTGAACGTATAAGAATGAAGTAAGTCCGGTTGCCAGAATATTAATAATTGTTCCGGCGATAATCTGATCCATACGCCAGGAAACTGCCATGACTGCCAGTACTAAGCCCATCATTGAGCCAGTGAAAATCGCTGCGATTAGACCAATAATAATATTTTGAGTTAGTGATGCAACAAAGAAGGCAACAAATGCTGACAACAACATTGTTCCCTCGATACCGATATTTACGATACCTGTGCGCTCACACATAATTCCGACCATCGCGGCCAGAGCTAGCGGTAAAGCAAAGACGGTGCCTGTGGCATAGACCGAAGTAGTCACATCTGCGCCGTTGAAGTAGAAGAAGGAGGTAGCCAAGATAGCGGCAAAGAAATATCCGTTGCGTTTGCTAAGCATCTTCATGGTTAGTTACCCCATCCACTAGTCATGGATTTATTTGAGCTATTTTTAAAGAATCGCGTAATTAGCGGGGCGGTGACGAGTAATAAGATCAACGCCATCAAGAGATCAACTAGTTCGGGTGCGACCCCAGAATCAAATTGCATATTGGCAGCGCCGGCACGCATTCCACCGATCAAGATTGCCCCGGGGATGATTCCGATTGGGTGCACACGACCAAGCAGAGCGATTGTGATTCCATCAAAACCCAGGCCTAAGTTAAAGGCTGGTGCATAACGGTAGGTAATTCCTAAAGTTTCGACAGCCCCACCTAAGCCAGCAATCGCGCCAGAGATAAGCATGGCCGAGATAACGGTGCGCTTAACTGGAATTCCGGCATACCAAGCTGCGTGACGATTGCGACCTACGGTTTCGATGCGGAAGCCACTAGTTGTGCGGCCTAAAATCCACCAGATAGAAATAGCAAGAACAACTGCAAGGAAGAATCCACTTGGCAGATTGCCATAAATAGGAAGCTTCGCACTTTCGGCAACCTCTGAGGTTCGAGTTAAGAATTGGTCAGGTTCGCGAAGCTTTCCTGATGCCAAATAATCCGCAACCGCCATCACAATACTATTTAACATAATCGTTGTAATAACTTCGTGAACCCCGCGATAAGCCTTTAGGAACCCTGATATTCCAGCCACTACCGAACCAAAGAAGGCTCCAATAATTAGAGCAATCGGAATGTGAATGTAGCCAGGTAAACCATCAAAGGTTACGCCAGCCCATGCAGCAGCGAGTGCGCCAGAAAGTAATTGGCCTTGCGCACCGATATTAAACAAACCTGCTCGCAGACCAACTGCAACTGCCAAGCCGCTTAGGACTAGAGGAGTTGATTTGCCTAAAGTTACGCCTAGTCCTTCAATTGAACCAAAGGCAGTGCTAAAAAGTGATTTGTAAGCGGTAATTGGATTTGATCCTTGCAGCTTAATTAATATCGCAGCAAGTGACATCGCAACTAAAACTGCAACTATTGGTATCAACCAAGAACCAACATCAAATTTCTTTCTTGATTCTTCAGATTGGTTTTTAACGACTTTTTTATCGACGCTTGTCTCACTCATAATTGGCTATCCTATTAGAAATTGGAAATAAAGAAAGAGGAAAAAGAAAGAGCGGGTGCATTTGCATGCACCCGCTCTTTTACTTCTACTAGCTATTTCTTAGAGTTAGTAATTAACCCTTGAAGCCAGTTGAAATTGAACCAGCGAGAACGCCAGTTGTTGTCTTCTTCAAACGCACGTTCACTGCAGAAGGTACCTTCGATGCAAGATCGTGGAATGGTGAGAGGCCAACTTTGCCTGTGTAGTTTCCACCCTTGATTGTTCCGGCCTTAGCCTGAGCAACAAGTGTTGAAACGCCATCTGTAAGCTTCTTCTCAGCTGAAGTTACGATGCAAGCCTTTGCTTCAGGAACTGTGTAGAACTGATCGGTGTCAACACCGATGCAGAGTGCGCCAGCCTTCTGAGCAACCTTACCTAGTGCACCGTTACCAGTTGATCCACCTGCACCAAAGATTACGTCGAATCCCTGTGTAAGTAGCTGGTTAGCAGTAGTCGCACCCCATGCTGGATCTGAGAACGCATTGTCGCCAGCTGCGTGATAAACAACAGTTGACTTAATCTTCTTGCTGCGCTGCTTAGCTGCGTACTCGATACCGTTTACGTAGCCTTCACCGAACTTGCGAACAGGAAGAACTTCCTTCATACCAAATACTCCGCCGACCTTGTTGGTCTTTGTTAGGTATCCAGCGAGGTAACCGGCCAAGAAGCCAGCCTTATCTTCGTCGAAGATCAAGCCTGTGACGTTAGTTGCAGTCGAAGCGTTGAACTGATCAACACCGATGAACTTGATCTTTGGGTACTTAACGCCTGCAGCTGCAGTTGCATCACCCATCAAGAATCCAACAGTAACGATTACGTTGTAACCCTTATCTGCGAAAAGTGCGATGTTCTTTGCATAGTCTTTTGAATCTGTAGTTTCGATGAACTTAGCGAAACCGCCAGCCTTTGCTGCGCCAGCTTTAGCGCCGTCCCATGAAGATTGGTTGAATGACTTGTCATCAACTTTTCCAAGGTCAGTTACGAGACCAACACAGAATGCACCGGCTGTGCCACAGTCTGCTTCTGTTGTTGCAGCTTGTGCTGGAACAATGAAACCAACAGTTGCAAGAGCGAGTGCAGCTGATATAGCTGAAATTCTCTTAATCAAGTGGAGCTCCTTATTTAGACGCGGTCAATTAGGGCAATCGACCTACAAAACGTTTGTAGGCGAAGACTATCTGAGCCTTGGCCATCTGCTGTTAACACACCGTTTATCAGCCATTAATTTGTATTACATTTTGATTAAGTTAAACCATCAACTTGAGGTTGAGGCCATAAGATTGAGCGTATGAAGAGGAGAAAAATCTTAGCTGCGACAGCCGGGCTATTTATCTCCTTAGGTTCGCCCTCTTCCGAAGCGCTGAGCAAAGGCACCTTCTATCTCGAGTTAAAGACCGGTTGCTACTCGGCAAATAAGTTCCCGAACAAGTCAAGTAAATGGACTGATACAAATTACAAAACACTTTATTCGACAAGTTGCACATCGGCACATCACTATGAAGTTTTCTATACCGGCAAAATAAAAGCGAAAGATTTGAATTCAGATGCTGCCAAGAAAGAGGCTGGAATAGCTTGCGATAACGCAGCGATCGATACCTTGTTGGGACAGAAAGATCTGCCACCAACGCTGACTTATGGTTATTTCTTTCCAGATCCAGGCGCTGAAGAAAAGAAATATGGCAAGAAAATATTTTGCTTCTTTAGAGTCGCAGATCCCAAAAATGACAAGTACACACTTTCGATCAAACGTACTTTCAGAGAAATTAGTTACGTTTAATCTACTTTCGCTCGCTTGCGCCTTTTCCTAGATACTTCTTCTGCACTTTGCGAGCTTCTCTGTAATTTTCATAGGCTTTCTTAGTCGACTCAAGCGTTGAGACTTCTGGAATCGGTACTTCCCACCATGCTTCACCGCCTGGGGCGTATAGCAAAGGATCACTATTAATATGAATAAGAGTTGCAGTTGGATGCGCTTTCGCAACCTTCATCGCTGCTGACAGATCTGCAATCGCATTTGGGCTTTCAGCTATGCGGATTACATTCATACCAAGACTTTCGGCATTCGTTGCCAAATCCACCGGCAGCACATCACCGGATTCGTGGTTATTTGATTTAGCATCACGGAATCGATATTTAGTGCCAAATCTTTGTGAGCCAATATCTTCAGATAGGTGGCCAATTGATGCGTAACCATGGTTTTGCACGAGCACCACAATAAACTTAAGTCCTTCAGCAACTGCGGTTACGAGTTCGGTATGCATCATTAAATATGAACCATCACCCATCATGACAACTGGAGTGCGCGTTGAATCTGCTCGTGCCACACCAAGTCCGGCCGCGATTTCATAACCCATGCAAGAGAAGGCATATTCCATGTGATACCCAAGTGGATCGCGAACGCGCCAGAGTTTATGAAGATCTCCAGGAAGTGAACCTGCTGCGCCAACTAGAACATCGCGTGGATCTGTGGCTGCTTGAACAGCGCCGATGATCTCGCTCTGACTTGGCTTAACCAACTTTTGATCTACGAAGGCAGCGTCAACGATGGCATCCCATTCTTTATTTTCATCAGAAATACGTTTTGCATAATCTGAAGAGACTTTAAAGTTGTTCAATTCAGAAGTTAGTTCTTCCAGCGCGATTCTGGCATCTGCAACAACTGGAATTGCGCTGCCGTGTTTAAAGGCATCAAATGCGGTGACATTTATATTGATAAATTTAACGTCAGGGTTCTGGAAAATACTGCGCGAAGCAGTTGTGAAATCGCTGTAGCGAGTTCCGATGCCTATAACTAAATCAGCCTCTTTAGCTAGGCGATTTGCTGCGGTCGTTCCGGTAGCACCAACTGAGCCGCACATCTGCGGATGATCCCAAGCAAGTGAACCCATTCCGGCTTGTGAAACTCCAACTGGAATACCAGTTGCTTCAACAAATTTAGCTAGCGCCTGCATGTGCATCTGAATAGATGATTCCGCCACCAGCGACAATGAAAGGTTTCTTGGACTTTGCAATCGCATTTGCGGCAACTTTAGAGAGGCCAATATCTGGACGCGGTCTGCGGATATGCCATTCACGATCGGCTAAGAATTCTTCAGGAACTTCAATTGTTTCTGCCTGCACATCTTCAGGAAGACAGATAGTTACGGCGCCAGTTTCTGCTGGATCAGTTAACACGCGCATTGCGCCAAGGAGTGAGCTAAAGAGTTGTTCTGGGCGATTGATGCGATCGAAGAATTTAGAGAGCGGCTTAAAGGCGTCATTTACTGACATTGAAAAGTCATATGGCTGCTCAAGTTGTTGCAGTACTGGATCGGCGACGCGATTTGCAAAAGTATCAGCCGGAAATAGCAGAACAGGTAAGCGGTTGGTAGTTGCAACCGCTGCACCGGTCAACATATTTGTGGCACCTGGTCCAACCGAAGATGCGCAAGCAAATGTTGCACGACGGCGGGACATGCGAGCAAAGGCTGATGATTCGTGGACCATTGCTTGTTCGTTACGCGCTTGGTGGTAAGGCATTAAACCTGGATCAGAAATAGAAAGTTGCTTTAACGCTTGGCCAATACCTGCCACATTTCCGTGGCCAAAGATTCCAAAGACTCCGGCAATAGTGCGTTCGCGGTGATCGCCATCGACGGTGTATTGGTGAGAAAGGAATTCAATAATTGCCTGTCCTACGCTCATCTTGCGAGTGGCCATAATTATTTCCGCCTTTCTAATCTATTTGAGTCGAATTAATTCTGTGGGAAACCGAGGTTGATTCCGCCGTGGCTTGGATCAAGCCAACGAGATGTGATCGCCTTGCCACGTGTAAAGAAGTGAACGCCTTCTTCTCCGTGTGCTTTGGTATCGCCAAATAGTGATTGCTTCCAACCACCGAATGAGTAATACGCAACGGGCACTGGAATCGGAACGTTGATTCCCACCATGCCAACTTGAATTTCATTCTGGAAACGACGCGCTGCGCCACCATCGTTTGTAAAGATGGCGGTTCCGTTGCCGAAGGCACCGCTATTGATCAATGAAACGCCTTCGTCGTATGACTTAACGCGCACAATTGATAGGACTGGTCCGAAGATTTCATCCTTATAAACGCTAGATGTTGTTGGGACTTTATCGATCAAGGTTGGTCCAAGCCAGAAACCTGCAGCTTCGCCATCGGCCTTAACGCCGCGACCATCGACAACAACATTTGCACCATCTTTAATTGCAATATCAATGTATCCAGCGACTTTATCGCGGTGTTCTTTAGTAACAAGTGGCCCCATATCGCAGCCACGGCGACCATCACCGGTGCGCAACTTATCCATCCGACTAACAATTTTTTCGATCAGCGCATCTGCAACTGGCTCAACGGCAACAACAACTGAGATCGCCATGCAACGTTCTCCGGCAGAACCAAAGCCGGCATTGATCGCTGAGTCTGCAACTAGTTCAAGGTCAGCATCTGGCAAGACCAACATATGGTTCTTGGCGCCACCAAGTGATTGCACGCGCTTGCCGGCCTTGGCACATTCTTCATAGATGTAACGTGCAATTGGTGTTGAACCAACAAATGAAATCGCTTCAACATCAGGTGAGTGCAACAAACCATCTACTGATTCTTTATCGCCATTTAGAACGTTAAAGACGCCATCAGGTAAGCCTGCTTCTTTCCACAACTTGCCAATCCAAATAGCAGCAGATGGATCTTTCTCTGATGGCTTTAAGACAACAGTATTTCCGGCAGCTATAGCAATTGGGAAGAACCACATTGGCACCATTGCTGGGAAGTTAAATGGAGAAATGATTCCGACAACGCCAAGTGCTTGGCGAGTTGAGTAAACATCAACTCCGGTTGAAACGTTTTCAGAGTAATAACCTTTAATAAGTTGCGGCATTCCAACTGCAAATTCGACTACTTCTTGACCACGAGTAATTTCACCAAGGGCATCAGATAAAACCTTGCCGTGTTCGCTAGTGATGATTTCGGCTAGCTCGCCCTTTTTGGCATTTAGAAGTTCGCGAAATTTAAAGATAATTTGTTGACGTCCTGCAAGTGAAGTCTTTGACCAACCCGGAAATGCTTTCTTCGCAGCAGATATCGCCGCGCCAATTTCGGCACCATTTGCCAAGGCAACTCGCTTTGTTTCAACTCCAAGTGCTGGGTCATAAACAGGTGCGGTGCGTCCTGAGGTGCTTACATATTCTTTATTATCAATCCAGTGATTTACGGTGGTAGTCATAGGCTCATCCTATGACGCGGACCCCAGACTTATAAACGGCCCTAATCTTGATCCCTGCCACATCATGGGGCGAAACTTCCATCGGGTTAGCGGCGAGATGCATTAAATCCGCCTGCATCCCAACTGCGATCTGGCCGAAGCGCTTCTCGTTAAAGCCTTGATAGGCCACGCCTTCGGTATAAAAACTCAAACTCTCTTCAACCGAAATCGATTCTTGCGGACTCCAACCCTGCGCCGGCTCGCGATCCGGTGATTGGCGATGCGTTGGAACAGCAAGTGCTTCCAGCGGAATATAAGAAGTAACTGGCCAATCGCTGCCATAACTTAGGCGCGCACCAGATTTAACCATCGATGCCAATTGATATTGCTGCGCATTTCGGGCATCACCTAAACGAGGTGCGATTAGCACTTTATTCATGGGATCTAAATAAGTCCAAAGCGGTTGGTAATTTGCAATCACACCAAGGGAAGCAAAACGTGGCAGATCTTGTGGATCAATTAATTGTGCATGAACAATCACAGGCCGGCGATCCCACTTTGGATTTACTGCCGCCATTTTTTCAATCGTATCTAAGGCTTGGCGCACCGCTGCATCGCCGATGGCGTGCATATGTAATTGATAACCCTGCGAATCAAAAACTACTGCGGCATCTAAAACTTCATCATCTTCCCAAATCAAAAGGCCAGAAGATGAAGGATCATCTAAGTAAGGTGACAGAAGTGCCGCGGTTCCAGCCGATAGCGCGCCGTCACCAATAATTTTTATTGTCTTGCAAGCCAATTTAGATCCAGTGCCCAAGCCCTCAATCTCTTTACGCAATTTTGCAAAGTATGTAACCCGATCACGCCAAGAGTCTGGTTGTGCCAACAGGAATAAGTCCATATCAATCTTTAACGCACCTGATTTATCGGCAGCGATATACGCCTCAGCCATTCCGGGTTCAACCCAAGCATCTGTAGCCGCTGTGACACCGCTTTCCAAATATCGATCTGATGCCCATGCAATCGCTGCAACATCATCTTCCAAAGTGCGTTCGGGGGAGTGCTTCATTATTAAATCCATCGCAGATGGCTCGCGCAGAGTTCCGCGAGCAGTGCCATCAGAATTACGCGCAATCGTTCCACCATCTGGATCACCAGTTGTTGCCGTTATTCCGGCGATTTCCAAAGCTTTGCTATTTACCCAAATCGTGTGGTGATCAACTGCTTGCAAAACAACCGGGCGATCACTAACCGCCTCATCTAACCAAGTTGCCAGGAAATCTCCGCCGCTAACAGCCGCTGCTTCATATGCACCACCAATAATCCACGGTGTATCAGGATTTGCGACTGCAAATCTTTTAACTTCGGCCACCATTTCGTCCACTGTCTGCAAACCATTTACCAACGGACCTTGTGATTCACGTCCACCAAATAATGGATGCGCATGTCCATCCATAAATGCTGGCGCTAGAAAACCACCTTGCAGGTCAATGACTTCATCACCAGATTTTGCGACACCATTTAATTCAACAATCTTGTCGCCATCGATGCGCACAGATTGGACTAAGCGACCGAGGCCACACCAGATCGTGCCACCGCTAAAGAATGTCGCCACTTGTTACACCTTAATTCTAAGAAGAGTGCCCAATCCTATGGGTAAGAATTAGTTAAGTTCCTTAGGCGCCGCAATCTGTAAAACAGGCGGCATCGGCTTATCTTCTTCGAGTTCCTTCATGTTTTTGTCGACTTCAGTTATTACGCGGTCGATGCCGTATTCGGCGGCGATAAGGGCGCAAGATAAATAACGGTTAAATTCTCGGCCATCGCGGGTGCTAAATAAAACCCCAGATGTTTTCTGGCGATTGCTCACATTAAATATGTAATCAGTTTCATCTTCAGAAGCCGCCGCCCCGTTCCACTTAGCAAATGCCCATTCTCTGGTGTTGATCATCCCGTTAAATAAGACGCGATTAGTCGTCAGGACTACGTCGCCGATTTCGCCGTACTTTTGAATCGGATCACCTGAAACATATGTGCCGCGCGTTGCGCCAACTCGATAGCGAATACCTGCAACAACCGGAATGCTAAAACCTTGGCTAGCACCAACAAATTGTCCGGCACCGCGGCCTGCCTCATGAAATTGACCCCGCGCACTCCAGAGAACAATTTCTCCAGCTTTTTGAATCGTCTGATTGGAAACAACATCTTCACCTTTTGCGGCCAGTAGAAATGCATCCTTAATCTTCTTAAAGATTTCTATATCGGTTTGCCAATCAGCATGCGCAATCGCATATTGCTCGTTATCGCTCTTGAACTTGCGCCTAGCTTTCCAATTGGCAATAAATCCCATGGCCTAATACTGCCCAACTAATGCGGGTTTGTCTCTTGATTCTTATCCACAGCAAAATAAAAAACCTAAGTCAGAAAACTTATCTGACTTAGGTTCCGTCCTGCGTACCGCTGTAGCTCAATGGATAGAGCATCCCTCCAACTAAGGGAAGTGTAGGGGTTCGATTCCCCTCAGCGGTACGCACATCTAATGGCCACGCCGTAGTTAAGCGTGGCCATTAGTATTTTCTAACGCACAGTAACTTTCTACGCCCCTAAACTCATCGCATGAAGGCCATTTATTTTACCGAATTCAAAGGACCGCTTGCGGTAATTGATTTACCAATCCCGGAAGCAACCAGTGACGGCAGTTGATCTCTCAATCCGCATCGTTCCTATCTGTGGTGACTATCGCTCTAGTTCACGAACCCTCCAAATAGTAGGTGATCAGGCTTCCTACTCAGGGTTTCTCTATTCATTCGCGGATAGTTTTCTCGGCAGCTCATTCGGAAGTTCAATTCGACAGGCAAGGTAATAAGACTGCCTTTAACTCCAAGTATTTATTTGTTGGTAAACCTAACTCGACGGCAGGAGACTATTCAGGATTAGTAAAAGTCGAAAAAAGGTTTATCGCAAAAAATTATAGATTCAACAATGCAACACTGGATGATTTTGCAATCTACGTTCTTGAGAAAGATTTGATTACGGCACCATCCGTTAAGCTATTAACCCCAGAGCTTGAAATTGAGATCCGTGAGTCTCAGACACCCATAAAGATGCATGGTTATGGCGAATACAAAGACCGATGCGATCCAGATGAAAAATTGCCGTGTAGTCCGAAGTACAAAAAAACGCTTCAACCCAGGTCTTTAACAAGCAAGTTATTAACCCTGACAGAGGCGGAAACTATCGTTGGATACAAGAGATCACAACTGACCGATCACCTGATTATATTAAATGGGAAAGCGGGTTTCGGATGCAGTGGAGATTCAGGAGGATCAATCACATCAACATATAAGAACGAATTTATCTACCTTGCCACCACTCCAAATGGACTGAGCTCGTATGCATGTGGTGCCTCGGACGGCTACGACGGAAAAAGCGGAATCAACTACGCTTCACCCGTTTACAAACATCTCGACATAATTAAAGAGGCCGAAGATTACGTTGCCGCAGCTTTGGCAAAAGAGGCAAAAGCGGCACCTGCTAAAAAGAAATCAACCATCACTTGCTTTAAAGGTAACACTTCAAAGAAAGTAACTGCAGTTTCACCAAAGTGTCCTACCGGCTATAAGAAGAAGTAGAGTCCACGCATGACCAAACCGATGACTTTGATGTGTTGCGGCTTACGAAATTAATCGCGCTAACCAATTGCTAACTAACATAAGCGCATGAAGGCCATTTACTTCACCGAATTCAAAGGACCGCTTTCGGTAATTGATTTACCAATCCCGGAAGCAACCAGTGACGGCGTTGTAATCAAAGTTGAAGCAACTGGATTATGCAGAAGTGATTGGCATGCCTGGATGGGCCATGATTCTGACATCGTTTTGCCGCATGTGCCGGGCCACGAATTAGCTGGTGTTATCTCTGAAATCGGCGGCGCAGTAACAAAATTTAAAGTCGGCGATCGCGTAACCGTTCCCTTTGTATGTGGTTGCGGCAAGTGTGAATACTGCTTACGCGGTGATGCCCAAGTCTGCCCAACACAAACGCAACCCGGCTTTACTGGTTTTGGTTCTTTTGCCGAATATGTTGCAATCAATAACGCAGATTTTAACTTGGTAACAATTCCCAAAGAAGTTTCTTTTGCAACGGCTGCTGCATTGGGTTGTCGTTTTGCAACCGCTTATCGCGGTCTTATCAAACGGGCACACCTGCAAGCAAAAGAAAAGGTCGTAATCTTTGGTTGCGGGGGAGTCGGATTAAGTGCTGTAATGATTGCAAAAGCCCAAGGTGCACATGTTTATGCCGTTGATATAAATGATGCCGCTTTGGAAGTTGCCGCATCCCTTGGTGCGCAAACAATTAATTCACGCACCACTGACCCAGTTGCGCTCCTGCAAAACTTAGGTGGAGCAGACGTTGCAGTGGATGCACTCGGCAGCGAAGCAACGGCAGGCGCATCAGTTCTCTCACTTGCTCGTGGCGGGCGACATCTGCAATTAGGTTTACTTCTCACCCCCAACGGTCTTAACTGCAATGCCAATGGCTCGGGTAATTGCATGGGAGTTGGATTTACTTGGTTCTCACGGAATGGCCGCGCGCGATTACCCAGAAATGTTGGCGCTAGTTGCAAAAGGTGTCCTTGACCCAGCATTGCTCGTAAAGCGCGAAGTTGGATTAGCCGAAGGAGCTAACGCGCTTGCAGATATGGACAATCAAGTGATGGGCGGCATAACCATCATCAAGCCTTGATCTCTGGCGCTATGAAAGAACCCAATGCTGAGGATTTCCTCGGGTAAAGAAATGCATCATTTCCTGCATTATATTTTCGTGGTCTTCTGGAGAAAAGATAGGGACCTCAGCCTTGCGATTTAAAGCTCTATCGATTGTCGCGGCTTTTGCCTGCTTATTCTCGACAGCCATGCCTATTGCCATACAACAAAGCGCGCAAGCAGATGTAACAAATTACAGTCTATTTTCAGATTACATCCCAGCCGCAACACCGGTATTTGATAACCCTACCGAACTCGGAATATCGGCATTCACCACCACCGCTGGGCAAGTAACAGCGATCAGGTTTTATCAATACTGGGACGGAACAAATGGCAACAAAGGTGCACATACCGGATATGTATGGACGGGAAAGATTGGTGAAACGCCAAATACCAAACTCGCAACAAAACGGTTTGCAACTTCCACTGACACCCCAACCGCAAGTGGATGGGTCCAAGTAACTTTAGATACTCCTGTTTCTATTGGCGCTAACGAAACATTTACGGTTTCTGTTTCCAATACAAATGGCTTTTATACAAGAGATGGCAAGCCGGCTTCTAAAACGGTTGGTCCGCTTTCTTTACGCGGAACCTCTTACCGCTATTTCTCTGACGGCATTTTTCCAAATTCGAATTCTGGAACAAATTACGGAATCGATTTTGTATTCTCGACCTTAAGTGCGCCAACAAATTCAAGCGCGCCTACAATTTCCGGAACAACCAGGGTCGGATCAACGTTAACCGCAGCAGCAGGCACATGGTCTGGCTCACCTAGTTATTCATATCAATGGCAAAACTCAACGACTTCCGGCGGAACTTATACAAATATTGCCTACGCAACCGGTTCTACATATATTCCAAAAGGTGAATCGCTCGGAAAATTTGTCCGAGTAAATGTTACGGCGACTGATGCTGGGGGCGCGACAACTGTTTCTTCATCGCCAACAACTGAAATCCTTACAACAACAGCAGGGGCCGGACTTGCCTGCCATCTAGGTGGCACGTGTGCTGTTGGTGACGTCGGCCCCGGAACCGGAGTTGTCTTCTATGTTTCAAATAGCGGATTCGCATGCGGACCAACACTTGCGGCAACTTGTAACTATCTTGAAGCGGCCAGAGATTATTGGAATAACTTAGTAGATGATTATGCAAGTGCCACCGGAAACTATTTTTATGATCAAAGAAATCCAAAAGGTTTGATAGGCGTAAATGCACAAGGAACTGCAATCGGCACGGGATATAGAAATACACGCGCTGCAATTGCTTTCCCACTAGATAATTCCAGCCGCGCGGTGCATGTTGCGGATTCCTATTCATTAACTGCATTTGGTGCAACCGTTGATGATTGGTACCTGCCCGCGAAAGATGAACTCTTGGCCCTTTATAGCAACCGTCCTAATTCACTTCTCTCGTTTCCGCCCGGCGGTTATTGGTCATCCACCGAAACAGATGCTAGTCAAGTCGGAGAAGTTAATTTCTCAAATGGCGCTTGGAATGCCAATTCTGCAACATTTAATTATTCAGGTGTTCGCCCAGTACGCGCTTTTGCTAGCACCGTAACTGTTCCAGCAATTCCAACACTTACATCTGCAACCGGTGGCGATCGTCGAATTACCTTAGCTTTCACACCTGGTTCAGATGGTGGATCACCAATCACTGATTATCAATATTCGCTAAATGGCGAAACCTTCACAGCAATGAGCAGCACAACTTCGCCATTTACGATAATGTCATTGTTGGGCCGCGCTGTTTACACAGTTCGTATTCGTGCACAAAACCTGTTGGGCTTTAGCGAATCAACAACCGCACTTTCTGCAACAACTACAAACGCGGCGCTAGATGCCAGCGAAGCAGCAGCTGCTGAAGCTGCACGCCTTGCAGCAATTGCGGAATCAGCGCGTCTTGCAGCGGAAGCAGAAGCAGCTCGTGAAGCAGCGGCTGCAGCAGCAGCGCGTCTTGCCGCAGAGAAAGCTGCAGCAGATGCCAAGGCTAAGGCTGATGAAGATGCTCGGATCAAAGCCGAAGCAGATGCAAAAATTAAGGCCGAAGCAGATGCAAAAGCGAAAGCTGAAGCAGATGCAAAAGTCGAAGCCGAGAAGAAGGCCAAATTAGAAGCCGAAGCCAAGTTAAAAGCTGAAGCAGATGCGAAAGCAAAGTTAAAAGCTGAGGCCGATGCAAAAGCAAAGTTAGAGGCTGAGAACAAAGCTAAAGAAAGAGCAAAAGCTGACGCCGAAGCAAAAGCAAAAGCTGACGCCGAAGCAAAAGCAAAAGCTGACGCCGATGCCAAGGCAAAGGCGGAGGAAGTAAAGGCAAAGCTGAGGAAGCAAAAGCGGCGCAAAATGATGCACCAGCACCCGCCGCATATTGTCACAGCGACAGAGGCAATTGCCGAATTAAAAGGTTCGGGAGATGCGCCAAGTGCGCCAATCGAAACGGTTGATGTCAAAGGCAAGTTTATCGATTCAGCCCTTAGCGCCGGCGGCAATAAAGCCGCGCTGAAGTTTTCTGGTTTGAAAGTCGGAACCAAGATTAAAATCACAATTTCAAGAAATGTTGGATGATGAGAAAGTTTCTACTGCTTTTTATCGTCGCGCTAAATCTTTCTGTTATCCCAACGCATGCCGATGATGAAATTGCAGAATTAATTGCAACCGGTCCATCTGCCGATGTTTTAATCGATTTACCAAGTGATTTGCCGCCTGGATATCACTCGGCTAATGCTCAAGTAACAGATCCCGATACGGGTGCAATTACAGTTGAACAAATTAAATTTTGTAAAGATAAATCCGGTGAGATCCACTGGGATAATTCATGCCCGGACTTACTTGTAGTTGTTGATCCCGAAACTCTTGAAGAAGTAACCAACGTTGAAGAACTTCCCGTTTATGACCCAGTAAGCGAACCGGAAAAGACCGCGCAAACTCAAGTCGCTGGGTTCACAGCGCTCAGTGTTTTATCCGCAGGTGGTGCTGCAGTTGGCGCAGCCGTCGGTGGTGGCGGCGCCAGTTCTGGCGGATCAAGCGGTGGCTCTGGTGGTGGTGGAAGCGATGGACCCGGCAAAGGCGGCTCTGGCGCAAGAGCCAATCCCGCACGACGTGAAGAAGGTAGCCATAGCGAAGGTCATGGCTCCGAGATTGCAGAAGAGGCGTTGCATTCGGCACACGCAAAACAATCTGGACAATTTGATATCAATTCATTTGACAGAGAGTTAATGGGGATTGGCGATCGATCATTTACTTGGCGATCACCACTTACGAATAATTACGATGCCGCAGTTATTCTTGCCACGCTTCGAATCTCAAGGTTCGCACCGCTTTTTGGAAAAATACTAAGCGATGCAGGTTATCTGCGCGCAATCTTTGGCTCGCTCTCATTTTTCACAATTCCGCTGGGTGCATATTTAGGTTTCCAAGCTATAACTTCTGCCAGTTCTCAGCCGATGCCACCTAGTTGGACAATTTTTGCAGCGATGACTCTGTTGAGCATCTTCGAATCTATAGGTGGATTAGTCGCAGCTTCTGTATTTGCGGTTGGAATACTTTCATCAGGTAACGCTAATTCGTTGAGTGAAATACTTACGGTTTTGGCCGTTACCGCGATCTGCGTGTCTCCACCGTTACTTGCCGGATCATTTAGACCTTTCCGCCGTAAAGTCGAAGCGGGTGAGACACACTGGGAACGCGCGACAGATTATTTACTCGCTGCAATTTTGACCAACTGGACATTTATCGGCTTCATAAATTCCTTAAATGTCATTGCTGCTAAGCAATTAGCCATCACTGGTCGCGCCAAAGAAATTGGTATCGCCATCGCCATCGGTGTAATTGTCCGCATGATGCTCGAAGATTTAGCAACATACCTATACCCCACTTCGCAGCAAGCACGTTGCTGTTGATCCAGAAAAACCATCGAAGCGTCAGCAATACATCTCAAATATCGTTAAGGCGTTCATCTTTGGCGTTGTGATGGAATCTTTCGTTGGATATGGCATCCCATTGTTAATCGGAACCGCTTTGTTCATACTTCCAAACATTTTAAAACTTTCGGTTGGCCACATTTTGCCGCGCAGTCGAATGCTTCACTTCGCATTACCCAAAGGTGGAGTCCGCATCGTTGCAATGACAATACTTGGCACTCTCTTTGCGAAGTTGGGACAAAGCATTTTCGAGGACCCAGAGCAATTTCTAACTTGGGGTTTTGTCCTTCTCAGCATCCCTGGTTTAGTGATCGGTATTTTGGGTCTACTTTCCGATGACAAGCAATCTGGATCGCTGCGAAATCACCCAGTTGGGGTGTGGGTGTACCGAATAGGCGGAATTGCAATCTTCTATCTGATTGTCCAGATCGCTATAGGCAAAGATATTTTAGAGATATCAGGCGCGATCGGCAGATAGCCCGAATGATTCCTTGCTCTAAACCTTTGAGCACTTCTTGCGCGCGCACCTTTAACTCGGGCAGATCACTTAAGCGGTTTAGTCCAAATACTTGTTGGCTCATTCTGTGATTTTTAGCAAACGTTTCTCTATGTCGATCTAGAAAATCCCAATACAAAGTTGTAAACGGACACGCATCTTCGCCAACGCGCAGCTTGGGGTTATAGGCACAAGGTTTGCAATAGTCAGACATCCGCGAAATGTAGGCACCACCTGCGGCATATGGCTTAGTCATCATCGCTCCACCATCGGCGTGAACACCCATGCCAATAACATTTGGAACCATTACCCACTCAGTGGCATCGATAAATACTTCGCGCATCCAATCTAGAAATTCTTGCGGATTGGTGCCAGTGACTAAAGCCAAATTAGATAGAACCATTAGCCGGGGGATGTGATGCACCCAAGCCCTATTTTGGATATCGGTGCCAATTTCCTTCATGCAATTCATTTTCGTGGCGCCAGGATCTGAAAATAACGGCAAAAGTTTTCGGTTGGCACCCAATTGATTATTGCTTCGATACTCAGGCCCCAGAAACCAATACATTCCGTTTACATATTCGCGCCAACCAATTACCTGACGAACAAATCCTTCGGCAGATTCAATTGGAATTTTGCCAGTTTCAAAGGCTTTCATAGCCGCATCAATTACCTCACTGGGATGCAGCAGGCCATTGTTTAAGTAAGGAGAAAGGAGTGAATGGTGCAGTGCCCAGTTCTGCGTGGTCATCGCATCTTCTAGTGGTCCAAACTCGGCAAAATGGTTATCAATAAAGTTTTTTAACTGTGCAAGTGCGCCCTTGCGCGTAGTAGCCCAAGTGTTTGTCGGAACGTGCGAGAGCTCATCTGCCACTTCTTTATCAATCTCATCTCGCTTATGTTCTAGATATGCCGGGCCTTCATATTTTTTCGGCGGTGGCAGGCGATTTTCTTTATCAAAGTTCCAAGACCCACCTATCGGATCTTTTCCCGCCATCAATACATTTAGGCGCAGCCGTTGTTTGCGATAGAAATTTTCCATTAGATAAGACTTTTGCTCATCTGCCCAAAGTTTAAAGAGCGAGCGAGAAGTTAGAAAGAAATCATTTTCAACGAAAGTTACTTTGTATTTTTTAAGCGCCTCATATTGGCGAAAGGAACTTGGCTCTGCGCAAACGATCGGCAGCGCTCCGTGCTTCTTGGTGATTTCCTTGAGGCCATCAATTGTTGTGGCAGCCTTGATGTATTCAACTTTAAAACCTTCATCCTCTAGCAACTTCGCAAAATGGCGGGCGCTAGAAATTAGAAAGAACAACCGCTCCTTGTGCCAGTTACGGCCAGTGGTCATGCGCGCACTTTCCACAAAAACAATCAGATCCGATTTGGGATCAGCGCTCTTGAGCGCACCGTGCTTGCGATGCAGGTGATCAAAAGGGATATAGATAGCGCGCTTCATTTATTCTCACGGCATCGATCACTGCAGTACTTCACATCCGCCCAATTCTTGGCCCACTTCTTGCGCCATTCAAATTCCAGGCCGCAGCGCACACAGACCTTTGGCGCAAAACCATTCTTGACCTTTGCTGTGCGCGACATTGGGCAATCGTAAGTCAGCGCCTTCGAAGATGGGCTTTAGAAAATCGCTAAAAGTTCAACCAGTCTTTTCTTCCTGCGTCCTATAAGATTCTGGCTTATCCAATACAGAGAAGAGAGATGTCATGGGCGCTTGTACTTGCACTTACACCAGAGACGAAGAGAAGAACTGCGATGGAACACATAAGGTCGTCAAGGCTGTAAAGGCTGAATTGGCCGAAAAGCTAGAGGCCAACGGCTTCCCACACGCTTCCGAATACGTAAAGAACAACTAAACCCTGTATTTGCCCAATATTTCTAGATTGGACATGCGAGGTTAAGGGTTCAGGCTTACGATTTCGCTGTTAGTAAAAGATCCACAGACCAGGGAGAGCGAAAATGGATGAAAAAGGTTTATTAGAGCTTTGGAACACAAAGCGCACACAGATTATCAATGCTCAAATCGCACCAACGCTTTTGCTAATCGGAGTTTTTGTATTGGCAGCATTTGGAAAATTTGATGGCGCAGCAGATAGCGCCAAGTACCTAGCTGTTGGCGTTGCCGCAGCAACAGGAATTTTGGCGATAATTTCGCAATACGCAGCGATTCGCGAAGCCGAAGCTCTTCTTACAGATCTGAAGAAAATTGAAAAGCCATCAGCGCTTGCAACTAAAATTGCAGATTCTCGCGGACTTCTTTCATTGTCAGCCATTGCGATGGTTGGACTTGGTGTTGGAGTCTTCGCGCTAGTTGTATGGGCAGTACTGGGTTAATTCGTTGAATAAATTTCTGATTCTGGCAGCCTTCATCGTCGTTCTTTCGGCGCTATTGATTGCCTACGAACGCCCGGCAAAAAAGAGGCAGAAAATTACAGGACGAGGCGGAGACTTCGAGTCCTAACCAGTCAAAGGTTTAACAAGTAAAAACCCCGTCAGCAATGGCGGGGTTTTTGTTTTGATAACTCTGCGTAAACGTGAGTTATTGCAAAACTACTAAGGCTTAGTGGGCCCACCTGGTGGTGGCATTTTTCCATCCGCACCCGGAGGCGGTCCACCCATTGGTCCACCCATTGGTCCACCTGGTGGTGGCAACTTTCCATCCGCACCCGGTGGTGGCCCACCCATAGTTGGCCCACCCATTGGTGGCATTGGTTCTGCTGCACGACCCTTTGGAAGAGTTGCAGTTCCGGTAAAACAACCGATGATGTATGGGAAATCAGTTGTTGCGTGATAACCATATGTTCCATCAGGTTGCGTACGCCCATTGCACACATCTAAAACACTCGTGGACTTGGAATTTTTAAATGTGTAAGCATCCCAAGAGTTTGTGGTGGGATCTCCTGTTTTTACATAACCAGATTTCATCATCAAAGTCTTTACACATTTCTTATCTATACAACCAAGGGTTGTATAGATTGGGAAGCCATCTAAGGCATACCCCAAAATTTTCTGCTTATTTAAGTTGCATTGCTGCACCAAAGTAATTGCGTGGTGGTGATATTCACGGGCAGGGCCTGTGTGACCGCCGCAGGTATCCATAATCTTGTTATAAATCGGATCACCATATGACTGCGCAGGTGGCATAGGACCTTCGGTTGGTCCATAAATAGGAAGCCCACTGACGGTAAATCCAAGTGTTCCCAAAACATTTTTAATTGTAGTAACTGATTTTGCCTTGGTCGGATTTAAAGGAACAGACCATTTCCAATCTTGTGTGGTCAACGCATTGGGAGTTTTCGGTTCAAAGGCAAAGCTGATCATTCCATTGGAACTAACTTTTATTTCAGTCTTGCTACACGTAACTGAAATTGATGGTTTTGCATAGCCTTCACCCGCACCAACTGACTTTGATAAATCTGGGAATGAACCCGTTGGGCAGACCTTAGATTTTGTGGCAACCGTTTCTGCCCAGCTCTGACTGTCAGTCAACACAAAGAATGCGACAAGGGATGCGATCAAGGTGAAGGGCAGGACTCTTTTCATCCGAGAACGCTAACAGGTACGCTTTAATTAACTTATGCGCCATCTAAGAAATGCCACACAACTTCTCTTGGGCGCAGCCCTTGCCTACGCCGGCACCACACACCTGACAACAAATCGCACCGAGTTCCAAGCACAAGTTCCCAACTGGGTTCCGCTCTCTGCTGACTTTGTTGTAATCGCATCTGGCATCGTTGAAATCGCGCTGGGCTTATCTCTTGCTCTGCTTTTCAAATACCGCACTCAAGTCGGCTGGCTCACCGCCGCATTCTTCATCGCAATTTTCCCCGGCAACATCTCGCAATATGTAAACCAGATCGATGCATTCGGCCTTGACACCGATCGCGCCCGCGCAATTCGCCTGCTCTTTCAACCGCTCCTAGTTATCTGGGCGCTCTGGTGTACCGGTGCCTGGAAAAGGCGCTGATTATTTGGGTTGAAATTCTTTTCGCTCAATAGATTCTGAAATAAGTTTTCGACCTTCTTCAAGGTTTGCAATCCAACCGGCGCTGATCATCTGAATAATGAGATTACCCATCACAGTTGCCTCGGTTGGTCCGGCAATTACGGGAAGACCTGTTACATCGGCAGTTAATTGATTAAGAAGATCATTAGACGATCCACCACCAATTATATTTATTTCCTTTACTTTAACGCCGGCAGCATCTTCTAGTTCGCGAAGTGATTGCGCATAAGCGTCAGACAAACTGTCAAAGATGCAACGTGCAAATTCACCTGGGGTACTTGGAACTTTTTGGTTAGTTTCGCGACAATATTCAGCGATTCGCTCTGGCATCGCGCCGGGTTTGGCAAAACGTGGATCGTTGGTATTTATGATCTGTGCACGAGGAAGCTGACTAGCTTCTTGGGTTAAATCTGCAGCTGTCAACGTAAGACCTTGAGACTTCCAATAGCGAAGTGATTCTTCGAGCAACCACATGCCTGACACATTCTTAAGGAATCGAATGCGATCAGCCACACCCGCTTCGTTGGTGATGTTGTACGAAAGTGCTTTAGCGCTAGTGATTGGCGCATCAAGTTCAAGACCGATTAGTGACCACGTACCACTTGAAATATAGGCCGAATCTTTTGTAGATCGCAGCGGTACTCCGGCAACTGCAGATGCGGTGTCATGAGACCCAACTGCAACTACAGAAATGCCATCTAGATTGCCATGGCCTTTGATGTTTCCAATCTTTATCCCTGGTTTATGCAATGCAGGGAAGATGGACTTGGGTATCTCGAGTTTTTCGATTAGATCCCAATCCCATTCTTGTGAGTGAGCATTTAAGAGTTGCGTAGATGATGCATTAGTAATGTCACTGCTCTGCACTCCAGAGAGAACGTAGTTAAGTAAATCTGGGAGCATTAAGAAAGTAGCCGCACTTTTGAGCGCCGGAGTATTTCGCGCAGCGTGCAGTTGGTAGGCGGTATTAAAGAAGATGAATTGAATTCCGGTCTTCTGATAAATCCACTCTGCGCCAAGTGAGTCTGAGATTGATTGCATCAAACCATCGGTTCGTGAATCTCGATAGCAATAGGGTTCTTCGATTAGATTTCCCTGACTGTCCAGTAATCCATAGTCAACTGCCCAAGTATCGATACCGACAGAGATGATTTCACCGAGCTCTTGCGCCTTTAACAGTCCGGTCTTAACTTCATCAACAATCTTCGACCATTCCCAGTGCAACCCACCATCTGCAAAGACTTTCGCTTCGTGTTTAAAACGATGGACTTCTTGAATAACAAGTGAACCTGAATCAAGGGACCCGACAGCAATGCGTCCACTAGAGGCGCCAAGATCTATCGCTGCACAGAACTTCATAATGGTTTATCGCAAGAAGGCTGCAGATACTCCGCCATCGACAGGGATATGTAGCCCGGTCGTTAGAGATAGTTCTCCGCTAAGCAGAACAAAAACGGCTGCTGCGATATGTTCTGGCAAAACTTCCTTTTTAAGAATTGTTCGCTGGGCATAGAACTCACCGAGTTTAGATTCTTCAACTCCGTATACGGCAGCACGATTGGCGCCCCATCCCGATGAGAAGATTCCAGAACCCTTAACAACGCCATCAGGATTGATTCCATTAACGCGGATTCCATGTTCCCCAAGCTCTGCCGCTAATAGCCGTACTTGATGCGCCTGATCTGCTTTCGTTGATCCATAACCAATGTTATTTGGACCGGCGAATACTGAATTCTTAGAAGAGATATAGACAATATCTCCACCTAATTTTTGCGCGATCATCACCTTGGTCGCTTCGCGCGATACTAAGAAAGATCCGCGGGCCATGATGTCATGTTGCAAATCCCAATCTTGGACAGTTGTGTCAACTAGAGATTTACTAATTGATATACCCGCGTTATTTACAACGATATCAACGCCACCGAAAGCTAAGTTAGTAGCAGCAATTGCATCGCTGATGGCGCCTTCGTCAGTGACATCCATTGCGATACCAATGGCTTTATCGGAATTTCCAATTTCGGCTGCGACGGCAACAGCTCCATCTTTATCGCGGTCTGCAACTACAACACAGGCACCTTCTGCCGCTAGGCGCAAGGCAGTCGCTTTACCAAGCCCCGAAGCGGCCCCGGTTACAAGTGCAATTCGTCCAGCAAGTGGCTTAGGTTTAGGTGCGCGCTTTAACTTGGCATCTTCTAAATCCCAATACTCAATGCGGAATTTTTCAGACTCGACAATTGGTGCATAAGTTGAAAGAGCTTCAGCTCCGCGCATAACGTTAATGGCGTTGATATAGAACTCACTAGAAACGCGAGCAGTCTGCTTATCTTTTCCAAATGAAAACATTCCGATTCCGGGCACGAGAATAATTGTTGGGTCAGCCCCACGCATTGCGGGGGAGTCCTTGGACGCATGACGTGTGTAGTAGGCAGCGTAATTTTCGCGGTACTTCTCGTGAAGTTCTGCAACGCGGTTGATAACTTCTTCGAGCGGGGCGCCAGGTGCGGTATCTAAAACCATTGGGGAAATTTTTGTACGCAAGAAGTGATCTGGACATGAAGTACCAAGAGCGGCTAACCGAGAGAGTTCAGCGCCCTGCGTGAAATCAAGAACTACTTCTGAATCAGTAAAGTGGCCGACCATACGTGAATCACGTGATGCCACAGCGCGCAGATGAGGGGCAAGTTCAGCTGGCGCGCGAGATGCGAGATGCCGAATCAAGTGGCTTGTACTTTTCAACAACCGATCCAAACGGGTTCTTCTTACCCTTTGACTTAATAAATTCTTCAGCTTTGGTGATCGCTGCAATAGAGCGCTCTTCACACTCTTTACTTGTTGCACCCCATGTTGTGAGGCCATGACCTCCGAGAACGCAACCCTTTGCCTTTGGGTTTTCGGTGGCAATTTTTTCCATATCTAACCCAAGTTGAAATCCGGGACGGCGCCAATTAACCCAGAGAATCTCATCGCCAAAACATTCACGTGTTAATTTCTCACCATCTACAGAAGTTGCCAGCGCGATTATCGAATCTGGGTGCAAGTGATCAACATGATCAAATGGAATAAGCGCATGCACAGTTGTATCAATACTTGGAGCGGCTTTGGATGTGCCGAAGAGACAGTAATCAAAAAGCGCAACCATCTCATCTTCATGTTCGACGCCGCGATAAACTTTTTTGAGCGCTACAAATTTCTCTTGTATGAGAGCAGCTAAACCAGATTCAGTCATCGTGCCGAGATCGCCACCAGAACCCTTTACCCAGAGCACTTTTGTCTCTTCACCTGTTGCAGGATTGGTAGCCATTCCCTTCGCTGATGTATTGCCACCGGCGTAATTGGTAAATTTTGGGTTTGAACCTAGAAAGTTACTGCGTTGCAGAAGTTCTTTTACAACTTTCGGTACTGTCATTATGCGCCCCATCCCGCCTGATTGCCGCCAATTCTTTCTGCTGCAATCTTTTCTGCATAACCACTTCGAGCATAAGCGCTCTTTGGATCTGCTTCGATACCTATTTCGCCACGAAGTTCATCAAGAAGTGGTCGAACATCTGTGTTGTAAGCATGCATCAAGATGTCATTTCCACCAAGCACATCACCTTCTTGTTGGGCTTTCTTAAGCGCAGCATGATCGACAAGAAGAGCCTTAGCGACCGCTTCTTGCACATTGGTAATGGAACGAATCTGCGCCGGAATCTTTGGTTCAATGTTGTGGCATTGATCTAGTACGTAAGAGACAGGAGTTCCCACATCAAAGCCACCGTTTTGATTTACCTCGTGCATAATTCGAAAGAGTTGGAACGGATCTGCTGCACCAACAATTAGGTCATCATCGGCATAGAAGCGCGAATTAAAGTCGAATGCGCCAAGGCGTTTCTTGCGCAGCAAGAAGGCAACTATGTATTCAATGTTGGTACCTGGCGCATGGTGGCCAGTGTCAACACAAACCATCGCTTTTTCGCCGAGTTCAAGGCAGTGAACATATGAAGTTCCCCAATCAGGAACATCCGTTGAATAAAAAGCTGGCTCAAAGAATTTGTATTCCAAAAGCATGCGTTGGTCTGGTCCCAGTCGGTCATAACATTTACGAAGGGCTTCAGATAAACGATCTTGACGTGCTGCCAAATTATCCTGTCCTGGATAGTTCGTGCCGTCGGCAAACCAAAGCTTTAGATCGGTGGAGCCCGTCTTACCCATGATTTCGATGCACTCGTATAAATGGTCGACCGCCTTCTGGCGAATCTTGGCATCGGGATGACAGACCGAACCTAATTTGTAATCATCATCTTGAAATGTATTTGAGTTAATTGTGCCAAGTCGCACCCCAAGCCCAGCGGCGTAATCAGCGAGATGCTTGTAATCATCGACCTTATCCCAAGGAATATGAAGAGCCACTGATGGAGCAGCACCCGTGAACTTATGAACTTGCGCGGCATCTGCAATTTTTTCGTATGGATCGCGTGGCACACCTGATTGAGCGAATACCTTAAATCTGGTTCCAGAGTTGCCGTAAGCCCAGGATGGAGTTTCAATCCAGAAGCGCTTGAGAGCGTTCTTTGCCTCTTTTTCTGTTGCCACTATCTGTACTCCTTTATCTGGTTGATGAAAAAAACTTCACTGAAGATAGAAAACGCTTTCGAGTTTTAAGAAACCTTTATCGGCTGCCTTGCCATCAAGTCCGGTGAAGAAAGGAGCCATATCTGCTTGCCATTTTTCATTTACATCAAGGGCTGCCATTCCCGCCTTTGCTGCTGCCAGATCCGGAGTTTCAAAGTAACCAAAGAGTGTTCCGTCGTTGCGATCTAAAAATATTGAATAGTTAGTCCAGCCAGTATCGCGCAGCGCCTGCAACATGTCGGGCCAGACTGTTTCATGGCGACGAACATATTCATCCATCATCTCTGGACGAACCTGCAAGCGAAAGCCCACTCGTTGCATTGCTAGGCACTCTCCTTCATGACATTCACATTTTTGACATCATAGAGATCATTCAGAATTAATGCAGACACAAATTGTATTTGATCGCGCACAATTTGACAATAGGTACCTGTCTTTGATTTAGCAAAATCATGAACAGTTTTGAAATTGAATGAGGAAAATTAAAGAGTTCATCTTGGGCCAAAATATAGGCACCGAATAGCGCCGCATCTGTATCTAAAGCCGATGTACCTATTGAGAAAGAACTAACGTCTTTATTTTTTCTCTCCAAGTGATGCTTCAGCCTCGGAATAAGCAAGTCGGAGATACGCACTGCATATCCTCCTAAAATCACCCTATCTGGGTCCAAAATGGGAATTAAGATCGAAAGAGTTGTCGCTAAAGATTGCGCAATAAGATCAATGCCTTTAAATACAACTTCATCGCCATTTTTAGCTCTACGTGAGGATCTCACTTAGGTAGAACTCGGTGTCCTTGCTCCAGTCTTTGACTAGATCAGGACAAGTGTTTTCAATCAGGACTTTAAAGCCGATTTCAGTCTCGGTGCAACCAATTTTTCCGCACCTGCATAATTTTCCGTGCTCGCTGATAGAAATATGGGCAATATTTCCCATAGATAAGTTAGCGCCTAATTGTATTTCGCCATTTTGCACAACAGCGATGCCTGGCGTGATTCCCAATTCGAGGTGCATTAGAAGCTTTGATGATTTATTTTCTTTTAATAGATATTCGTATTCAGCAAATGCGGCAAGTTTTGCGACAGTGTTTATCTCTATTGGAATACTTGGCGGCACTACATTCTTTACGTACTGCATCAACTCTAACTTTTCCCAATTAAGCGATGAAGAAGAAACTTTTAATTCTGAATCAATAATTCCAGGAAAAACGACAATTAATTTGGCGATGCGCGATGTCTGGCGGGTGGCTGATTGAATTGCTCGTTCCAGCAATGGCGCAACTTCTGTGGTGCGCTTTTCGGGTGTGAGATTGTAGGAAGTCGTAGCTCGTTCGCGATAAATTTCTTGGCCGAGCAAATCAAAGGCGATGATCGCTGTATAAAAGGCGCGAAGTTCGATGACGATGATCGAAGTAGCTTGCGCATTAATTGAGAGCAGAACACCAGGTCGACCTCTCTCTGGCTTTGACTCTTCAACCCCTTGAGTCAGAAGACCTCGCTCAAGTAATTCATCAACGATGTTATTTACCCCGGGCTTGGTCATTCCAGTTGCATTGGCCAATTGCGCCCGAGAAAGGGGCCCAGAATCTCGCAACGCTCTGAAGATGATCCCCAAATTGTGTCGACGCAGCCCCGACTGTTCCAGAATTTGCCCATTTTTGAGGTGGTTCGAGGGTGATTTGACTGCTTGCACGGGCAACCTCGATTCCTCTGGCGATCCAACTGCTCGACTTAAAAAAATAATCGCACCCTTGTGAGTCTTGACACACCACTTGAGGATGGTTAGTTTTAGTATAGAGGCTTAACTATATAAAAGTACATGGGGGAGAAGTTCCTGGATTAAGCACCAGATATGTACGTGAATTTAGTTAACTGAGATTATCTAAGGAGGGCTCATGGGGAGCGGATGCTGTAGTCCAGCTGGGACCTTGACTGTGGAAAATCGCAGCGCAGGTACCATCCCTACTCACAGCCCCAAAAAGTGCAATACCTGATTACTCCAAAATGGTGCGGATTCCAGCGGGCCCTTTCTTGATGGGAACCAACAACGCAATGGCCTATCCGGCAGATGGAGAAGGCCCACAAAGATCTGTGGATCTCGATGAATATTGGATCGATGAGACCGCAGTTACAAACTTAGATTTCTCAAAATTTGTTGAAGCTACCGATTACAAGACCGAGGCAGAGTTATTGGGATGGTCATTTGTTCCCGCCAATTTAATTTCCGAACTCGATGAAAAACATTTGATTGGTAAGTCATCAAATACGCCATGGTGGGTTGGAGTCAATGGCGCTAATTGGCGCCACCCGCAAGGACCTAGCTCATCAATTGCAGAAATTCTTGATCACCCTGTAGTCCACATCTCTTGGGATGATGCCAATGCATTTGCGCAATGGAACGGAAAGAGACTGCCGACAGAGGCCGAATGGGAAAAGGCGGCACGCGGAGGTCGCGAAGGTTCACTTTATTCTTGGGGCGATGAACTAACACCTAATAATGAATTTCACTGCAATATTTGGCAGGGAGAATTTCCTGATTTTAATTCTGGCGACGACGGATATATCGCAACGGCTCCGGTTTACGCGTTTGCTGCAAATGGATATGGGCTTTATAACGTCTGCGGAAATGTCTGGGAATGGTGCTCGGACTGGTGGAGCGATAATTCACAACTTTCAGGTGAGAGCAAAGTGATTAAGGGTGGCTCTTACTTATGCCATGACTCATATTGCAATCGATATCGCCTGTCAGCCCGAACATCTCAACCCAAAAATGGTTTCACTGCGCACATCGGATTTCGTTGCGTAGCGGATAAAAATACAGAATTGCTGGGTTCACTGTGAACACAGCAAAGAAGCAAATGAGAGAAGGTAAGCAATGATAAAAGCAAGAAAATGGCGGAAGGTGGCCGTTGCCGGAACTGCGTTATTTGCAATTCTCGCTACATCGCTACCTATGTCTGCTGCTCAGGCTGAAGTTAAGAAGTTGACGATTAACGTCAATCAGTCTCCATGGCTGAATGCGTATAAGAAGTTAGTTCTTGATTACACCAAGGAAACTGGCATCGAAGTTGATGTTCGCGTATTTCCATACGCAGAAATGCGTCCAACACTGGTCACAGATATTCAGGCCAGCAACCGAACATATGATGTTTATCAATACGATGAACTCTTCACCCACGAATTCGCAAATAACAAGTGGGTAAAGCCATTTAAGTCAATCGACCCTAACTTCAAGGTAGATCCAAATATTGGCTCATACGGAAACTTCATGTACTGGAATCCGACCAAGAGATTTAGCGATCCAAAGGGCGATGTGATGAGCATGCCTTTGAACGGAAATACAAACGTATTTCTATATCGCAAAGATATCTACGAACAACTAAAACTCAGTGTTCCAACAACTTGGGAAGAAGTTTTGGCTAACGCAGCAAAAATTAAGGCAGCCAAAGTTGTGAAGTATCCATACATCATCCGTTCGCAAGCTACAACAAGCGGTGCGAGTGTTACTTATGACTACATCCACATCCTTGCCTCTTACGGTGGAAGATTCTTCAATAAGCAGGGCGAAGACTGGCTTCCAATTATTAACTCTAAAGAAGGCAAAGCAGCAGCAACGACCTTACGTGCTCTGGCTAAATATGGTCCGCCAGCAACTAACACAATTGGTCAAAACCAAGTAATTGCTGCAATGCAAGCTGGAGATGCGGCACAAGGTCAGGTCGTATTCGCGGCTGCAAATGCGATGAACGATCCGGTTGCATCAAAAGTTGCCGGCAAGATCGGCTTTGCAGTTATGCCAAAGGGTTGCGGCACCTGTGAACCTGGTGTCGTCTCTGGAACATGGGCGATGTCTATTCCAGTTGGACTCACATCAGAGCGCGAGAAGGCTGCTTTGAGTTACATCAACTGGGTAGTCGTCAAAGAAAGCCCAAATCGAAATTCGCTGAATACGGCGGAATTCCAACTCGTACAGATGTCATTGCAGAAGCGAATTTGACTGCAACTCAACGTGACTACCTTGCGGTCTATCAACAGGGAATGAAGTATGTATCAGAGAACATCCGGCAGACATTTGCTGCTCCTATGTTGTCTGCAACAGAGACGCGTCTAGCTGCAATCGCCGCTGGAACTGTCACGCCTCTTGCTGGAATGAACGCGCTAAACGCTGATCTAGTAAAAGTCGTGAAGGCAACGACATTTGCGGTCAATGAAAAAACGACGATCACATGCGTTAAGGGCGATCGACAAATATCCGTGACCAGAATGGGCGCAGATATTAAATGTCCTCCTGGCTACACCAAGAAATAAATAACAGGTAAGTAATTACGAAATGAGAGGGAATTCAAGTATGAAGAACGCCGCAGTTAGTGGTCGTGCTAGAGGCTCGTTCTCCCTTTCAGGTAGAAGGGCGACATCAGTCGTCGCCCTTCTACCATTCGTACTTTTCCTTGCCATATTTGCGGTTTATCCGCTCTATGAATTAGTTAGATTGTCGTTTCAGGAAACCGAGGTTCTAGATGGTGAGTTCTTCTCTGCCTTCAACGGACTAGATAACTTTAAGAAAATTCCAGATGATCCCTTGGCCATTAATTCGATCAAGGTCACCTTGCTCTTTACAGTTCTATGTGTGATTTTGACCCTTGTTGCAGGAACTGCCGGGGCGATGATGGTAAATAGCTCAAGAATTTTTAAGAGCGCAGCTCGAAATATATTTGTCTGGCCAGCCGTGGTTGCTCCAGTTGTGGTCAGCGTTATGTGGCTGCTAATTCTTGATCCAACAATGGGACTAGTAAATAAGGTTTTAGAATCGATTAGGTCAAGAGCCCCAAATTTGGCTCAATAGCAAGACGGGTGCATTCATCTCGGTCGTCGTGGTCGATGTTTGGCACTGGACCCCGGTTGTCTTTCTCTTCATTTATGCGGGCCTAAATGGAATTAATCAAGAGATTTTAGAAGCAGGAAGAGTTGACGGGGCCACTGAAGGCCAATTGATTAGAAGAATTATTCTGCCGATTTTATTACCAACGATCGCAGTAATCGCCGTTCTTAGAACAATCATGAGTATCAAGGCCTTTGATGAAATGTACTTGTTGACCAAGGGTGGGCCAGATGGCGCCACATCTCTTATCAGCTTACACATCCGCGAGATATTTGTTGAAGTCCTTGATTTTGGCTATGCCAGTGCGCTCAGTCTCTGCATCGTTGCGATTTTGGGGCTGATTGTTGGAATTGCTTATTCACTGAGAAGAAAGAATAGGTCTCGCTAATGACTATGGAAAAGAGCAGTTCAAAAAACTAAAGTTAATATCACTTTAGAGTTAGCGATTTTTGTTACGATCGTTATAACTCTAATTCCAATCGTTTGGATCGCAATTCTTGCTTTTCTTCCCAACAAGTCAATTATCGGCTCTAGTTTTGATTTCTCATTTTGGTTAGGTAATTTCCGAACCCTGGCTGACCCGGGACAGAACTTTGTCAGACAGATTTTTAACAGCCTAACTATAACTTTTGGCACAGTGATTCTGACTTTGGTAATTGGATCCGGATCCGGATACTCGCTTTCAAAGCTAAAGCCACCGAAGTGGGCTACTACTCCAGTATTTATCCTGGCTTCCTTTCTACCAATCGTTCCTCCAATTACTCTTGTTCCGGGTATTTATGTAACCCTGACAAACTTGAACTTGTTAGGTTCTGTTACAGGACTCGTTCTAGTTAATACAGTCTTTAATCTTCCCTTTGCGATTTTGATGATTAAGTCTTACTTTGATCAAATTCCTGACGAGCTGCGCGAGGCCGCGCTAGTAGATGGCGCATCTGAGAGGCGAGTCTTTTTCTCAGTACTTCTTCCACTTGCAAAACCTGGTTTAGGCGCCGTAGCAATCTATGTAGCGATCATGGCCTGGAATGAGTTCTTGATGGGCTTGATTATGACAACTGGCGGCGGAGCAGCTCCGCTGACGGTAGGCATTGCCTCGCTAGTACAAGATTATGAAATTACCTTTGGTCAGATGTCCGCTTCTGGATTTGTGGCGGCGATACCAATCATTATCTTGACCGCGGTTGCAAGTCGTCAGATTGTTTCTGGACTCACAGCTGGCGCCGTGAAGTCATGACCAATGTAGTTATATTTCTTGCTGATGATCTGGGTTACTCAGATTTGGGATGCTATGGCGGTGAGATAAAGACTCCGAATATCGATGCACTGGCTGCAAACGGTGTTCGCATGAGCAACTTTCACAATACGCCACGTTGTAGCCCAAGCCGAGCATCACTACTTACAGGATTACATCCCCACCAAGCAGGTATGGGAATTCTTGCTAAGGATGATTCAGCCGATGGTGGTTACACCGGCAAATTAAATGATCGCTGCATCACTATTGCCGAAGTTCTTAAGCAAGAAGGATTCACCACCGCAATTCGTGGAAAGTGGCATTTAACTCCGAGCAATCACACCCCTGATGATGCCTGGCCAACTGCTCGCGGCTTCGACACATTCTGGGGAACCATGACTGGATGCGGAAGCTTCTATCAACCAGGAACGCTAACGCGTGGCACAGAAAATATTGATCACGAGGCAGAGCGAAAAGATTTCTTCTATACCGATGTGATCGCTGATGAATCTGTTGCATTTTTGAAATCTCATAAATCAGAGAATCCAGAGAAGCCATACTTTCTCTACGTTCCATTTACGGCGCCACATTGGCCAATGCATGCTCGAGAAAAAACCATCAAAGAGTATGACGGCGTCTATGACGTGGGCTGGGATGAGTTGCGCAAAACTCGATTAAAGCGCCAGCAAGAGTTAGGACTTCTACCTTCATACCTAGAGTTAAGTCCACGAGATGAAGGCGTTCCTAGCTGGGAAGATGCCGCAAACCACAAATGGCAGGCTCGTCGCATGCAAGTTTATGCAGCGATGGTCACCGAGATGGACCAAGCAATCGGACGAGTTCTAGATCAAATTAAAGCAAATGGTGATTGGGAAGACACAGTTGTTTTGTTTATGGCAGATAACGGTGCATCAGCTGACCCAATGCCTTTTGGTGAGATTGCAGATTTTAGAGAGCGCCGTGACATCCTGCACAAGAAAACTAAAGATGGCCGTGATGTTCGAATTGGAAATGATCCACTGGTAATGCCAGGTGGAGAAGAGACTTATCAAAGTTATGGTCGTGGCTGGGCCAACTTATCCAACACCCCATTTAAGTTATTCAAATTGTGGGCACATGAAGGCGGAGTTGCATCCCCATTTGTTGCTCACTGGCCAAAAGGAAAACTGCGCACCGGAGAGATTTTTGAGCAGCCTTTCCAATTAACAGATGTGATGCCAACGCTTCTAGAACTACTTGGTGCTAAATATCCAAGTGAGCGAGCCGGCGTGAAGTTGCCACCACTTGTCGGACAGAGCATGTTCGGTGCGTGGAAAGGAGCAGATGTTTCCAATCCAACTTTGTGGTGGGAACACTGCGGCAATGCCGCTCTGCGAAGTGGCAAGTGGAAACTAGTTCGTCAGTATGACTTCCCTTGGGAACTCTATGACATTGAGACAGATAGAAGTGAGATAACAGATCTGAGCGCCAAGCACCCTGAAGTTGTTAAAGAACTCACTGCTAAATGGGAAGAAATCGCTAAGCAGAACGGTGTAATTCCGTTCAGGCAGATTATGAATATTTATGAAAACAAGAACATGGTAATGAATGCCTATCTGGCGATTCAGTAGTTAAAAACAATCGAGAGGGATATAAAAATGAAAAGCAAGGCGACTAATGTAATTATCTTCTTAGCTGACGACCTTGGCTTTTCTGATATTGGTGGATACGGCGGGGAGATACGCACCCCTAACCTAGATCGCCTGGCTGGCAGTGGCGTAAAACTCTCAAATTTTCATAACACTCCACGATGCAGCCCAAGTCGCGCCTCATTGCTAACTGGCATACATCCGCACCAAACTGGAATCGGCATTTTGACAGGCAGCAATGCCGCAGAAGGCGGATATGCAGGCAACTTAAATAATCGTTGCGCAACGATTGCCGAAGTCTTGAAATCAAATGGTTACATCACAGCAATCACCGGCAAATGGCACCTCACCAATAGTCCAAATGTGCCAAACGGTGCTTGGCCAACCGACCGAGGATTTGATAATTTCTTTGGCACGCTAGATGGCTGCGCAACATATTTCCGCCCTGGCACACTGACACGTGGTTTAGAAAATGTTGAATCAGAGGCAGATAAAAACCCTGACTTTTTCTACACAGATGCAATCGCAACCGAGGCAGCCAAATTCATTAAAGAGCGGCCAGCCGATAAGCCATATTTCCTTTATGTTCCTTTCACCGCTCCGCACTGGCCATTGCACGCCAGAGAAGAGACCATCAAGTCATATGCCGGAACGTATGACGCCGGTTGGGATGCCATCAGAGCAAAGCGACTAGAGCGCCAGAAAACCTTGGGCATCATCCCGAAAGAGACAGAGTTAAGTCCACGCGATGCACGCGTGCTTTCTTGGGAAGAAGAACCAGAGAAGAAGTGGCAAGCGCGCCGCATGGAAGTTTATGCAGCGATGGTCACCGAGATGGATACGGCCATAGGAAAAATTCTTGATCAAGTTGAAAAGAATAACGAATGGGATAACACCATCATTATCTTCCTTTCAGATAATGGGGCGTGCGCCGAAGCCTTGCCACTTGATGATATTTCAGAATTTCGTCGCGCTAAGAACTTAATAAGCACTCGTACTCGCGATGGCCGCAAAGTTGTTCTTGGAAATGATCCAGATGTTATGCCTGGGGGAGAAGACACCTACGCAAGTTACGGTGTTGGCTGGGCAAATGTTTCCAACACGCCATTCCGACTTTATAAGCGTTACACCCACGAAGGTGGCGTTATGTCACCTTTCATCATTCACTGGCCAGAAGGCAAGTTAAACAGCGGAAAGGTCAATACCAGCACTTTCCAATTAGTAAACGTTGCTCCAACTCTCTATGACGCACTTGGCGTTACATATCCAGCAAGCCTTAACGGCAATGCTCTAGAACCTCTTGTCGGCGGCAGCATGTTGCCCGCTCTTCAAAGCTCAGATACCGAGAGCTCTCAATTGTGGTGGGAGCACATTGGTAACGGCGCAATTATCAAAGGAAAGTGGAAGTTAGTTCGCCAGTACGACTGGGAATGGGAACTCTATGATTTAAGCGCAGACAGAAATGAATTGAAGGATCTTTCAAGTGCTAATCCAAAAATTGTTGCTGAACTATCTGTTGAGTGGCAGAAATTAGCCGATCAGTACGGAGTAATTCCATTTAGAAAGACGCTCGAGATTTATCACAAGCAAGGCATTCGCGCATCCGACTCGAATCACCACATTTAATAGGCTCTAAAGACAATGCTTGTCTTTTCACTTAGCGTATTAATTGGATTAGTTATGGGCCTGCTTGGTGCAGGCGGCTCCATCATGACGACTCCGCTCTTTTTGTATGTAGAACATATGCCGCCCGTGGAAGCGATAGCTTCCAGCCTTATTGTGGTTGCAGTAGCTACTGCATTCGGCCTGATAGGCCACGCAAAGCGCGGTCACATCCAATGGCGCACTGGATTTATCTTTGGAATCTCAGGAATGCTCAGCGCTTTTGTGGGCGGGCAAGTTGGATCTCACCTACCTAGTGACATCCTCCTCTTCACTTTTTCATTGATCATGACAGTAACTGGAATTGCAATGATTCGCCGCCGAAACGATTTGGAAACAGAAAGTCCACATAGGCCAATTACCCACCGCCTAATTTTAAATGGCGCACTCGTTGGCTTTATTACCGGCACCGTCGGTGTTGGCGGCGGATTTATGGTTGTCCCTGCCCTAGTTCTCTTTGGCGGCCTAGCCATGAAAGATGCCATCGCAACGTCATTTGTCATTGGAATTACCAATTGCCTTGGTGCTTTTTCGGGGTATGTCCTCAGATTTGATAGTGAGTACATTGGTATCACTTAATACTGAAATCTCTTTTGATTTCAAGATAATTCTGCCCGCACTTATTGGAACATCCTTGGGCGCACTAGTGGGATCTATGTTCTCGAGTCGAGTCAAAGCCCAGAAATTAAAGAGCGCCTTTGGCTGGTTTGTCATTCTTCTCGCGGTCTTTGTCACCGTTGAAACTCTCATCGGCGTAACGAAGAACTAGTTCGACCACCAAATATCTAGATTAGCTGTAGCGAGCCTTCATATATTTCAGCGCATGCGCTGACAGGTCATCTGAATCCTCCCAAAGATTGCGCCAGATACAGAGCGCATTGGAAAGTGCGGGATCGACAACAACTGAAGAAAATGATTCAAAGGTGATTGGACCTTTGTAATTGATCTGCTTCAGCGCGCCAAAGAAGGTATCAAAGTCAACATTTCCCGATCCAAGATAACCGCGGTGGCTTTCACCGATATGAACGTAACCAAGTGCATCCCCGGCTTCTAGCACCGCCGCTGACATTCCATCTTCTTCAATATTCATATGATAAGTATCAAGATGTAGATAGGCATTTGGGCGATTGACCGCTTCCAGAAACTTAAGCCCCTCTTTTGCCGTATTCATAATATTTGTTTCATATCTGTTTACAACTTCAAGGCTTATGTTAATTCCCTTATCGGCTGCGTAATCAGAAAGTCTTTGCATAGCAGCGATTGAGTTAGCCCGATTTTCAGGTGAAGCCGGTCCAGGATATTTACCCAGATTGCTGTAGATCACACCACAAAGTTCAGTTGATCCCAGGGCATGAAGTTTATCGACAGCTTTTCTAAGCAGTTCATCACCCTTTTTCACAATTGAAGCATCTGTACTTGTTACATCGGTAGCAGGAGAAAGGCCAAGGGATGCGGTTGCAAATAAACCATGTTCAGCTAGTACATCCTTTGTCATAGCAACATCAATCGAATCTGGATCAATCATCAACATTTCGATGTAGTCATACCCCGCACGTTGCGCACTTGATGCAGCGCTGCGCGCACTTGCTTCAGACCAATCCCCAGCCCAAACAAGTGCATGACCGCCAAAAGCCAGTGATTTGTTATTAGGCATTTTCTGCTCCTTAGGTTGAAAAACCAATGAAAACCTTCACAAGACTAGGCCTTGAAGTTGATAGGCGCTAGACCCCGCGATTAAGAGCGAGCGGGAGATTGGAAATCCAAGGAATAGTTCTACAATTAGCGCCATTAGCGCTTAAGTTATTCGGGGAGTCCAATGAGAAATAGCATCAAGGCTTTTTATTTCCTTTTGCTATCGGCAAGCCTTGCAGCTTCTACGATCACCGGAATTCTCCCCGCAAATTCATCAACTTCGGCAATGGCAAGCACATGGCCAGCCGTTCCTTCGATCGGATTTTCATCAAGTGATGACAGCCTGGTTGAAACCAATTCTTATGTAACAGGCTTTTCTTACGCCGAAGGCGCAACCAGCGGACTCTACACACGCACAGTGGCTTGCACATCCGTTGACGACCCTGCATGCGCCGGCTCAGATTCCATCTTTGCGCAAATGATCTTGCCACCATGTTCGGCCACCGCAACAGAGATGTGTATCGAATCGCTCGAAGTATCCGATGCAAAGGGTGTACTAAAGAAGGCAACGTTTGGATCTGAATTACAAGGCCAAAAATATCCTGCAAGCAAAATTCGCAATTCACCCGCGGGCTCTTCGGCAAGTGTTTGGCGAGCACAAGAATCACCGAATTCATCAGGAAGCGATGAATATGCAGTGGTTGTCAGTACAACTTTTCAAAACTATCAAAACAAGACCTGCACCCAGTTTGTCACCGCACCATGTGCCTTTACCCGCGGTTTCCGAGCCAGGATTTATCCAATCAATCGAGCTTCGAACACCGAACCAAACCAAAATTGTCTTTGGGTAGAAGGTCAAAAGTGCGCCAAGAAAGTTGATTTCGCCCCCGGATCACGCGCCGCCCTTAGCGTTCGAATCGATAACTCACTTACCGGTTTTCTCTTTGGCCGCATAAAGAATGTGAACCTTGATTTAACTCCACTTTCACCAACTGCCAATCTGCTTCGCGTTGAAGCAGATCCCATTGATGTTCCCAAGATTTATGCCTACGTTGCCAAAACTGATCTCAACAAATACCCAAAAATCATGGAGTATTGGAAAACTCGCAGAGCCCAGCTCGCAGCAACAGATTTCACCAGCAACGACACCATTGATACCGGACCCGCTCCCGAATGGGCGATGGGCGACTTCCAAGCATTCGAAGAACTTGTTAAATCAGGCCCACTTGTCACTTCGATCTGGCGAGTTGGCACGCAAGCAGGAAGCGGAACTGGCAGTAAATGCTTCGATGATAAAAGCAAACTTCAAGGTTTAGTTACTACCAACGCACCTACATACCTGCCAAATCCTCCTGCATTTGAAAATGATGAACTGGCATACAAAGTAGCCGGCGCACATCACTTAGCCGATGGCGTTACCTTGTTTAAAGGTTCCTATGACTTGGTCCTTCGCAGCGAGTTTGCGCGATGCTTATACGGCTTCACAAGTGCACCGATTCGAGCAAAAGTTTCAGTTGTTTCAACCGATGGCTCAACGCAAGATATTGCCACCGAATCATTGCGTGAAGATGCCGCCCGCCAATGGCTCTATCTAACCGCGCGAAATTTCACCTTTTCAGCCCCAACAATCAAAGTGAAGCTAACGCAGGATGCACCTGCCCCAACAGCCAGCCCTGAAGCAGCAAAGAAAACCACACCTGCATCGAGTGCCAAGAAGACAATTAATTGCGTTAAGGGCAAAACAACTAAGAAAGTAACGGGAACAAACCCAGTGTGCCCTAAGGGTTACAAAAAGAAATAATTCATTACCGCTCTATCGAAATGTCAGTCCTCTGAGATAGATTAAAGATATGAAACAGAGCTTAGATGTTAATAACAAGGCACTATTTGTTGAGGTCCCAAAACCAGTGCATTCAATGAGTGATGCTGAAAAGGGTGAGTTCATCGATGAGATTCTTAAAGCCTTAGAAGGCAACTAACTTGAAATCCTGCCCTGCTTGTAACTCACCTCGCGGTTTAAGAAAAATATTCTACGGACTGCCAGATGATCCAGTTGATGAAGAAGAGCATGCAATTGGTGCCTCGCTGCGTGAGCCATGATGATCCAACGATAAAATGTATGGAATGTGGCTGGAAAGGTTGCAATGCGGATCACAGTCGAAAACTTGGTAAAGAAATCAGTACCGTTGCACTCCAGGATATTTCGAAGATGAGCGATGTTGAAATCGATACTTATGCCAAAAGGATTTGGCAGAATCTAGTACAAGAAAACTAAGGTGAAAAATTGGCAATTCCTAGAGATGAAAGATTAAGGATTATCCAGAGAGTTCATAATGAGTGGTCACAGATCTTTGACGATGAGGATGACGTTGGGGCAAGCGATGCTTATTTCAAGATGTATGAGGAAGCCATGGCTGAAGCCGAAGAGAAGTATAAAGATAGGCCCGCTAACAGTTAGGAGTTATCTGAAGCAAGGCCTCACGCACAACTAATCGTTTTTGTTACCGCATGTTGTTGTGCCTTTCAAACGATAGATTATCGATTTTAGAACCTGCTGGGGGCAGGCCATTATCTTTGAGGCGCCGGATAGCGTTCGAAGAACCCTTTGCAGCGAATGATCGTTTTTGATGATGAAATACAAGACTAGAAAAGCTTTTCCTGTGGCTGCGACGCACGTAAAAGTAATTTAGTTACGCTGAGCTATGAGGGAAAAAAGCAGGTTTAGGCCAAACCCGAAAGAAATCCATAAAGTGTCGTACTTGAGCCCTATCCTTTGTTCTCACACTGAAATCCCACACAAATTGCCAATGATTCCGGAGGGCCCAATGAGTAAGGCAGCGAATTTATCTCCGATTGAGGCGATTGACCTTTTCAGTGGCTGTGGGGGACTCTCGTATGGATTTGAATCTGCAGGTATTGAAACGAAACTTGCCGTTGATAATTGGCCTGATGCTCTTGGCACTTTTGCCAGGAATCATCCAAAGTCTCGCACTGCACTATTTGATTTAGGTGCAAAAACTTTGGAGCCATTAATCAGTTCACTACAAGATTCTCAGATTGTTTTTGGAGGGCCACCGTGTCAAGGATTTTCAATTTCTGGAAAAAGAGACCCAAATGATCCTAGAAATTTACTCTATAGAGGTTTCTATGAGGTCGTGGCAGAGGTTCGTCCGAAATTGTTTGTGATGGAAAATGTTCCAAATCTTGCCTCCATGGACGGAGGCAGGTTAATTCAAGAAATAGAAAATGACTTTAGTTCTCTTGGTTATAACTTAACTCGAAAAATACTTTTAGCTTCAGACTACGGAGTCCCTCAAAATAGAAGGAGACTGTTCCTTATCGGAACCCTATCGGAAAGAATTTTTGAGTTTCCACAAGGAACGACGATCCTTCCAGAGGAGAAAGTTACTTGCCGCGAAGCCTTAAGTGATTTACCCGAAAATACAATTGAAGACGACTCACCATATTCGACGGACCCACTTAGTAGTTATCAAAAACTAATGCGTCTGGATTCCAAAGGAATCTTTAATCACATGATAACTCAACACTCAGAACAGACTACTCGCATCATCAGTCTTGTGCCGGACGGTGGAAATTATAAAAATTTACCTACTGAATTGCAGTCAACAAGAAAAGTGAATATAGCTTGGACTAGATATTCGAGCACAAAGCCTTCTTTGACAATCGACACAGGACACAGACATCATTTTCATTATTCATATAATCGAATCCCAACAGTCAGGGAGTCGGCAAGGCTTCAATCCTTCCCTGACACGTTTATTTTTGAAGGCTCGAAGACCAGTCAATATAAGCAAGTGGGAAATGCGGTTCCACCACTTATGGCTCAGGCTATCGGGGAAAGTATTAGTAAATACTTAAGAGCAGAAATCAGAAATATCAAGAATGCAGTATAAAACGCCAAATCAATATTTCTTTAGAATTCACCACGCAAGGCCAAGATTCAAATCAGACGTAGAGTCCGTCCTGCTATTTGTGTGCCAACGAATATCAAACCTTTCTAAACAACCATCTTCGCTTTATGATGCCGAGTTATACAAAATGATCCGCTCCTTTCCTGGAAACTATGAAAAGGCACCTAAAACTATTCATAACTGGCGAACGGAAATTTCAGCGTTATTTGGATTAATCGAGACTGATTCTGACTACTCAGAGCCTGGGTTTTATGCAAAATTACTGGCTAAAAATGAGGACTTAATTGAGTTCTTCCGATATTTCCTATTTACCTTTCAATATCCAGGCGGACACATAAAGCCACAGAAAATTGCCGAGCAAATAGAAGTGGGCATCGAGTTTCATCCGGCTAAATTCATTATTAATCTGTTTTTCGAAGGCCAAAGAATCTTGGGAGATGAAAAGCAATTTTCTGTCACGTCTGCAGAATTGACTGCTCTCGTTTTCAATGATTTAAGAGTGACATCACACAAGACGAGAGATGCAAAATTTGTTGCGGAAACTATTTTGGAAAATCGAAAAAATCGTGTTGAGTACGACCAAACGGGCGACGTGATTAGGTACGCTCAAGATATTTTGGATTATATGGTTCTTGCAGATATTCTGAATAAGCGCGTGAATACCAATAGCTACCACTTTAAACACCAGGGTCACGAAGCAGCCCTAAAGATTGAGCAACGTGCTCCTATGTTTACAGGATATAAAGCTTTCTATGGGAAGGGAACCCCAGACACATCTCAAATTGCATTGGTTGAGGATGAGTGGATGCATTTCGTCAATAAAGATCGAATATCCGAAGCTTTCGTCGGTGACATATTAAGTATTTTGGAAACAGAAAATACAGAAATTAGCACCGAAGTTGATGGATTGATTGAAAGTATTCGAAGCGCAATAGATGAGATGCGAGAGATATCGGCCGAGCCGGAGAATCAGTCGTCATTACCCACGAAGTAACACGACTTAATCTCCTAAATAAAAATAAGCTTGCCAAGAAAGTAAAGAAAATTCCTGATCATTTAGGTGTTGGCTATGACATATTGTCATTTGAAGGTCTTCTACAAACTGAGCTTGCTGAATTAAATCGGTATATTGAAGTGAAAACCACACGAAGTAAGAGACAATTGGTGGTGAATAGTTTCACTTTGACTCCAAACGAGTGGAATGCTGCACGTTCTCACGGTGTCACTTACTTTGTATACAGATTGATAATTTCAGAGGGCGCGCTAAGAATGTTTGTCATAAATAATCCTTACGAGCAAGAGCGAAAAGGAAATTTGGCAATGTCACCTAGAAATGGAGCAGAAATTACCTATACAGAGGCAGCTGGAACTTGGGAAGAAGTTCTGATTCCTCGGACACGGGAAGGTGAGTAGCTTGGATAGAATTCGAGTAGCATCTTTATTTGCAGGGTGCGGAGGGATGGATTTGGGCGTTCAGGGCGGATTCAAATTTAACGGAAAACGCTATGCACGATTGAATACTGAGGTTGTATATGCGTCAGATTTCGATGAAAGAGTCGTAAATATCTACAATTTGAACTTCAAACATAAATCCGTGGTACTTGACATAAATGATATTGATTCACGAGAGATGCCGAAAGTCGACTTAATTTTAGGTGGATTTCCTTGCCAGTCATTTTCGGTTGTAGCCCAAAACCCCAAAAGATTAGGATTCAAAGACTCTAAGGGGCGACTTTTTTTCGAGATGAAGAGAATTTTAGAAGAAAAGAAACCTCGCGCATTTATTGTAAGAAAATGTTAAGGAATATTATCGGCCAACAAACGAGAGGCTTTCCCTCTGATAATCGAGGAATTTGAAAAGGCTGGTTATCACATAAAATTTGCCTTACTAAATGCGTCTCACTATGGAGTACCACAAAAAAGAGAGCGAGTATTTATAGTCGGTTTCAGAAGTAAGTCTAAGTGTGAAAAGTTCGAATTCCCAAAATCAGTTTCGACTGATAAACCAGTAGCTTTGGGTAAATTCCTGAAAAAGAAGTTGAAGAAAAGTACTTTTTTCTCAGGAGGGCTGTCGACGGTATGAAAAGAACAAAGAATAGTGAGTCCATGAACAAGGGAGAATTCAATCCCCAGATGGTCCATGCAATACATTAGGGACTCATCTCGCCAAGGCAAGTTTAAATAGCACCGACCAGTATTAAAAATTGGCCGACGATACCGTATGTTTACGCCTAGGGAAGTTTCTAGAATTCAGTCATTCCCAGATAGTTTCGAACTGGCAATACCGAAAAGTCATAATTATGTTGCTTTAGGAAATGCCGTGCCACCCGTCGCTTATGTGGCACGTAACAAATTCTGTATTGAAGGCACTTGAATAGAAATGACATTCACAATTGAAGATTATCCAAAACCTTCAGTATTGAAGTGGGCGATGTTGGTGGTATTACTGCAAAAATCAAGAACCCATGGTTTGCATCGCAAATTGATAGAATTGATGCTTTAATTCAGTTATTAAAATCTCTGATGAGATGTGCAAGTTGTATTAGATAATGGGAAGCAATACATGCTCATATCGCCTTGGTTGGAAAAGAACGAAGTCTAAGAAGTTTGGCTATATAGAGAAAGTTCCTGGAGCACCTAGACTGTGGCGAGTTAACGGAGAACGGTCGCAAAATCGCGATAAGGAAATCCAAACTCTTTTAGGGGAATAGTGCTTTGGTGTAGAAATCAATGGTTCCCAGTTTTTAATAGAGAAATTCAATGAACCGCAGTGAGCTGGCTGAGGGAATTGTTGTGAGCTCGCGATTTTCGCGAAGACTGGCGACGCGAGAGAAAAAACACAGAATGGCATTAATTCTGACGAGTCTATTCTCGTTCCCTGTCAGCACCTTCGAAGTAATCTACCGATATGGCATTTCAATTCATAGACCTTTTTGCTGGCATCGGGGGGATGCGATTGGCTTTTGAAGACGCTGGCGGAACGTGTGTATTTTCCTCAGAATGGGATAAAGATTCTCAGAAAACTTATGAAGCTAATTTTGGGGAAGTTCCATCTGGAGACATCACAAAGATATCGGTCGAAGAGATTCCCACTTTCGATGTCTTGCTCGCCGGATTCCCCATGCCAGCCGTTCAGCACCATTGGTCAAAGAGCTGGTTTCAAGCATGAGACTCAAGGAACACTTTTCTATGATGTTCTTCGAATAATTAGTGCAAAAAGACCGGCAGCTTTCTTGCTTGAGAATGTTAAAGGCTTAGTCGGACACGACAAAGGTAAAACTTTTGAAATCATTAAGAATTCTCTCACAAAAGAGGGATATGACATTCACTTTCAGATATTGGATTCCGCTGATTATGGTGTTCCACAAGTAAGAAAACGTATTTATATAGTTGGTTTCGATAAGTCTAAGTTCAAAAGTAAGATCGAGTTTGCCTGGCCAACCCCCATTGACAAGAGAATAGGAATTGGCAAATTTGTCGAAAAGAACATTGATGACCGTCCCATTTCTAAACATTTGCAAAAGTCATACATATTTAAGTTAGACGATGGTAGACCAGAAATAATAGATCAGAAATCCGATTTTCCAGTTAAGACTTTAGTGGCTAGCTATCATAAGATTCAAAGACTCATACAAGTACTTTCGTAGCTGGTGGCCCAACGGGACTACGTTTGCTATCAACAAATGAGTGCAAAGCCATAATGGGTTTCCCAAAGAATTTCAAGATTCCAGTGTCAAGGACTCAGATGTATCGTCAGATGGGAAATTCTGTCGCCGTCCCAGTAGTAAAACTCGTAGCCTCACAATTGGTTGAGACATTGATGTCTGGTTGTGTAATTAAGAGAGATGCGAAAAGTGCTTGAAAAAAAAATATCACAAATAAATAAAACTAAGCTATTTTACTGCAACGTCCCATGATGATCATCTCACGCCCAAGCCAAGATGGACCTAGAAGCCGCCTATTTAACAATTATGGGCAAGAGACTTGAAGATTCTGATCGGGCGATAAGAAAACTGCATGGCGATGGGTTTTTAGAAAAAGTTTCAAAGGGTCAATATATGTACAACCCTGAAACTTCTGGTAAAAAGAACTTCGATGAATTCACACAGGCGGAAAAGAAAGAGATTTTGGAACGTGATGGTTACAAATGTATTGTTTGTGGTTTGGGCCGCGAGAATGGGCTTGAATTGCATATAGACCATATAAAACCGCGCTCACTTGGTAGGTCAGGGCACTGTCGAAAATGGTCAAGTTTTATGCGCCCGTCATAATTTCATTAAGAAGAATCTAAGTCAGACGGAAACAGGAAAAAGGGGATTCATAAGATTGCTTGAATTGATTAGGGCCGCACCTGGAGATCCGATGGCAAGCCAGTTGGAAAATTTCTTATTGGAAGTTTTAACGGTCTATGACAAACATGGGATAGATGGTCACATCCATTGGGATGGAAGCACAATAGAAAATGGAGATATCAATCATTGATTTCTCCATTGCAAGAGATTTCTGCAACATCTCATCAAATCCTTATTTGCCTCAAGTATTTTCAAGTAATTAACCAAAGAAAGCAGCCTCACCCATGTCCTTCGTAATGTACTCAACCACCTGGTGTGGCTATTGCAAGCGTTTGAAATCTCAGTTGGCTGATCTTGGGGTTACATTTGATGAGATCAATATTGAAGAGGTACCGGGGACGGCTGAGATTGTTGAGAAGGTAAATGGTGGCAATCGCACTGTGCCGACGTTGGTGTTCTCGGATGGAAGTGCGATGACTAATCCTTCGGCTAAAGAGGTAGTGGAGAAGTTGGCTGCGCTTTAGATCAGGTAATTAGCAGTTAAACAAAAAGTCCCACAGATTTCTCTGCGGGACTTTTTTGCTGTGCTCTGGATAGAGCGCACGCCTATGACTAAGTAGGAAAAGATTAGCAAAGAATTGCGAAGTTTGGTTTAAAAGTTATACACAGAAAAATATTTATAAGTTTATTCAATGGTGAAGCCCTTTAGGTTCCGCATGTGTCTCGCTGTAGCTCAGCGGATAGAGCACGCCTATGACTAAGGCGCGGTCGCGGGTTCAAATCCCGCCAGCGAGACCACATCTTAGAAGCCCTGGGAATTAGTCACCCGGGGCTTCTTTGATTAATAAAGCGGGCGATTTGGCGTAAACTCCGCGCTATGAAAAGAATTGTTAGCGCACTTGGTATGGCACTCGTTCTATCGGTTGTGTTTGCACCGGGTTCATCGGCCGCGGTTAAGGCGGGGGATGCGTGCAAGAAGGTGGGGCAGACAAGTGTGGCTGGTGGGTTTAAGTACACATGTGTGAAAAAAGGTAGCAAGATGGTTTGGGGCAAAGGTGTTGCGGTGAAGGCTTCTCCTGCGGCAAGTGCCACAGCTGGTGCAGTTGCCGGTGGTTACACAATGGAAAAGGTTAAGGCCAATGCAAGTGCAGCCAGTTGCTGGGCAGTAATTAGCGGTAACGTTTATGACTTAACAAAGTGGATTGGTTCGCATCCAGGTGGATCAGGTGCGATCACATCGCTGTGTGGCACCGATGGAACTTCAGCATTTCTTGGGATGCACACGGGGCAAGTCGAAGCCGCAATCGCGTTTGAGCGGATATTTGTTGGGGCCTTTAGCTAAGTAGTTTTGCTTCGCTGTCAGCAGGTCGGGATAGGTTCACTTGTGAGCGAAGGGTGGTTTGGCGATGTTTGAACTATTGGCGTTGGCGGCAGTTATCTATTTGTTTATCAATCGCAAGAAGAAGGCGCGCAAGGCGCGGGGTCTCGACGCTGAACTGCGCGAGCTAGTGGAAAGTACTTATTACTCCGATGCGATGGCTGCTGAGATAAAGGGGTATTTGTTATCTGTGGTGGGCGATGATCGCGATGGTGCGCAAAAGTTTTCGGATGCGCGAATTGCGCAGGCGCAATCAATTTTGGATAAGGCGGGGCCGGCGGCGTTTTATTGGATGACCGAGATTGCAACGCAGTTAGCGGTTTTATCTGCGGCAAAAATAAATGGCATGGGCACCAACGTGGAAGAAGGACTTGGTTCAGTTGGTGTTACACCCGATGCGGTTGTTCGCGTCGTCGTTCAAGGGTAGTTACGGAAAGTAGTTTAATTTGATTAGTTATTTATTCATTTTTTTAGATTTATCCTATATATTTAGTGAGACCGCGCAGGTTTGCCAAAACCAACGCGGCCGCCAAATGCGAATTAATGATCTTGGGGATCCGCCTCGTCGTTATTACGACGAGGTTTTCGCATTTCCCATACACGTAGTATGAGATTGGCTAAGGCGATGACTAATATCGCCCAATCGTTGTAGTTCATGTCATTTGCACTCCTTTCTCCATTCTCAGCAAGTGCTGAGAAATCAAATGTTTCGCTGGCGGCGTGCATTTGATCGGAGGCAAGGATTAAGGCCTGCGAAAGATATGCCTTTGAATTTATGAGTGTTTGAGATTAATCAGAAGGTGTGGATAAAAAACTAAAATGCCATGCGTAAGCTCGATTAGAAATTATTGGTGACGAATAAAGTCAGCGACTTCTGGATTGTTCTTCATCTCGGCTAGTTCTTGCGCAGTTGGCAAGGTTGGACGATCGCGTTCTACTTTAACTAGGCAGAGGAAACCAAAGACTTCACTTTCATCGGCGCGAAATTGATGCCAAGCCCAAGATGGAACATAGACAAGATCGTGCATTGCAAGCGGCAGTACTTCATCACCAACAAGGCATGCACCCTTACCTTTAATCGGGATAACTAAGTGAGTGTGCTCGTGCTTCTCTAGCGTTGTGTGCCCACCGGCATCGACTTCGAAGTAGCGAACTTCCATGCCATCAACGTGGTCTTCGCCGAATAAAACGCGGCGGGTTACATCTTTAAATGTGGCAGCGCCATCTTCATCTTTATAGACCAGCTCTTCGATGTTACGCCAACGATGAGGTTCATCTTGGATAACGTGGAATTTATTGTGGCTCACTCGGTGATTATAGCCGCGCAGGCTATTTAGTGTTTAATTGGTATATGAGCGAACGCAATTGGGGCTTTAAAACAAAGGCTCTTCACGCCGGTACGCAACCAGATCCGCAGACTGGTGCGCGAGCACTTCCTATCTATCAATCATCTGCATTCGTCTTTGAAAATACTGAAGATGCGGGCAATTTATTTGCGCTGCAAAAGTACGGCAATATCTATAGTCGAATTGGTAACCCAACTGTTTCAGCATTTGAAGAAAAGATTGCCGCCCTTGAAGGTGGCATTGGCGCTGTTGCAACATCTAGCGGAATGGCAGCGCAGTTCTTAACATTTGCAGCACTCACCGGGACCGGTGATCACGTTGTCGCATCCTCGGCTTTATATGGCGGCACTCTTACGCAATTAGATGTCACGTTGCGACGTTTTGGGGTTGATACAACTTTTATTAAGAGTGATAAGGCTGAAGATTTTGCAGCAGCGATAACCGATAAGACCAAGTTTATTTACGCCGAAATGATTTCTAATCCAGCTTGTCAAGTCGGTGATATTGAGGCTTTAGCAAAGGTGGCACATGACGCTGGCTTGCCTTTGATTATTGATTCAACTGTTGCGACTCCTTATCTGGTGCGACCAATCGAACATGGCGCAGATATTGTTTTGCATTCGGCGACAAAGTTCTTGGGTGGACATGGCACCACTTTGGGTGGCGTAATTGTTGAATCTGGAAAATTTAATTGGGGCAACGGCAAGTTCCCGACAATGACCGAACCAGTTGCTTCATACGGTGGGGTTTCGTGGTGGGAGAACTTCGGCGAATTCGGTTTTCTTACCAAGGTGCGCGTAGAACAGCTGCGCGATATTGGTGCATCCCTTAGCGCGATGTCAGCATTTTTATTGGTGCAAGGCGTCGAAACTTTGCCACAACGTATGCGCGATCATGTGGCAAATGCCAAAGTTGTCTCGGAATGGTTAGAAAGTGATCCGCGTATTGAATGGGTTAAATACGCCGGTCTTGCTAGCCACCCACACAATGCGCGCGCAAAGAAGTACACGCCCGAAGGTCCGGGATCGGTATTTTCATTTGGTGTTAAAGCAACTGGTGCACTCAGTAGCCGCCAGACCGGTGAGAAATTCATTAACTCTGTGCAGTTAGCTAGCCACCTGGCAAATATCGGTGATGTGCGCACCTTGGTTATTCACCCAGCCAGCACAACACACCGTCAATTAACTGATGATCAGTTGATAGAGGCCGGCGTGCCCCAAGATTTGATCCGTATCAGCGTTGGTTTGGAAGACATTGAAGATATTCTGTGGGATCTAGATCAGGCTTTAACAACTGCAACAGGTAAGGCTCGCTAATGGCATTTACTGAACCAAGTGCGATGGAACGTTTGCAGTACATGCAGGATGCCAAGAACGTAGCGATAGTTGGAGCATCAGATAACCCAGCACGCGCTAGTTACTTTGTTGCCACATATTTGCTTTCAGCTTCGCACTTTAAGTTATTTTTTGTGAATCCCCGCCTTGATGAAATTCTGGGGCAGAAAGTTTATAAATCACTAGCCGATATTGAAGAACCTATCGATATTGTCGATGTCTTTAGAAAGGCATCAGATATTCCAGGGGTTTTAGATGAGGCAATTGCGATTAAGGCAAAGACTTTCTGGATGCAGTTGGGAATTTCTGATGACGCATCTGCCGAACGTGGTGTGGCAGCAGGGTTAAACGTTGTGCAGGATAAATGCTTAAAGATTGAACATGCGCGCTTTGCGGGAGGGTTAAACCTGGCGGGTTTTAATACTGGGGTCATATCTTCAAAGCGTAATAAATCGATTTAAATGACTGCACTTCGCGGGTTGCTAAAGGCATCACACTTTGGGCCGACCTTAATTGTTACGGCGATCTCTTGGGGCTTTGCCGCTTATTACTGGTGGGAAGGCCCGGCCTTTGTTATCGCTTTCGGGGTATTTACTGGTCAGTTAATAGTTGGCTGGAGCAATGATTTATATGACTATGAGGATGATTTAAAACATAATCGAGTTAAGAAACCATTGGTCGCAGGGCTTATCTCGCGCAAGTATTTAACTAATTGGCTGCGCTTTATGGTTCCATTTTCTTTCATCGCAAATTTGCTTGGGCCACTTGGATTAAAAGGTGGGCTGGTCTATATGTTTGGAATTTCGATGGGCGTTGCCTACAACTTCTACTTTAAATTCAATATTTTTTCTTGGTTGCCATATGCTTTGGCATTTGCAGCTCTGCCATCTTGTGTTGCGATATCAAAAGGAATTAATCCACCAGTTTGGATGTGGCTCGGGGGAGCGCTCTTAGGAAGTGCCGCACACTTTATAAATGTCATAAAAGATATCGATCAAGATCGCGCCAGCGGAATTGGCGGCCTGCCACAGCGCCTTGGAAAGAGAAGTTCCATCTTGGCCGCAGCGATTTTAATTTCGATGGGATTATTTGTGGTTGTTTATTTCTGAGTAAAAAAAGTGCCCCTCGAAAATTAATTCGAGAGGCTCTTTCTTCGGCTCAATTAAATATTGACCCACCAATGACTTGCCTGAAGGTTATCAGGATTTAAAACTTCTCCACAGATTTCCACAAACTACTTTGCGTAGCGACGAACTTCTCTAGTTTTCGCAGGTGCCTCTGTAGCTCAATGGATAGAGCCCACCAATGACTTAGGTGTCGTTGCGGGTTCGAGTCCCGCCAGGGGCACGAATGCAGGAATAGCCTCACCTTTGAGCGGTGGGGCTATTCTGAAAACATCCAATTAATTTGCTGTAATTAACCGTAAGTTCACTGCCTCAACGCGCAATTGGCGCGCGGGGAAACTATCCTTCTGACATGTTTCTTCGCCGTAGAGATCTGATGGTTGGCCTATTTGGCGCTGCAATATCTTTGATTTCAGGTTCTGCCGTCGCCGCCGATGTGCCAAAGTTAAAGTGCACACGCGTTGGGCAAACTGTTATTTATCGCAATCAGAAATTTACCTGTGTGAAAAAGGGCGGCAAGTTGGTTTGGGGCAAAGGCGTTCCTGTGCCGGTAAAGAGTGCGAGCCCGAAGCCAACACCTTCTGCTAACTCCGAGCGCTTCAGCTTCACCAACTGCAACACCATCGGCTAGCCCGAGCGCATCTGCAACACCAACATTTACGCCGGCAAAAAACCAAATTAAATTAGCCAACTCATCTGACTTCCCAACCGGAACGGCGAAGGTATTCGAATCAGGTCGCACCACAGGGCTGGTGGCATCAATTGTTTTGATTCGAGATAGCGCTGGGCTTCGCGCGCTATCTGCCGAATGTCCTCACGCAGGTTATGTCGTAATAACAAATGGCGGACCAGAGTTGCTTTGCCCTGCCCATAACTCACTCTTTAGCGCAAAGAACGGCGCGGTGTTGCGGGGGCCTGCAAGTAGCGGGCTAAAGAGTTACGAAGTTACGGAAACTGGCGGGGAAATCTACTTAACTCTTTAACGAACGCTGCGCATCACGGCAGTTACTTTGCCAAGGATCTCGCAGTTATCGCCGTTGATTGGTTCGAATGCAGGGTTGGCAGGCAGCAACCAGATGTGGCCGCCCTTGCGCTGGAAAGTTTTAACAGTTGCTTCGCCATCGATCATTGCAGCAACTATTTCGCCGTTGTTGCAATCTTTTTGTTCGCGGATAACAACATAATCGCCATCGCAGATTGCGGCATCGATCATTGATTCACCGACAACTTGCAACATATAGAGATTGCCTTTGCCGACCAAAGTTTCTGGAAGAGCAAATGTTGATTCGACATTTTGTTCTGCGGTAATTGGACCACCGGCTGCAATGCGGCCAACCAGCGGCACATTCTTGGTGGCTTCAATTTCGATCTCTGATTTCTCACCAGGCATCAAGACTTCAAGGACGCCGCCACGAGTTGGGTGTGGGGTAATGAAGCCTTTTTCCTGCAAGATCTCGAGCTGGTATTTAACAGATGCGGGGGAGCTAAGGCCTGCGGCGGCTGCGATTGCGCGCATTGAGGGTGGGCAACCCTGATCTTGCATGCTCGCCCTGATGACTTGCAGGATCTTCTCTTGGCGCGCGGTTAGGCCGTGCTCGCCAGAGGCTGAATCGGGAAGTTCGGTGACCTTGGCGCCTGACTTGGAGGCTGGTTTTTTGCTCATGGATACAGGGTGACACACGGATTAAAAAAAATCAAACATATGTTCGAAAATAACTTGCCGATGTCAGTGCTTTGGGGTTTAATTGGTCCTTGTTCGAACAAGCGTTCGAATACCTTCCCCAAGGTAGTACCAGCAGGAGAAAACCATGAGCACTCTTTCACTCAATGCATATTCAACACATGCAACAAGCTCTAAAACCCTTATAAATCAAGGGTTACAGACCAATCCGTCCGGCGTTCGCTTAACACGTCGTGGTCGCTTAGCGCGCACGCTCTTGGTTCTCTCACTAGCTGTGGTCCTAGCCAGCGTCTTTGGCATTAGCGCCGGAGCCGGTACATCTGACTCAGTTGGCGCCCCAACGTCCTTCATCGAGGTCACCGTCGCCCCTGGGGATACCCTCTGGTCACTTGCCACACGCATGGCCGATGGCGGGGATGTGCGCGCTATGGTCGATGAGATCGCATCGGTAAACGCGCTCGCCTCGGCTGATCTGCAGGCAGGCCAAAAGGTTCGCATCCCGCTTCGCTAAGGCGCGACACGCCGTTCATGCGGAATTTGCCTACTCGATAGGTAAACCCTCTAGAAATGCTTTATAGTTCCCACTATATGTAGGGGTCGAACCGATTAAAACTTCCATAAGTAGTGTTTTTACGGTAGTTTTGCTGGTTCACCAATACATCTAAATTTGGGAATATCTAGTATTTCGAAGGGAGACACGCCGAGATGATTTGCCCGTTCTGCACACACGATGATTCTAGAGTCGTTGACTCTCGTCCGGTTGAAGATGGCACACAAATTCGCCGTCGCCGGGAATGCCCACAATGTGGCGAGCGCTTCTCAACTCAAGAAGTAGCCCTTCTAAACATTATTAAAAGATCAGGGGCAACCGAGCCATTTGCTCGCGAAAAAGTTTTGGTTGGCGTTCGAAAAGCCTGCCAAGGTCGCCCAGTTGGCGATGACGATCTAGTCCTATTGGCCCAGCGCGTTGAAGAGACCCTTCGCCGCACTGGCAAGGCCGAAATCGAAGCTCAGGAAGTGGGACTTGCAATCCTTGCGCCACTTCGCGAACTCGATGAGGTCGCCTACCTGCGATATGCCTCGGTATACCGTAACTTTACCTCCCTTGAAGATTTCGAAGGCGAGATCGCGTTACTGCGAGCAATACCTTCGAGCGCGAATTCCCAAAGCGCAAATTTCAAAAATGAACAAAGCGATGCCCCATCGTTAAAAACAAATCAAATAACAACGAGCAATCGTTAATTCATAGAAGACGGGAAAATAACAATGTCAGATACGGTCATCAACCGGCCAGTAAAGATCACAGCCCACAACACCATAAAAGGTAAGGGCTTGACGATGGAGCGCATTTACACCAACGAAGGAATTCATCCATACGATGAAGTTAAGTGGGAACGTCGCGATGTAGTCCAGTCAAACTGGAAAACAGGCGAGACAGTTTTCGAACAACACGGTGTTGAATACCCAGACTTCTGGTCTGTGAACGCTTCAACAATCGTTACAACAAAATACTTCCGTGGGGCAGTAGGAGCAGAAAATCGCGAGTGGTCACTTAAGCAAGTTATCGATCGCGTAGTTCTTACATATACAAAAGCCGGAAAAGAATTTGGTTACTTTGCAACAGATAAAGATGCGACGATCTTCGAACACGAGCTAACACATATGCTCTTGCACCAGATCTTCTCATTTAACTCACCAGTTTGGTTTAACGTCGGAACAGCAGCACCACAGCAAGTAAGCGCATGCTTCATCTTGTCGGTTGATGACACGATGGACAGCATTCTTAATTGGTACCGCGAAGAAGGAATGATCTTCAAGGGCGGTTCAGGAGCCGGACTAAACCTTTCACGTATTCGTTCATCAAAGGAACTTCTAAAATCAGGTGGAACAGCATCTGGTCCAGTTTCATTTATGCGCGGTGCTGACGCATCTGCAGGAACAATCAAATCTGGTGGCGCAACCCGTCGCGCAGCCAAGATGGTTGTTCTAGATGTTGATCACCCAGATATCGAAGAATTCATCGAAACTAAGGTCAACGAAGAAGACAAGATTCGCGCCCTTCGCGATGCTGGCTTTGACATGGACCTCGGTGGAAAAGACATCATCTCTGTTCAATACCAGAACGCAAATAACTCAGTCCGCCTTTCAGATAAGTTCATGCAAGCGGTTGAAAACGGAGAACAATTTGGTCTAACAGCTCGTTCAACTGGTGAAGTAATTGACACAGTTGATGCGCGCGAACTCTTCACAAAGATTGCACAAGCTGCATGGGCATGTGCTGATCCTGGAGTTCAATTCGATGACACCATCAATGATTGGCACACAACTCCAGAGACAGGTCGCATCAACGCGTCAAATCCTTGCTCTGAATACATGTCACTAGATAACTCATCTTGTAACTTGGCTTCACTTAACTTGATGAAGTTCCTAAAGTCAGATGGTTCATTCGATGCAAAGACATTTGCTCGCGCAGCCGAAATGATCATCACTGCAATGGATATCTCAATCTGTTTCGCAGATTTCCCAACAGAGGCGATCGGCGACACAACTCGCGCATATCGCCAACTTGGTATCGGTTACGCAAACCTTGGCGCCCTTCTTATGGCATCAGGTCTTGCATATGACTCAGAAGGTGGACGCGCCCTAGCCGGTGCGATCACATCGTTGATGTCAGGCATTACTTACAAGCGCTCAGCAGAACTAGCTGGCATCGTTGGACCATATGCCGGCTTTGCACAAAATGCTAAGCCACATGCTCGCGTAATGCGCAAGCATGCTTCAGCATCATCATGCTGCTAAGTCTTCAACAACTCTAGATATCGATGTCTGGACAGAAGCGAATAAGGCATGGGATGCATGTCTATCAACTGGCGATAAGAACGGATGGCGTAACGCACAGATCTCTGTGCTTGCACCAACCGGAACAATCGGTCTGATGATGGATTGCGATACAACTGGAATCGAACCTGACTTCTCATTGGTTAAGTTTAAGAAGCTTGTCGGTGGCGGATCTATGCAGATCGTTAACCAGACAGTTCCAGCAGCGCTTCGCAAACTCGGTTACTCAGAAGAGACAATCGAGGCGATCGTTGAATTCATCGCTGCAAATGGACATGTAATTGATGCTCCAGGACTTAAGCAAGAGCACTACGAAGTATTTGACTGCGCACTCGGTGCGCGTTCAATTGCTCCAATGGGCCACGTGCGCATGATGGCTGCTTGCCAGCCGTTCCTATCAGGTGCGATTTCAAAGACAGTTAACCTTCCAGAGGATGCAACTGTTGAAGAAGTTGAAGAAGTTCACATCGAAGCATGGCGCATGGGTATCAAGGCACTTGCTGTCTACCGCGATAACTGCAAGGTCGGTCAGCCACTTTCAGATGGCAAGGCGAAGAAGAAAGATGCTCCTGTAGAAGTTGCAGCAGCACCAGTTCGCAAGCGTCTGCCTAAGGCACGTCCTGCAACAACAACATCATTCTCAGTCGGAGGCGCAGAGGGTTACATGACCGCTGGTGCATACGCTGATGGTGCTCTCGGTGAAGTATTCCTAAAGCTTGGCAAGCAAGGTTCAACTCTTGCCGGTGTAATGGATGCATTCTCAATCGCAGTTTCAATCGGACTTCAATACGGAGTTCCACTAGAAACATTCGTTGAGAAGTTCACAAACTTGCGCTTCGAGCCAGCAGGTATGACAGATGATGCAGATATTCGTATGGCGCAATCCATGATGGATTACATCTTCCGTCGCTTAGCACTTGATTACTTATCATTTGAAACACGTAGCGGCATGGGGTTGTTTACAGCTTCAGAGCGCGCACGTGCACTAGAAACCGGTGAGTACACACAAGATGCAGCACCTGCGAGTGCTGATATCCCAAAAGCACAAGCGGCTGCTCCTGTGGCGGCTCCTGTGGCTGTAAAAATTGAGCAAGCACCACTTGCTCAGAACAATTGGTTCATCATCTGATCTCCTAGAATCAATGGGAATCAAATCAGATGCACCACTTTGTATGACATGCGGTGTCAAGATGCGTATGTCAGGTGCATGCTTTGTTTGCGAAGGTTGTGGAAACACATCTGGTTGCAGCTAAGCAATATCTAATAGCTCAATGGCCTTGCGCCATGTGAGCAGTTGGAATTGTCCTACCCCGTTAAAAAGCCCGTCGCGTAACTGCGGCGGGCTTTTTATTTACAAACATTTTCCTATAGGATTAAAAACCTACTTGAGGGAGTTATTGGTGCCGCAAGCTCTTACCGCGCAAGTTGGTGCATCGCTTGGTGACCTTGAACGCTTTGAGTTCATATGTAATGGGCTCACTGGGATTTTCAATTCAACTTATCAAAAATGACTTTGAACTTACTCGGGTTATTGCAAGTTGGCACAATATTGGTTGGGCTGCGGCGCTGGTCTTTATATCGCTGATTTTACTGGGACACGGCCATCGCAGACCTTCACACCAAACTATACGTTTTGGTTGGGCGTTGATGATTCTTGGATCGCTCGCATATTGCCTTAGCCCAAATATATATTTCTCAGTTCCTGCAGTAATTCTCACCGCATCGGGCTCAGTTATTGCCGGCAATACAACAACAGCAATTTTGGGTGCGCACTCCAAGACGGCGATGAAGAATATGTTTCGGTCAACTGGAGTTGGCCTCTTTATGGCTTCAGTCTCACCAACAGTTATTGGCCTAACAACGCAAGCTGATATTCCTTGGCGCACAACCGTTGCAACTACCGCAGTACTAATTGGTTTGGTAGCGCTAAAGATTGTCCCTGAATTAGAAGCCCGACCAGAGCCAGAGCATGCAGATAGCAAGATCGTCTGGAATAACACAATGATCGCAATTCTAATTTTCGCCTTCCTGACGATCACGATGGAAGTCTGCACTTTCGGCATGGGCGGTGGACCTTTGCTAACTCAGAACGCGGAACTCAGAGGTCAAATCAGCGGTCTTATTTGCAACAGTGGCACCTTATTTTGTTGCACTTACTCGTATCTATCTCTCAACAAAAAATGAATATAATCTTGCATCGCATCTGGCGTTTCTCATTTATGGCAATTGCATCAGGTGTGGTGTTAGTCATCTTTGCTAGTTCACCAACGCTTACCTTGGCAGGTTTGATAATTGCCGCCGCAGGTATCGGACCCAGTGCATCAATTGCGATTGCCAAAGCTTCATCGACTGCACAAGGTTCCGATAGAGGTATCGCTGCATTCGTAATTGGAATGGGGATATCAAACGGAACATCCCCTTGGATCATGGGCTTTGTCAGTGAAAATTTTGGTTTTGCAGCAGCCTATGGTGTTATTTTGTTGGCGTTAATTCTTACGACGCTAACTTTTATTTGGGTAATGAAAAATTCATTGCCTCAGAGACCACCTGCGAATATGATCTAAATATGGCTGATAGCTCAATCAAGCGCGCCCAGATTAATTCCAAGGCAGCTGCACCAGAGTGGGCCAAACTCGAACGCGAAATAATCACTCAATTAAATGAAGTAGCCCCAGAATTCGTAGCCCGATACACACGCAGTGATGGCTCAATAATTTGGCGAGATGAATGGCCCAGCATGGATGGCTCTGATGATCCATATGAAGCCTTTATGTATTTGGCGCTCTTCTACACAATTGGTGGCAGCGAAGAAGTTTACGAATTAGCGCGCAAGATGTGGGATGCAATTACCTTGCAGTGGACCGAATACGGACAGATTTATCGTGAATTCGATGGATATTACGACTGGATGCATCACGGTGAAGGCTACTTATTTCATTACTTCTTCGGCCTGACTAAACCAGAGTCTCTAATTGATCGCCAACGAGCGGCGCGTTTTTCTGGAATGTATACAGGCAAAGATTTAGAAGCGAAAAATTATGACCGTTCCAAGAAAATGATGCTTTCTCCTTTAACTGGCAGCCACGGCCCGCGCCAAGTTGTTACACACGAAGATTGGGAGACTCATCGCACAGTGCTAGATGATTATCTGGCACCTTATGAAGACATTGTTAAAACAGATTTTTCTTCGATGCGTTGCCACTGGTCGGATCCGGAAGTCTATGACGATCTTATAAATAAAATGAATGCGCGCATGAACCGTGGCGATGTGCCACTTAATTTGAATTCAACATCGCTCTTAACTCATGCCTATATGTATTCAGGTGATGCCGAACTAAAAGTGACGATGCTCGAATATCTAGAAGCTTGGATGGCACGTAAAGATGCAAACGGTGGAATCATGCCGGATAACATCGGTACTTCTGGTGTGATTGGTGAGTTCAACGATGGCAAGTGGTGGGGCGGCTATTACGGTTGGCGCTGGCCGCATGGCTTCATGACAATCATGGAACCAATCACCAATGCAGCGATGAACGCTGTGCTTTTAACCGGTGATTACAAATATCTGGATCTGCCAAGATCACAATTTGATTTGATTTGGTCACTTCGCAAAGAGATTGATGGCCTGATAAAAGTTCCACATCGCCACTTTGATGCCGGTTGGGCAGATTATCGATTGCCATCTGCGCGACACATGATTTATCTCTGGACTACTTCAATGGCACAAGAAGATCTTGATCGCATTTTGGCTTTGCCGCGCGATAACAATTGGGATGCTGTTTATATCCCGGGTGTATCAGGGGGAGAGAAGGGAACCGGGCGCGATACCAAGCATTACATCGCAAATACCTTGCCATGGTTCCAATTCGTGCAAGGACACTTACCAAATTATCCAGTTGAGATTTTGCAAGCAAACCTTGAACTTATCAAGATTCAGCTACGTAAAATGAGATCAAATACTGGCAATCCCCGAAACTGGGATAGTTATGATCCAGCAACTGCCGATGAAGTAGTTGGCCTTGATCTGCGCGTGCCCGGATATAACATCCATGCTTGGCAAGAATTTAATCCTGTTTACTTTGAAGGACTGGGCCAGATGGTCTTTGGCGGCCCTATGCATATTTCTCACGGCGGATTGCAACATGGCAAGGTTCGCTTCTTCGATGGCCAAGTAAAGCGTCCCGGTCTGCCACCAGATGTTGCAGTAATTGTCGATGGAATGGATGCGACTACTTTATCTATGCAAGTTGCCAATATCGGCAGCGCTGCGCAAGAGCTTTTCATCCAGGCGGGAACATTTGGCGAACATCGATTTGAATCGGTTGAGATAACAGGCGCTGATGGAACAGTTCAAAACATGGATATTGCATCTAAATGGTTCGCACTTGATCTAGTTGGGGGAGCGGTTGCTTCACTTAAATTTAAGATCAGCCGTTATGTCAACGATCCAAGTTACGAAACCCCGTGGTCATCACGCAGCGATTGGGATCCGATCATCAAGGGGCGCAATTTGTGATTTGGACGCAGTGGAGTGATCTAAAGATTCCTAACGGGCTTACACATCTGCCGACTGATGGCGTGACTCCACGACAAGAAGATTTGAGCAAGATAACTTTCTACGTACCCGCTTATATGTTTGGCGCTGCCGCACTTGAACCAATTGCCAAGATGAGTTCTTTAAAGGTTATCCAATCTCCTAACGCTGGCGTAGATGACGTCATTGCTCTGCGCCCTGCCGGAGTTACTTTATGCAACGCCGCAGGTGTGCATGATGCCTCCACTGCCGAACTTGCTGTTGGGCTGGCAATTGCAGCCCGGCGCGGTTTTGCGCAATTTGCTAAAGATCAAAGCGCCGGTAAATGGTCACACACCACATTTGCCTCCCTTACTGATTCAAAGATTGCAATCGTGGGTCATGGAAATATTGGTAAGACAATTGCTGGCATGCTTGCTGGTTTTGAAGTTGAGATTACTTCGTTTTCAAAATCAGGTTCTGATGGTGCAGTGACTATGGATAAATTTGATGCCTTACTTCCTACCTTTGATGTGATTATCTTGATCGTTCCGCTAAATTCAGAAACTCGTCACCTAATGAATTCGAATCGACTTGCTGCGATGAAAGATGGAGCGGCGTTGATCAACGTGGCACGTGGCGCAGTTGTTGACACCGATGCTCTGCTGAAAGAGTTACAAGCCGGTCGGATATCTGCAGGCCTTGATGTGACCGATCCAGAGCCACTTCCAGCAGGCCACCCACTGTGGCGCGCTCCCAATACCTTCATTACTCCACACGTTGGTGGAGATTCACGAGCTTTTGAACCACGTGGACGTGCACTGGTGGAAGAACAATTAGCCCGATTTGCCGCACAACAACCTTTAATAAATGTTGTTGTGCAGGGCTAATTAAAGAATTGCCACCGTGTGCTTGTCGATGAAGTCCCAATCGTAATCAATACAGAGACCTTCACCTTCTGGGGCCATTACATAACCGTCGACAATATTTAGCTGGCTCTTTGTACCAAAATTGAAATCATCGAAAGGATATAAAGTCTCAAAGAATTCGCAGTTACTGATGGCAAGTGATGGGTGCAATTGAACTTGTTCTAGCCCATGATAAATAGTTGTGTGGAGCTCGCACTTAACACCGAAAGATTCGGCCAAGTGAGCGGTCTTCATAACCGCTGTAATACCTGCCCGCCAAGAAACATCGGTACGGACAATATCTACGATGCCATCTTTGATGCAGTTTGCAACAGAATAGTTATTGCCAGCAATTACTTCGGTTCCGCAAATTGGAATATCAAGCTTTTCGCGAAGTTTCTTAAGGCTGTGAAGATCAACATCTAGCAGTGGTTCTTCTAGCCACTTATAGCCCAGTTTTTCTAACTCGCGCCCAGCCTTTAGCGCTTCTTCATAGGAATACATGATGACTGGATCTGCCATTAGCGTGAAGTCATCACCGACTGCTTTGCGCACAGCGCGATAGCAAGCGATATCTAGATCAAGGCCTCCTGGTGGGTGAAGCTTGTATCCCTTGTACCCTTTTGCTTTTACTTCAAGTGCTTGCTTTGCATAATCTTCAGGGCCTGGCAAGAACATAGAAGAGACATATAGCGGAACTTTTTCACGCGCTGCACCTAATATTTTATAAACCGGCAAGTGCGCCATCTTTGCCGACGATATCCCAACATGCATTATCAAATGGTGCGTAAGAGTAAATCGGAACGTGATTCCAGCGACGATCAAAGAGTTCAAAATCTTTAATATTCTTTGCAGAGCTATGTGCGCTACGTCCGATAAAAAATGGTTTTACTTGCGACATAGTTGCCGCTGCAGCCTTGGCATCTTGTGCGCCAAAGCCAAAGGAAGTTCCCTTAATACCATCTTCGGTTGTAATTGTGATGACGGTAAAATCAGGTCTTGATCCACCTGGCAGTTTTACTGCAGCGACTGCATCTTTTGATTCAGGTGCATCTGATCCACGACAAGCGCGAATTTCAATATCTTTAATAATTGATAAGCCCACGTGAATTCCTATCCGTTAAAAAATCCTATAGGAAAACTTAGTCTGCAAGAGCGTGCGGGTCAAGGATCTTTGCGCTTTATTTTTTGTTTATTGCTTGTGCTGCAGGGGAGAAGCGCTTTAGTGATGACTCAATATGGGCATGCATTGCTGTTCGAGCAGCTTTTGAGTTCTGATCAATAATCGCTTTAGCAATCACATCATGTTCTTTGATTGCTAACTGACCAGAACCAACTTGGTAATACTCTTCAAATAGATCTTGTACAAATTTGGCTCGACTTTCGCCTTCGATCAAGTGCAATTTGTTGGCCATATACAGTCTGAAGAGATGTAGGTGGCAATGGGTGCGCTCGTATGAATCTGCCACGGATTGATTTCCAGAGATACTGGCAATAAGTGCATGAAAGCGTGCATCATGTTCGGTCAACGCCTGAAATTGATCATCACCAGAAATCTTCAGGGCAGTTTTCGCACTTTGCATTTCGGCCTTAAGCGCGGTCTTGCCGGTGTTATCAACTAACTTAGCCGCTTGCTCAGCAGCCCATGGTTCAATAAGTAAGCGGAACTGAAATAAGTCATTAAATTCTTTTAAGGAGAGCAGAGCAGTAGCTTTGTAACCTTTTAGCGGCTCTTTTGCGATCAGACCATCTGATTCAAGTCGAGCTAAGTGCTTCACGAACAGGTGTCTGAGAAACATCTAGCTGAACTGCAAGTGCATCAATGTTGACTTTAGAGCCAGGCGCTATTTCATGATCAAAGATCATCGCTTTAATCATCTCGTATATGTCATCAGATAGAACTGAACGACGTGGCGCTCTCTTGGTCGTGCGAGTTGATGCGCTCTTTTTAGTTGGCACTGATCACTCCACTCGATTAAGAAATTACTTGCGAAGGCGTAATCCTTGCATACCGCCATCCACATTAAGAACAGTGCCAGTGGTAGATGCTTGACGAGGGCTGGCTAGATAGACAATCGCGCTGGCAACTTCATCTGCGCTAACTAAACGACCCATTGGTTGGCGCGCTTCGAGGGCTGCGCGTTCGGCAACGGGATCTGCAGCCTGAGATAGCAGCCGAGAGATCCATGGTGTGTCAGCAGTACCTGGTGCAACGCAGTTAACGCGAACTTTGTCGGGAATTCCATCAGCTGCCATAGCAAGGGTTAGCGAAAGAACTGCACCTTTACTTGCAGAGTAAACCGCGCGCTGTGGCAGGCCAGCAGTTGCTGCAATTGAGCAAGTATTTACAATTGAGGCAACTTTGCTCTTTTTCAAAAATGGCATTGCGGCAGCGCTAACGCGACCCATACCAAAGACGTTAACGCCAAATACTTTCTGCCACTCTTCTTCTTTGGCATCGGTTATTGATCCGATCGCACCGACACCTGCGTTATTTGCCAAGATATCGATCACATCTGTTGCTTTAGCAATTTCACTAAATGCTGCAGTCACTTTTGCGGGGTCTGAGACATCGCAAGAAATAAATGTGGCATGTGAACCCATGTCGCCTTGATTGAGGTCTAGACCAAAAACTTTCGCTCCAGATTCTGAAAGCAATCGCGCCACCGAGAGGCCAATTCCAGAACCTGCTCCAGTTACAACTGCAGTGAGACCTTTGAATTCAGTACTCATGCTCATGCTCCATTCTTCCAGTAAGTGCCGTTAGGGAATTGATAAATATCGATACTTGCTTGATGTATTTCAGCGCCGGCTCCAGGTTGCAAAGGTGCCATGTAATTGCCATTTTGTATATCGGTCGGAACCACAAAATGTTCATGCAGATGATCTACGAACTCAACGATGCGCCCGGGATGATGCCCAGTTACTGCAACTGCATCAAACATCGCAAGATGTTGCACCATCTCGCACAGACCAACTCCGCCTGCATGTGGGCAAACTGGTACTGAATATTTGGCAGCCATCAAAATATTTGCCAAATTCTCATTAACTCCCGCTACGCGTGTGGCATCGATCTGCATTACAGAGAAGCCTTTAGCCTGAAGTAGTTGCTTAAAGATGATTCGAGATCCAGCCATTTCGCCAGTTGCTACACGAGTTGGTGCGATTCCAGCTGCAATCTTGGCGTGGCCGACCACATCGGTTGGTGACGTAGGCTCTTCAATCCAAGTTAATTTAAATTCTCTCAACTCATTTATCCAAGAAATTGCTTCATCAACATCCCAGACCTGGTTGGCATCGATAGCGATTGCATAATCTGGGCCTACTAATTCGCGCACCTTGCGCAGGCGACGTTTGTCATCTTCCAGGGACTTCCCACACTTATATTTCAGTAATTTAAATCCCTGATCCATAGCCTCTTGAGTTAGTTTCAACATCTTCTCATCGGTATAGCCAAGCCATCCGGGGGAGGTGGTGTAAGCAGGGACTCCGTTAGCCCGAAGCTTTGCTTCATTATCTGCCTTGTAATCTACTTGGCGATTTAAAATATCAAGCGCTTGCTGTTTGTTTAGCGCATCCGTTATATATCTGAAATCAATCGCGTTAACTATTTGTTGCGGACTTAAATCTGAGAGTAACTTCCAGAGCGGCACCTTGCGCTCCTTGGCAAATAAATCCCACAGAGCGTTTAAGACACCACCGGCGCCCATATGGAAAACACCGTAATCAGGGCCGAGCCAACGCAATTGCGAATCCCCGGATAATTCACGCGCGATATTTCCAATATTTTCTAGCGCATCTGCAGTATCTAAACCGACAATTTTTTCACCTAAAATATCTAGTGCTTTTATCTGTACTTCATTGCCGCGACCAATAGTGAAAACTAGCGAATCTCCATGCACGCCAGAGTCAGTATTAATCCGTAAGTACGCTCCCGAATAATCGGGATCCTGGTTCATGGCATCTGAACCGTCGAGCATTTTTGATGTTGGGAATCTAACGTCAAAGGTTTCGATGCCGGTAATTTTTGACATTATTTAACGTACTTCTCTAAACCTTTTGGAATTCCGTTTTCTTGCCAAAGGGTTTCATATCCAACACCTGGCGCAGTTGGTGCATGCACATGACCATCAGCATGAACCAGTTTTTCGCGCTTAATTGGATTGCCCCAAACAAGTGATTCATAGGCAGTAGTGTTCTTAATCGCCATACACAAATGTGCACTTTCCAGTCCCATACCGTGCACTTCTGCGCGCAGAGTGATAAGCATCCGCTAAATGAGCAATCCGCATCGCACCTGTAAATCCACCCTTTAAGAATGTGCTGGTACGCAGGCTTGTGGCGACGCCAGTTGCGACGAAGTCGCCCGCGTTCATATGTGATCCGTCGGTTACTTCACCAAGCAAAAGAGGAACGCGCACACGTTCGCCCAACCACTTATATGCGGTCACGCTAAATTCGCGCATAGGCTCTTCATACCAAAGATAATTAGCTTCATCTAGCGCATGTCCCAGATAAACAGCATCCTGTAAATCAAATGCTGCTGATCCGTCGTACATCAATTCAACATCGGGGCCAACGTGTGCGCGAAGTGCCAAACAAAGTTCGGCATCTCTCTTAGCATTTCCGAAGGCATGTAATTTAATCATTGGGTAACCAAGTGCGAGCGCCTGATCAGCAATATCTAAAAACTCTGAGATAGATGAGTAAGTAACCGTTGAAGCATAAGCCGGAAGCTTTGTGCGATATCCACCAAGTAATTGATGAACTGGCAAGCCGGCTTGCTTTCCGCCGATATCCCAAAGGGCAACATCGACTAGGTGAGATAAGTTAGGTGCAAATCTTTCAATGCGATCTAATTCCCATGCGCGTTCCCATAAATGTTCGCGTTGTAATGGATCTTGCCCAATTAGTTCGTTGCGAAAGCGACGGTTTACATAATCTTGAAGAATTACACCGCGGTTAGATGAGGCAAAACCGGTAATACCGGCATCGGTTTCGATCGCAAGCCATGCACCCAAAGTCGAGCCGTCGGAGCCAGGGACTCGATCACGCCAGACGAATGCGGGGGTAAAACCGGGGCGTTCTTCCAGAATGACTTCAACGTTGGTGATCTTCACGCTTGAGCCTCTCTATGGCGACGAAAAAGATATGAAAAAGATATATTCGAAATACTATACGAAATAGTATTTGCACCCATAGTATTCACGCAACTGGTCAGATCGGCAACTAGGAGCTGGCGCCAGACTCATAAAGGGGGATACCTTGAAGAAGAAGTACTCACTGATTGCAATCGCTGGTGCGTTTGCAATCGCAGGTACAACAGTGATGGCAATGCCTGCGCAAGCAGCAAAGCCTTCAATCACAATCTGGGTAGATGCACCACGTCTACCGGGAGCAAAGTTGTACGCAGAAATCATGAAGCCAACAGTGAACGTGAAGGTAGAACTTCACGCACAGGCAGATCTTGTACAGAAAGTTTCACTATTTAACCGCGTTAAAAAGGGTTGGCCAGATGTTGTATTCGGCCCACCAAATGACGTATCAGTTCTAAAGGATGCAGAAAACGCACTTGCTCTTGATAAGTACGCACCTGCATCATTCTGGAAAGATATGGAAGCAGGAAATCAGTGGTGTAAGGGTTCTGATGGCAAGTACTACTGCGTCAAGAACGACCTTGCACAAACCGTACTCTGGGTAAACACAAAGTTGATGAAGGACTTTGGTTACACAGTTCCTAAGACAATGGATGACTTCGCCAAGATCGGTGCAGACATTGCAAAGAATCACCCAGGTTATTCACTAGGTGCTCTAGGTGCGCAGGGTGTTTACTCTTCATACCTATGGCCATCCCAGTGCCCTGTTAACCAGGCGACATCTTCAACAGCTGTAAAGATTTCACCTAAGTCACCTAAGTGCACACGCGCAACAGCGCTATTGCAACCAATGATCGAATCCGGCGTTATGTCGACTTCAGCTCCTTGGGATGCAGACTTCATCAAGGATTACGGACAAGCCAACAAGGTTGTTATGACAATCGGACCATCATGGTTCGGTGAATTCGTAATCCGTCCAGCATCATCATGGGCAGTTCCAGCAGGTCAAATCACTGCTGCACCAATGCCAATGTGGGCTGGCGAGAAGGTTAACTACTCAGGTGAATGGGGCGGCGGAATTTACACCGTATCTCCACACTCTAAGTATCCAAAGGAAGCACTTGCATTTGCAATCTTCATGGTTAGCGATAAGCGCAACGTCGTAGATGTTGCTAACCCAGATGGTTCAAAGGGTGCTCCAACATTCCCAGCATCACAAAAGGGAAATGCACTTTGGAAGGCTGCAATCTCTGCTGACAAGTACTACTCAGCAAATCCATATCCAGCAATGTTGGAACAGTCAAAGAAGATCTTCTCAGGTGAGAAGCCAGTTTCTTATGACACTAACGGCGCTATGGAAGGTACCTTCTCAAACGAGTTGAAGAAGCAAAAGAATGCACAGGCTGCTCTCGATGCCTTTGCTACTTATGCGAGCAATCTTGCTAAGCAACTCGGATACAAGGTAACTAGCTGATCGCAGTAAAGCTCAATCAGTAATGCCTTAAAAGGGATAAAGAACCAGGTTGGTCGCTTCGGCGGCCAACCTGGTTCTTACCTAAGTTAGTTTTGAATTAGATTTAAACTAAATTTGAGTTATTCGGGGGATTAGATGGCAAGAGGAAGACGCAAGCTCGGCAGCAATATTGCTATGTATTTGATGCTTGCTCCATATATGGGCTTATTAATTCTCTTTGGCGTTGTCCCAATTATTATGGCAATTCTAGAAGTCCCTCACGAGTCCCGCGTAAATCCTGATGGTGGCTGGGATGCTTTCAAAATTGTTTTACAAGATTTTAGATTTTTACCTGCGCTAAAGAACGTACTTGGTTTTATGGGAATCTTCGTCCCATTGACTACCGTATTTGTAATCGCAGTTGCCCTGATGCTTGATATGAATCCAAGCAAATGGAAGAAATGGTTGCGTCTTTCCTACATCGTCCCAGCATCGATTTCAGGAGCTGTCGCTGTACTGGTTTGGTATGTGATCTTTGCACCAACGTTAAGCCCAATTAAATCGGTTTTGAATTCACTTGGTATTGAGAAAAGTGAAGAAATCTGGCAGACCAAGAACTTGGTTTGGCTCTTTGCAATCATGGCCTTCTTTGCTGTGGCCGGTAACTGGATCCTGATTCAGTTCGGATCCCTCCAATCAATTTCCTCTGAAATCATTGAAGCAGCAAGAATGGATGGATGTTCAGCCTTCCAATTAGGCTGGCGTATCAAGCTTCCACTGATCAAGAAGTACATCATTTATATGGGCGTACTCATCTTTGCTGGCGGGCTACAGCTCTTTGTCGAACCGCAACTGCTCAATACCGGTGTTTACGCTGGTATTGCTGAATCTTGGTCGCTAGACCAGTTGGCATTTGAACTCGCTTTCACTGCTGGCGACTTTGGTGGAGCTTCTGCACTGTCTCTTATGTTGTTGGTACCAAGTTTGCTTGGTGCTCTACTTGTTATCTTCAAAACAGATATGTTCGAAGAAGCTGAAGTCTCAGGCAAGCGGAAGGCGGAATAAGCGATGTCAACACTGCTGAAAGTAAATCGTCGCGCATATAAATTGCGTCAGGAAAATCCAGTTGCAGCTTTCTTTGTAAACGCTTTCTTGATTTTCTTCGCTGTGGTCAGTTTAGTTCCAATGATTTGGTTGCTGCTTGCACCAACTAAAACGGATGCTGATCTATCGAATAAGAATCCGCTCATGTTTGGCTCACTTAGTGGATACCTGGATGCTTGGAAGAATCTGCAATTCTTTGATGATGGAGTTATTGCTAAATGGGCATGGAACTCAATTTGGTACACCAGCTCTATCGTTATAATTGCAACAATAACTGCATCTCTCGCTGGTTTCGTACTAACCGCTTCAAATATTAAATTTAAGCGCACCTTCCTTATTTCAACGCTAGTAACCATGTTGGTTCCACCAATGGCCTTGGTTGTTCCGGTCTTCGTATTGATGGATAAGTTATCTCTAATGGATAAACCAATTTCGGTGATTTTGGTTTCATCGCTCTATCCATTCGGAGCCTTCTTGTCGTACATCTATTACTCGACAACAATTCCAAAAGAACTCTATGAATCAGCACGTCTTGATGGATGCAATGACTTCCAGCTCTATTTAAAGATCTGTCTGCCTCTTTCTGGACCACTAATTTCATTGCTCGCCTTCTTTGCCTTTATCGGCAACTGGGCTAACTACTTCTTGCCTTACATCTTGTTGCCATCGAGTGAGAACTACACCTTGCCAATTGGTATGGGATTCTTGTTCTACTCAACTCCGGCAATTAACCCAGCAGTTGGTGCAACTTCAGTTCCAATTGGAAAGCCTGAAATCGCTTTAGCTGGCGTATTGATCGCACTTCCAATCATGATCGTCTTCTTATTCTCACAGAAGCGTCTTGTTCGAGGCATGCTCTCTGGCTCAATCAAGGAGTAGTTCTCGTAAGTAGAGGACAAGAAACCATGGCTCACAACGATCGAGTTCAGTTAAGAACTGGACTCGAAATCTCCCAAATGGGTTTGGGGACCGCCACATTTGGTGGGCTCTATACATCCATGTCGCAAGAAGAATGTGATGCCGCAATTAATTGCGCCCTTGATAACGGTATTACCTATATAGATACTGCGCCGCATTATGGAAAAGGAACAGCCGAACGTCGCTTAGCAAAATCCCTCAAAGGCAAGCCTCGCTCCAGTTTTGAAATTTCAACAAAGATCGGTCGCCTACTCGTTCCAACTGAATATGAAGCAGAACCAGATTTTGCTGATACGGATACTTCAGTCACCAGAGTTTTTGATTTCTCTGAAGGCGGAGTTGAGAAATCATTCCGCTCTAGCCTGGAACGTTTAGAGCTGGAGAGCGTTGAAATATTGATGATTCATGATCCGGATAACAACGCTGATGCCGCTATTCGTGAATCATTTCCCGCTCTTTTTAAGATGCGTGAAAAAGGGATTATCAAGGCGATCGGGGTTGGAATGAATCAATCTGCAACGCCGGCGCGTTTGATCAAAGAGACTGATATCGATTTAGTTCTGATCGCCGGTCGTTATTCGCTGCTCGATCAACGCGCGCTTGCCGATTTGTTACCTACCGCATCAGAACGTGGCGTAGACATAATTGCAGCCGGTGTTCTCAACTCTGGAATTCTGGCAAACCCAATTAAGGGTGCAACTTTTGATTATGTCCCGGCATCAGATGAGATTTTGGCCAAAGCGCAACGAATAAAAGCGGTCTTAGATAAAGAAAACATTCCACTTACTGCTGCAGCGCTGCAATTTCCACTTCGACATCCCGCAGTTAAGTGTGTTTTGATTGGCTGTCGCAGCACAGATGAGATTTTAAATAATGCTAATAATTTAGATTTGGATCTTCCAGAAGATATCTGGCAGAAAATTGAAGCAGTTCTGTAGAAAGTTGATGACAAATGCCATTACACCCACAAGCTAAAGCCTTTCTTGATGGAATTGCCGCACTGAATCCACCCGATATATCTGAGGCTGGGGCCTTTGTTGCCCGCAGTAATTCACATGGTGAGCCTGATATTTCAGGGCCAATTGATCCAACTGTGCGAATTGATAACCGGTTCTTTACTTCAAGTACAGCCGATACTTATATAAAGGTCTATACGCCAGCAGGTTCTGGCCCATTTAACGCACTTGTTTATTTCCACGGCGGTGGCTGGGTGGTTAATTACGTTGCTAAATATGATGCGCAATGCGCAGCGCTAGCAACCATGACTAATTCGGTTGTCGTATCAATTAACTATCAGAAGGCGCCAGAGCATAAGTTTCCAATCCCATTTAATGATTGCTATGAAGGCCTGCAATGGGTAATTGCCAATGCTAAAGAACTAAATATTAAGAGCGATAAAATTGGCGTTGGAGGCGATAGCGCAGGTGGAAATCTGGCATCTGCTGTAGCAATCGCCGCACGTGATCGTGGCGTTAAATTGGCTTATCAGCTCTTGATCTATCCCTGCAATGGCCCTGAATATGTTGATTCAGCAGATGTACCTAACGCCGAAACTTTTGGGTTAACCCAACGTGGAATGAAATGGCTCTGGGAGCAGTATTTAAATGGTCCGGCTGATCGCGCCAATCCATATGCGGTGCCACATTCTGCAAAGAGTTATGAAGGTTTGGCGCCTACCGTAATCTTTACCGCTGAATACGATGTGTTGCGTCAAGATGGCATCGATTACGCGGCAAAGCTAAAGGCAGCAGGAGTACCAACTGCCTATATCGATTGTCCGGGCATGATCCATGGCTTCTTTAACTATGGAAAATATATTGACGAAGGTATCAAAATTCGTACTTGGATTGCTGCTGAAATAAACAAGGTACTCGGCAGATAATTATGGTTACCCAGTTAAAAGGTATGACGTGGGATCACCCGCGCGGTCTTGATTCGGTCGTTAACTCTGACGATCTTTTGCAAGAGCGCTGTGGCATATCTGTTAACTGGGATGCTCGCTCATTGCTAGCTTTCGGTGATCAACATATCTCTGAGTTCTACGCAGATTACGATTTAATGATCATCGATCACCCACATATTCCAGATGCTGTACATGCCAAAGCGGTAATCGCTTTTGAGGATGTCGCAAGTAAAGAGCAGCTCGAATTATTAGAGCGCACCAGTGTTGGGCAATCTCATGCATCCTATAAATATCAAGGCAAACATTGGGCGTTAGCCATTGATACCGCAGCGCAAGTAAGTGCCTACCGGCCCGATAAGGCAGATAGCTCACCAGTATTTTGGAGTGATGTCTTTGATTTAGCGCGAACCGGCAAGTTGCTTTGGCCACATAAGCCAGTAGATGCCTTCAGCACCTTTGCAACTCTGATGGCACAGAAAGGTGCATCACTTACTGCTAGCAAGAGCTACATCGATCAAAATGTGGCGCTAGAAGTTCTGGAATTCATGGTTGAGTTATCGGCGCTAGTACCTGACTTCTGTGCAAGCAGTAACCCGATTGATATTGCAGAGCGCTTAAGTGGCGGTGATGAGTATTCACACGGAATATGTATGTATGGCTATAGCAATTACTCACATAAAGGTTTTAGAAAACATCGCTTGGTATATGAAGATGTCCCATCTTTCGATGGCCAAGCATCTGGATCTCAGCTAGGCGGTGCAGGCGTTGCTATCTCAAGTAGGAGTAAGAACGTTGAAGCTGCAGCAACAGCCGCCATTTTGCTTTCTCTACCCGAAATCCAAGCGACAACTTATGGTTCGGCAGGAGGACAGCCTGGCAATTTGGTGGCCTGGAAGAACGGTTTGTTAAATGACCTAACTCTTAACTTTTATCGAAACACGCTGCGCACCTTAGAGCGCGCCTGGGTGCGACCACGAGTATTGGGTTGGCCAGATGTGCAGTACCAAAGTTCGCTAGTGATACATAAGGCATTGACTTCACGCCAAGTAAATGCCAGCGTAGTTTCAGAGATCGCATCCATGTACCAGAAATATGTGAAGGAATAAAAGTGAAACTTTACTTTGAAGATCACGAGATCAACTCATCTCGAACCAGCATGGGTCGCACTATTACAGAAGCGGATATTGTCACGCACGCGGGACAAACTGGTGATTTCTATCCTCACCACATGGATGCCGAATGGTGCAAAACGCAAGAATTTGGTCAGCGCGTCGCACACGGCACTCTTATTTTAAGTGTTGCAGTAGGCGCACTTGCCGGCGAGATTAACGAAGTTGCCTTCAGTTACGGGTATGACCGAGTTCGCTTTATTTCACCAGTATTTATCGGCGACACAATTACTTCTAAAGCAGAAATTGTTGCAAAGCGTGAGCATGCCAAGCGTGCTGCTGACTTTGGGTTAGTAGATGAGCAAGTAACTGTCACTAATCAACGTGGTGAGACCGTCATCGCTTTTGTTCACGTCTATATGGTGGAGAAGAAAAAATGACCTGGAACCTAGATGCGCGCGTAAGAAGTGCGATGATTTCAGATTCACTGGACGTATTAGGAGTTCGCAACAATGCGATGTCGGTAAATGTAAAAGCACTTCGCCCACATATGCGAGCAGTTGGATTGGCGGCAACAGTGCACTTTGTGCCGGATAGCCAATACGACCAAAAAGATCCTTATGGTGATGGAATTGATTTTCTAGACACTTTAAAGCCCGGCGAAGTTGCTGTAGTTGCCACCGGAGGAGAAGCGCTCTCTGCATTTTGGGGAGAACTATTTTCGGCAGCGGCTAAGGGTCGAGGCGGCACAGGTGTTGTGGCCGATGGTCCACTTCGCGATACCGAACAAATAGTTGGGCTAGATTTTCCAGCCTTTGGTTATGGAACACGTCCCTTAGATTACAAAGGACGCATGCGAATTAAGGCGATGCGCACAACGGTTATTTGTGGGGGAGTAGAAGTTAATCCTGGTGATGGAGTTATTGCCGATGCCGATGGAATTGTTGTTGTTCCGTCGCAACATTTGGCAAAGGTGACCGAACTTGCAAATGCTCGCGCGGCCACAGAAAAGAGCGTTCTAAAGGATTTATTGGCAGGTAAAAGCGTAAGAGAGGTATGGAACGCCTACGGCGTTCTATAGGAAAAGGAGATAACCATGGCGAGAGAACTAATCGATACCCATCAACATCTTTGGGTTATGAGTGAACGGGCATATTCGTGGATCGCACCTGAATATGGCCCACTCTATGACGACTTCACTCCGGAACGTCTAGCTCCCGAAATTCCCGCATCTGGCGTGACTGGTTCAGTTTTGGTTCAAGCTGGAGATACATATGAAGATACTTTTTATATGTTAGATGTGGCAGCTAATTCTGACTTCGTGCAAGGTGTAGTCGGCTGGATTCCATTTGATCGTCCAAATGAAGCGCGTGCTGCGATTGAAACATTTAAGAAGAACCCTTATTTCAAGGGAGTTCGCAATCTGACTCATGATTATTCAAATCCTAAGTATGAATCAGATGATGCTTGGATCACGCGCCCAGTTGTTCTTGAAACACTTGCGATGGTGGAAAAGGCTGGCTTGAGTTTTGACTATGTCTCAATTAAGCCTGAGCACACCAAGAACATTGTTACTCTGGCAAAGAAGTTTCCAAATATGAAGATTGTGGTAGATCACTTTGCTAAGCCACCTATTGCGGCAAAAGAGATGGAGCCATGGGCATCATCAATGGCAGAAATCGCAGCCTTCCCAAATGTTTATGCCAAGCTATCAGGACTAAACACGGCATCAGATCTAGCCAATTGGAAAGTCTCTGATTGGCAGCCTTATGTAGATTTCATGGTTAAGACTTATGGCGCGCAACGTGTGATGTTAGGTGGAGACTGGCCTGTAATCGTCCTGGGTAATACCTACGTTGAAATTTGGAAGGCCCAAGTTGAAGTTATTTCTAAATTTAGTGAAGAAGAGCAAGACTGGATGTGCCATAAAACTGCTAAAGCTTTCTACAAGTTAGGTTAAGGAGAAGCCATGACACGTTATGCATCGGTAATTGGAATGAAGCCGGAAAACCGAGCCGAATATGAGCGTCTACACGCTGACGTTTGGCCTGATGTCTTAGCCAAAATATACGAGTGCAATATCCGTAATTACTCTATTTACCGTTATGGCGAACTTCTATTCTCTTACTTTGAATATATCGGTAACGATTTTGATGGCGATATGGCCAAGATGGCCGCTGATCCAATGACTCAAAAATGGTGGGGAGTTTGCAAGCCTCTGCAATCACCAGTTCCAGATCGTGCTGATGGCGAATGGTGGGCGGCAATGCCAGAAGTTTTCCATGTCGACTAAACCTTCACTTGATAAATCTGATCTGCCACTTAGCGGCATTTTAGTTTTAGATTTCTCACAGTTCTTAGCTGGCCCAGTTGCTGCGATGCGACTTGCCGATATGGGAGCGCGAGTAATTAAGATTGAAAGACCAGGTACAGGCGATATTGGTCGCACACTGGCATTTGCGGGACTTGAAAAAGATGGTGACACGCTCTCTTTCCATATTATGAATCGAAACAAAGAGAGTTTTGCCGCTGATTTAAAGAACTCCGAAGGTTTGGCGCAAGTTTGGGAGCTAGTAAAAAAAGCCGATGTAATCATTCAGAACTTCCGACCCGGCGTTATTGAGCGCCTAGGTCTTGGCTATGAAGATGTTAAAAAAGTTTAATCCACGAATCATTTACGGAAGTGCCACTGGCTACGGCGCAGAAGGTCCATTTAAAGATCGTCCCGGACAAGATCTCTTGGCACAAAGTATTTCCGGGCTTCCTTGGTTAAATGGTCGCGCAGGAGATCCACCAATTCCAGTAGGTCTAGCAGTTGCAGATATTTTTACTTCTACTCATTTAGCTTCAGGTGTGATGGCGCTGTTGCTGCGCCGCGAACGTACGGGTAAAGGCGGGTTAGTTGAATCGAGTTTGCTTGAGTCAATGTTAGATCTGCAATTTGAGTTAATTTCTGCCAATCTCTTTGATCCGAGCGTTGTCGTAAATCGTGGCGCTGGCAATTCAGCACATGCATTTTTGCCTGCCCCGTATGGTCTTTATCCAACTAAAAACGGCTATTTAGCGATCGCGATGACGCCGATTCCAGCGCTCGGAAAATTAATTGGAGTTGATTTAGATAAGTACGAAGATCCTAAATCTTGGTGGAGTGAGCAAGAAGCGATAATGAAAGCGCTAAGTGCGAAAATCGCAACACAAGAAACTGATCACTGGCTAGCGATACTAGATGCGGCCGATATCTGGTGTGCTCCTGTATTGACTCTGCCTGAACTAGTTGAGCATGAAGGATTTAGCGCAATCGATATGGTTCAAAAAACAGAGCGCACCGGTAAAGATGGGTCAAAAATCACCATTCCAACGACTCGTTCACCAATGCGTATTGATGGCAAGACGGTTAAGCATTCAAAGGGCGCACCACATGTTGGGGAAGACACTGAAAAGATTCGCAAAGAGTTCGGGATATAAAAGGAGCAGAAATGAAGAATCCAAATCCAGATCCGAAGGCTCGTTATGAGATTCCTATTTGGAATCAAGATGTAAAGCTTTATGAGGACTATCAGGTCGGAGAAGTTGACCGATCACTTCGCCGCACCATCTCTGAAGGCGAAGTAATGCTCTTTAACTCACTCGTCTTGGATATGCATCCATATGTAGGCGATGATATTTGGGCACGCGAGCACGGCCTCTTTAAGAAACGCTTAGTTCCTGGGGCGATGGTCTTTAGCTATGGTCTTGGTCTATTTGCCCACAACAATGTAAATACCTTCAGTTATGGATATGACAAGTTGCGTTTTATCAAGCCAACTTTTATTGGAGATACGATCTATGGAATGCGCACACTTTTAGAGAAAACTCCTAAGTATGAAAATATGGGACTGTTTAAAGTTTCCTATGAGATTTTTCGTGCCGATAATGAAGAGTTACTGCTCTATACAGAGCATTTACAGACAGTTCTTTATCGAACAACGCAGGCCGCAAATCAAAAAGTAGAAGGTTAGGGAAAGCCATGATCGATCAATTCCGCGAGGTCGCAGAGGCAGTTAAGTTAGAAGTTAAGCCTGAAAACAAACGAAAAATAGGTATTTGTGGCGCTGGCGGAATCGTTGATGGCGCACACCTGCCTGCTTATAAAAAGGCAGGCCTTGAAGTGGTTGCAATCTTTGACACCGATAACGCTAAAGCGCAAGATGTGGCAAAGCGCCACGGTATTCCGACCGTTTATAAGACACTTGCCGAACTTTTATCTGATGCAAATGTGGAGATCGTAGATATTGCTGTTCCGGCTGCAGCGCAACCAGAAATATTTGCTCAAGTGGCTGCAGCCAAAAAACATATATTGGCCCAGAAGCCATTTGCTACAACTGTCGCAGCTGGTGAGGCGATGGTTAAGCAAGCTAAAGATGCTGGCATCATCGCCGCAGTTAACCAACAACTTCGCTTTGAAGAAGGTGTTGCGGCTGCTCATAAAATGGTTGAGCTCGGCTGGATTGGAACTGTTAGCAACTTCTCAATCAATGTAAATTTGATTACCCCATGGGAGCTCTGGCCGTGGGCGAAAGATCTTGATCGCCTGGAAGTCATGTTGCACTCAATTCACTATCACGATCTAATTCGTTGGTTTTTAGGAGATGCCAAGACTGTATTTTGTGCTGCAGGCCGCACTGCAGGGCAATTTCCTAAGGGTGAAACACGAACAATCTCAACGGCTCTATACAAGAGCGGTGTGACTTCACTTGTCCACGCCAATCACGTAAATCGCGGAGGAGATAACTACGCCGAATATCGCATCGATGGCGACAAAGGTTCCATACGCGGCACCTTGGGACTTCTCTATGACTATCCAAATGGTCGTGTAGATACTCTTGAAGTTAATTCACAAGTTGTGCCAACTGATGGATGGATGCCTTATCCAGTTACAACTCGTTGGTTTCCAGATGCCTTTATCGGAACGATGGGATCTGTAATGGATGCAGTCTCTGCGGGTGCACCGCTTCGCGCCTCAGTTGCCGACAATATTGGTACCTTGAAAATGGTTGAAGCACTTTATAAGTCAATGGATTCAGGAGTTTCTGTTGACCTCTAACCAACTCTTTGATCTGTCCGGAAAAGTCGCGGTAATCACTGGTGGCAACGGCGGGATCGGATTGGGATGTGCCAAAGGTTTAGCGGCAGCGGGTGCTGACATCGCTATTTGGGCGCGAAGTAAGGAAAAAAGTGCAGCCGCCGTTGCAGAACTAACAGCGCTCGGAGCCAAGACAAAATCTTATGAAGTAGATGTTAAATCTAGTTCTGATTTGGCTAAGGCAACTAGCCAAACTGTTGCTGACTTTGGCGGTATAGATGTTTTGATCGCAAATGCTGGGGTGAATATTCGTATGCGTCCTGAGCAATATACCGACGACATTGTTGACGAGATTATCGATGTCAATCTCAAGGCTGTCTTTCATTGCGCGCAACTTGTTTATCCCGAGATGAAAAAGCGTGGGGGAGGAAAGATTATTTTGATTGGATCTCTCACCAGCGTTCAAGGCTTAGGCGTTGCACCTGTTTACTCTGCAACCAAGGGAGCAGTAGTCCAATTAGGTAAATCATTGGCAGCTGCTTGGGGCGCGGACAATATTCAAGTAAATACGATTTTGCCGGGCTGGATTGTTACCGAGATGACTTCAGTTACCCGCGCAGTACCTGGGTTGCAAGAGCATGTTTTATCGCGCACGCCCGCAGGTCGTTGGGGTGCGCCAAAGGATTTTGCCGGGATTGCAACTTATTTTGCATCAAGTGCCTCAGATTTTGTAACAGGTACAGATATTCAAATCGATGGCGGCTTTACCAGCACGCTAGCGATCTTTGATCTGCCGCAGTAGTTACTTTTTAAAGTCCACGCAGTTATTGCGGATCTCACCAATGCCATCAATGCCGGTGCGAATCTTCTGTCCGCCATGCAAGTAAACCGGTGGCTTAAAGCCAAGGCCCACACCAAACGGTGTTCCGGTGTTGATGACATCGCCTGGGAAAAGTTCCATGAATTGGCTGATGTACCAAACGATGTGATCGATGCCGAATAACAAATCATTTGTGTTGGAATCTTGCTTCATAACACCATCTACTTCGCACCAGAGACGCAAGTTGTGTGGATTAATTGAATCGCTGGTGACGATGTACGGCCCTATTGGATTAAAGGTTGGAAACGACTTTCCTTTTACCCATTGACCAGAACGTTCGATCTGCCAGTGGCGCTCTGAAACATCTTGCGAGATTGTGTAACCAAGGATGTGGGATGCGGAATCTTTTGGAGAATCTAAATAAAGAGCACGCTTTCCAATAACAATTGCTAGTTCAACTTCGTAATCTGTTGCAGTGCTATTTGGCGGGATGACGATGTCATCATTTGGTCCAATAACTGAATCAGGTGCCTTCATAAAAATAACTGGCTCTTTGGGGGTATCAGCGCCAGTTTCGGCGATGTGAGCGATGTAGTTAAGTCCCACACAAATTACTTTTGTTGGGCGAGCAACGGGGGAGCCGTAGCGAACGCCGGCTAAGGCAGTCCGTGGAAGTTTTGAGAGATCAGCCTTGGCAACTTTTTCATATCCGCCGTTTTCAAGTTCAGTGCGGTTCCAGTCACTTACAAGTGATGAGACATCGATGGCCTGATCGCCGTCGACCACAACTGGCTTTTCACTGCCTAAAACTCCGATACGTGCAATCTTCATTAATTTCCCCCAGGTAGCGTGCCAAGCCCAGCATGAGCAGGCAAAAGTCGAACATGTTTTGGTTCTAGTTCTTCTAGCGAGTTAACTCCGAGCAACTTCATACTGCGAACCATTTCTGTACGCAGAATTGTAAGTGCTCGTTCGACACCTTCCTGACCGCCGGCCATTAGGCCATATAAATAAGCGCGACCCACATAAGTAAAGTCAGCACCAAGTGCAATTGCTGCCAAGATATCGGCCCCGTGCATAATTCCTGTATCTAAGTGAATTTCTAAATCATCTTTAAGTTCTTTTTTAACATCGATTAACAGATGCAGTGGCACAGGTGCGCGATCTAATTGGCGGCCACCGTGATTAGATAAAATAATGGCATCAGCGCCACATTGCGCGGCTTTTTTGGCATCTTCCACAGTCTGAATACCTTTTACGGTTAATTCACCTTTCCACTGTTCACGGATCCATTTCAGATCTTCAAAAGTCATGGTTGGGTCAAACATAAAGTCCAGCAGTTCGGCGACAGTGCCTTTCCAATTCTTCATTGTTGCAAAACTTATTGCTGGAGTAGTTAAGAAATTAATCCACCATTCGGGACGAGGAATGGCATCAATCAAAGTTTTAGCAGTCAGGCGTGGTGGAACCGTTAAACCGTTTCGCACATCGCGCAGGCGCGCACCAGCAACCGGCACATCTACGGTCAACATTAAATTCTTAACACCTGATTCTTGGGCGCGACGTACCAGCTCCATGCTGGCATCGCGGTCCTTCCACATGTACAGCTGGAACCAATTTGTTCCACCAGGGGAGGCCGCTACAACGTCTTCAATTGTGGTGGTTCCAAGAGTTGAGAGCGAGAACGGAATTCCGAATTTTTCCGCAGCTCGGGCGCCCGCGATTTCGCCTTCGGTGTGCATCATTCGCGCGAAACCAGTTGGCGCTATACCCACTGGCATTGCAAAGGTTTCACCTAGAACTTTGCACTCGAGTGAAACTTTTGAAACATCTTGCAAAATATTTGGGCGAAATTCCAAATCTAAAAATGCACGGCGGGCGCGATCTAGAGTTAACTCTGATTCAGCAGAGCCGTCGGTGTAATCAAAGGGTCCAGTCGGTGTGCGGCGCTTAGCAATTTCACGCAAATCCCAAATGGTTAAGGCTTTAGCTAAACGCTTTTTGCGCGAAGGTAGAGTGGGCAGCGCAAATTTAAGAAGTGGAGCAAGTTCCGTAATCTTAGGAATCTGCCGTCTTACATTCTTTTTAGCCAAAATTCTCCCCCACTCATAGGTATGGATCCTATATGATTTCTCTAGTTGCTTCAAAGGGTGATGTGCTCTTTAAATCAACTTTAGCCCGTCGGGAGTCCTAATTAATGAGTAAATTGATTCAAAATTTCAAATCTGGCGATAAATCTCAAAAGGATTTGCTGGGTGGCAAGGGTGCCAATCTGGCCGAAATGGTGCAGATCGGCTTGCCGGTTCCACCTGGATTTACCATCACTACCGATGCTTGTCGCCACTATTTGTTAAAAGGTGAATTCCCAGCCAATCTAGTTACAGAGCTTTTTGATTATCTAGACAAGTTAGAGACCGAGACTGGCAAGAAATTTGGAGATAGCACGAATCCCTTGTTGGTATCAGTTCGCTCCGGTGCAAAATTCTCAATGCCTGGAATGATGGAAACGGTACTTAATGTTGGCATAACTTATGAAGTGGCAGAGAGTATGGCGAACACTTCTGGAAATCCGCGCTTTGCCTGGGATTCATATCGCAGATTTATAGAAATGTTTGGTAAGACGGTCTGCGAGGTCCCAGTCTCTGATTTCCATCATGTAGAAGAACGGATTCTGGCTAAAACAGGACATACAGATTTACAGGCTCTGGAAGTTGAAGACATTAAGTCTCTGGCAGATGGGTTTATTAAATTAATTGAATTAACTACGGGCGAAGAGTTTCCGACAGATCCTAAAGTTCATTTAGTTCGCGCAATTGAAGCTGTCTTCAAATCATGGAATTCTGAACGTGCCCAAATGTATCGTCGACGTGAACGGATTCCGTCAGATATCGGAACTGCAGTAAATATTCAATCAATGGTCTTTGGGAATTTAAGTGATGACTCAGGTACCGGTGTTGCCTTTACTCGCAACCCAGCAACTGGTGAAAATGGGCGCTACGGAGATTATCTACAAAGAGCGCAGGGGGAGGATGTTGTTGCTGGAATTCGCACACCACTCACTCTTGAAGATTTTGCCAACCTTGCTCCTAACTTGGCAAGTGAATTAGATTCCGTGATGCAGAAGTTAGAGGATCACTATGGTGATCTTTGTGATATCGAATTCACAGTTGAAAAAGGAAGTCTTTGGATTCTTCAAACTCGGGTTGGCAAAAGAACTGCCGAGGCTGCTTTTAGAATTGCGATCGCTTTAGTTGAAGAGGGCAAAATTGATATGGATGAGGCGTTGCGACGGACTTCCGGAGATCAATTAGCGGCGCTAATGTTCCCGCAATTCGATGTTTCGGCTAAGAAAGATTTAATTGCCTCAGGTATCCCGGCATCGCCAGGTGCTGCAGTAGGTGAGGCGGTATTCGATTCCAAGCGTGCATTTGATATGTCCAAGGCTGGTAAAAAAGTTATATTGGTGCGTCGCGAAACCAGTCCGGATGATTTAGTTGGAATGGTGGCATCTCAGGGCATCTTGACGAGTCGTGGGGGTAAAACTTCACATGCCGCAGTTGTCGCTCGCGGAATGGGAAAGACTGCGGTTTGTGGTGTTGATTCAATTTCAGTAGATGAGCGGGCCAATCTATTTACAGTAGGTAATGTGACAATTTTTGAGGGAGATTTAATCTCGATTGATGGAACGACAGGCAACATTTATAAAGGCGAAGTCCCTGTTGTCGCATCCCCAGTAACGTCTTACTTGGAAGGACGGCTTTCTGCAGACTCTGATGAGGCGAGCCCGGTTGTAAAAGCGGTAGATCGAATATTGGCTCATGCAGATACCCGGCGCAGATTACAAGTGCGCACTAATGCTGACACACCAGAGGATGCCATTAGAGCGCGAATATTAGGCGCAGAAGGGGTTGGCTTATGTCGAACCGAGCATATGTTTTTAGGTGCCCGCCGTTCATACGTTGAACGTTTAGTTCTTGCCGAAAATGAAGATATCCAACGATCAGTAATTGCCGAAATGGAACCGCTACAAAGAGCTGATTTCGTAGGAATTATGATGGCGATGTCAGGACTTCCAGTAACAATTCGACTGCTTGATCCACCGTTGCATGAATTCCTACCTTCGTTAATTCAATTAAGTGCGGTAATGGCTCGAGCGGAAGCGTTAAACGAAGAGATTTCTTTGCGCGATAAGGCGATGTTCGCTGCAGTAAATCGCCTTCACGAAGCCAATCCCATGTTGGGTCTGCGTGGTGTACGTCTAGGCATTTTGATTCCTGAACTTTATAAAATGCAGGTAAGAGCTCTGGTTTACGCTTATCTGGAAGTCAAGAAGTTAGGACACGACCCAAGACCTGAGGTGATGATTCCCTTGGTATCTACTCAGCGCGAACTTCTATCCCTGCGCGAGATCCTGGAAGCAGAAATTGCCAATACCTTTAAGGGAACGGCATTTGATACAGAATTTCCAATTGGCAGCATGATCGAAACTCCACGTGCGGCAATTACCGCCGATCGACTAAGTGCTTATGCAGATTTCTTTTCATTCGGTACCAATGACCTAACGCAATTAACTTGGGCATTTAGTCGAGATGATGTGGAATCGACTTTTCTCCCTAGATATTTAGATCTTGAGTTACTTCCATTTAATCCTTTTGAATCACTCGATGAAGCCGGGGTTGGAATTCTTCTAAAGACTGCCGTTGATTTGGCTCGGGGGATAAATGCAGATTTCAAATTGGGCATTTGTGGAGAACATGGTGGTGATCCTCGCAGTATTCATTTCTTCAATTCACTCGGTTTAGATTACGTATCTTGTTCGCCATTTAGAGTCCCGGTGGCGCGACTGGAGTCTGGACGGGCAACAGTAATTTCGTCCTAATCATTGACGGGGGTAACGGATAGAGTTGCCGCCATGAGCGATCTTTCAGCCCAGGTGCGTAAAGCACTCGATGCTGCAGTTGCCGCAATTGGTGGCGCACCTCGCGAGGGACAGATTGAAATGGCTGAAGCTGTGGCCAATGCCCTCACCGATCGCCATCACTTAATGGTTCAAGCGGGCACAGGTACTGGAAAATCACTTGCGTATTTAGTTCCGGCACTCGTTCATGGTCGAAAAGTATTGGTGGCAACAGCAACGCTGGCACTGCAACGTCAGTTGGTAGAAAGAGATTTGCCGGCAGTTGTCCCTGCTCTAGAAAAAGTTCTGGGTCGCGAAATTACTTTTGGAATTTATAAAGGTGTCGGCAACTACGTATGTCTACAGAAGATGAATTCTGAAGATCCCGATCCCGATGGCGAAGTTTTATTAGAAGTTAGCCATCTTGGAAAAGATGCCAAGCGGTTGCATGCTTGGGCAAAGACGCCTGGGGTCTCGGGTGATCGCGATGATGCACCTGAAGTTGACCGCCGAGTTTGGGCGGCTAATTCGTTATCGGGTCGCGAATGTGTCGGCGCCGATGTTTGTAATTACGGACCACAATGTTTTGCAGCCCTTGCCAAAGCCAAGGCGCAATTAGCCGATGTAGTAGTCACCAACCACACCTTGCTCGCTATTGAAATTGTTGATTCGCATCCAATCTTGCCTGAGCGAGATGCCGTTATTTTGGATGAAGCACACGAATTTATGGATCGCACAACGCAAGCAGTTACGGAAGAGTTAACTTCTGCGCGTGTTATTCGCGCTGCTGCGATGGCGCGCAAACATATGCCTGGCAAGTTATCTGATGCCATGACTAAGGCCGCTGATAATTTTCACGATGCAATGGCAGATTATGGCGACCAAATCCGCGGGGACTTTAACGCGCAAGGTCGTCTTGAGGAGATCCCATCTTCACTAGAAGCACCGATTCGCAAAGTGCGCGAGGCGGCAGCGGCCATTGTTCAGATAATCAATGCTGATGATGAAATTATTGATTCTGATGGTGTTGCCGAACGTGCACGTGTTAAAGGTGCGGTCAATGAAATCAACACAACTTGTGGCAAGTTGTTAAAGATGAGCGGTTCACATGTTCTTTGGTATGAACCAACCTTTTCAACCTTGCATTTAGCTCCGTTGTCGGTCTCCGAAGTCCTGCGCGCAAATCTTTTGACTAAGACGCCGGTGATTGCAACATCTGCAACCTTGACGGTGGGCAATGGCTTTGATGCGATGGCGCGCAGTATTGGCTTTGTTGTTGGCTCAGATGCGGATTCCGAAAGTGAAGATGGCGATATTGATCCAGCAAATGTGCAGATGCTCGATGTTGGCTCGCCCTTTGATTTTGCTAATCAAGGTGTTTTATATATGCCTAAAGCATTTACCAGAACCAGGTCGCGATGGACCAAGTATTGAAGTCTTGACCGAACTCGGTGAGTTAATTGATGCTGCAGGTGGTCGCACCTTGGCCTTATTTAGTTCGTGGCGTGGGGTGGAAGCAGCCGACGCGCACTTACGTAACGTTTTAAAAGAGTTGCCAATAACAATTATTACCCAAAAACGTGGCGATGCGGTGGGACCACTGGTTGAACGTTTTGCAAAAGATGAGACTTCAATTTTGCTGGGCACGATGTCGCTCTGGCAGGGCGTTGATGTTCCGGGCAACTCTTGTATTTTGGTTGCAATAGATCGCATTCCATTTCCGCGCCCAGACGAACCAGTCATGTCGGCTCGTGCATCTTTGGCTGATGCTGCAGGCGGCAGTGGCTTTATGCAGGTTTCACTTCCACGTGCTGCGCTTTTACTTGCACAGGGGACTGGGCGGTTGATCCGCAGTGTTGATGATCGCGGGGTTGTTGCAATTCTTGATTCACGAATTGTTACAAAGCGCTATGGCAGCGTTTTACTTAACTCTATGCCGCCGCTGTGGCGTACTTCAGATGGGGATGTGGTGCGCGAATCATTGCGCAGATTGAATAAGGAAATCTAACTTCTGGCGCAGTTCTGGCCAAGATTTTGCAAAACTGGGATGCAACGGCAAGCGCGTTACATCATCGAATAAAACCCATTTAACTTCGTGTGATTCATCATTTAATTCGTGTGCTTCAAGATCGGCACTGGCTTGCGCAATTATCGTCTGATAACTCCAGATACCGTGATCATCCATATGAGTATCGCGCGGATTTAAACACTGTGGATCGATTCCGGTCTCTTCTACCGCTTCGCGAATCGCCCCTTCAATAACGCTCTCGTGTGAATCACGTGCACCACCTGGAATTCCCCAAGTATCGCCGTTGTGCACCCATGGCGCGCGATGTTGTAACAAAATTGCGCCATCGCGGTAAATCAAAAGTCCGGCTGCTCCATTTAAGCCCCAGTGTTTACTGCCGCAACTGCACTCGATCCATCCGTCTCCATCGCGCGCAACCATCACTTACCTAGAGTGTCATAACTATCCACAACTTTCGACTTTAGTCACGGGCGCCGTGGCCGCAGGTTCTATTTTGCGCCACATGAAACTCAAAATCCTCACTTTAATCACAGCGCTAACAACTGCAACCATCACCCCGTTAGCCGCGGCTGATTGCGAAATCACTTGCGTGGATGTCTATACCCAAGATGGCCAATTAATCTTTGAAGCTCGTAAGGGATCTGGACCAAAGGCAAGTGTTGCGGCAAAGCCGAAAATTGTTGCCAAACCAAAAGCCAGAGTTTTGGTTAAACCAAAGGTGGTGCTTAAGCCACCAGTTATTTCAAAGCGAAAGTTAGCCACACCAAAGAAGAAAAGTATTCCCAAGAAAATTGCGCCAGTGGCGGTGGCTGCAACTTCCCTGAGCGATCGCATCAGTAAATCTCTGCCAACAGCTGGGATTTCATACCAGCCTAATTTTCAACCTTTGATAAATGTTCCGGTTTATTTCTGGAGCGATGTACCAACTCTATTTCGTAGCAAGGTTGATTTAATCGGTGAATCAATTGATGTGGCGATGCGACCTTCATTTACTTGGTCATTTGGTGATGGATCTTTTGCAACAAGTACAGATCCAGGTGGGCCATATCCAGATGGCCGGATCACCCATGTTTATTCAAATCCCGGCACCTATCCAGTAATTCTGATTACAACTTGGGGAGGCTCATTTACACATAACTCAATTGAACGCGCCATCACTGGGCAAATCAAAAAAAGTTCGGCACTGTCCATCACCGTGGTGGCAGCTTCAAATCGTTTTATGAATTGAGCAGATATGACCACACTTACCTCACCGCACGATTTGATCGCCGCGATTCCATTTCTGATTGGCTACCACCCAGTTGATTCACTTGTAGTTGTTTCAATTAAAGATAACTGCGTAGGCATGGCGATGCGCGTTGATTACCCAGATGACCTGCCGGCATCTGCCTACGATTTACTGGCATCACACTTACAACGCGAAGGTTCAACCGGTGCACTATTGGTGGCTTATGTTCCGATCTGACGCGCAGCGATGGGGAAGCGGTCTTAAGTGATTTGGCAGCAGCGCTTACCCGCATTGACGTGGCAATTGATGAATCACTTTTAATCAAAGATGGGCGTTATCGCTCAGTGATTTGTGCGGATTCACAGTGTTGTCCGCCAGCCGGCCGTGATCTTCCCGAGATTAACGCATCCCGTATCGCGTTAGAACATGTGGTTGCTGGACGAACCATGCCATTTGCCAACATCGAAGCGCTCACCGAATCAATTTCTTCACTTGTTATAAGTGAGGATTCCAAGTGGATTGTTCGGGTAGCTAAGTTTGCAAAGGTGGATAAGAAAACCGATTTAAACGCGCTGCAACGCGATGGTGCAAGCGCCGTCATTGATTTGGCTGGCGAATTTGCTGCAGGTCGTGGCACCCAAGATCTTGCGCTAACCGCGCGAGTTATTGGACGCCTCTCTGATATTCAAGTCCGTGATTTCGCACTAGGCAGTCATACCGATGAAAACATAGATAGCTATTTTCTAATGTGGCGCCAATTAACTCGAATGGCACCAGTAGGCCAAGTTGCACCCGTGGCATCTCTCTTTGCAGCCCTGGCCTACGAGTCAGGCGATGGAGCGTTGGCCCATCGCGCCCTCGATCGCGCCTTGGCCGATACCAATGGCTATGCGCTGGCGCTGCTTTTGCGCCGCGTATTTACTGCCGGCTGGCCGCCACAATCGTTTGCTGCGATGCGCCGAGAATTACACCCCAAGGTAAGTGCTGGAATTTTTGGGTTAGACTTAGCACCAGGTCACGAGTTCTAATCGATAGCCCCGGCTGATTAGACGGCAACCCTCCACCGCGGTGGGGTGCTCCGGGTGACGACCAGGTTTACATCAAATGATGTGGGCAAGTGCGTGAAGGATTTAGCGAATGACAAAAGATTTTCACTCATCACAGATCGGCTCTCAAGTTACTGGGGCCTGGCTGGATGGCCAAGATCCAGGTGAACGCAAATTTATAAAAATTGGATTTCTCTTACTTGAAAATGGCGAGACGCTTCCCGATATAACAATTGCTTACCAATCTTGGGGCACGCTAAACGCTGCGAAAGATAATGCGATTTTAATTAACCATGCGATGACCGGTTGGTCTGATGTGACTTCGTGGTGGCCAAATATGGTTGGGCCGGGGTTGCCATTTGATACCGATAAATATTTCATCGTCTGTCCCAATGTCATCGGGGGATGTCAGGGAAGCACCGGCCCTTCATCGATCGCACCTGATGGCAAACGTTACGGTTCACGTTTTCCAACGGTCACGGTGCGCGATATGGCAGAAGCCGAAATTTTATTTACAGATGCCCTCGGAATTAAGAAGTATCGTTTAGCGGTCGGCCCATCACTTGGTGGAATGCGCTCGCTGGAATGGGCGATCGAACATCCAGACCGCGTCGGTGCCATCTGCACGATTGGATCATCAGCGGTTGCAACTGGCGATCAAATTGGGGGATTCTCAGTTCAAATTCGTGCCATTAAATCTGATCCTAATTTCAACGGTGGCGATTATTACGAGCAATTAGTTGGTCCAATTGAGGGCATGGGCATCGCCCGCCGAATTGCGCACCTGACCTATCGCACCGAATCCGAAATGGATGTGCGCTTTGGCCGCCAGATGCAGGGCGATGAGACTGGGCGCTATGCCGTTGAGTCATACCTTGATCATCAGGCAGATAAATTAGCCAAGCGCTTTGATGCCAATACATATATTTCGCTAACGTCTGCGATGGCTTCCCACGATGTCGGGCGCGACCGTGGAGGAGTGGTGAAAGCCCTCGAATCGATCAAAATTCCAGTGGTTGTGGTCTCAATTGATACCGATCGCCTCTTCCCACCTCGACTTCAGGTTGAGGTTGCCGAGCTAGTTCCGGGGGCTGCAGAGCTAATTACAATCTCATCAGATTTCGGACACGATGGCTTTTTGGTGGAATCTGAGGCAGTTGGCGACGCAATCCGCCAAGCGCTGAGTATAATATAGCCATCGCTTCGAGCAGTTCGAAACAAAAGTTTCGAAAGTGGTTCGAAAAAACCAAAGGACAATTGTGGCTGTATTTAGTGCGCTCAAAAACAAGGCGAAGGCTGCCAAGCCGGCCAAGAAGGCTGCTGCAAAGAAGGCTGTTGCAAAGAAAGCTGTTGCAAAGAAGGCGGCTCCTGCTAACTCAAAAAAGAAGGCTCCAGTTAAAAAAGTAGCCGCCAAGAAAGCAGCTGTTAAGAAAGCCGCACCAGTTAAGAAAGTTGCAGCCGTCAAGATTGCAATGAAGAAAGATTTGTCCGCCAAGGAAGTTCAGCAACTTGTAAATCTAAAGAACGATGTAGCTCGCCACAACGAGATCGTTGCAACACTTGCCGCTAGCGGTATTGAGAATTACCGCAAGGCAGTTAAAAAAGAATTTTTGGCGCTCGCTCAAGAAGCACGCCACCTAGATGAAACACTTTTAATTGATTCTGAGAAGGCTCGCAAGGCCGGACTTGGTACAGCCAGTCGCATCTTGTCTAAGGCGCAACTTGCGCTGATCGCTCCTCCTCCTGCGCCAGTTGAGGCACTTGCAGTTAAAGCGGGCAAGGCTGCCATTGTTTTAGACGATGAAGGCAATGAAATAGTTGTCGAAGAAGTAGATCTTGAAGATGTAGAAACTTTAATTGCCGAAGCCACAGATATCATCGACACCGAAGCTGAAGATAAATCCAATCAGCCACGCGTTGTAAACCTGGCGGAAGAAGCATCAGGCAACGAGGAAAATGCCTTCACCATTAAGGCATCTGAAGAAGATGATGCACCTGCCCAGACTGTTATGACAGCTGGCGCAACTGCTGACCCGGTTAAGGATTATCTAAAGCAGATTGGCCGCGTTGCCCTGCTTAACGCAGAACTCGAAGTAGAGCTAGCAACTCGCATTGAAGCTGGCCTCTTTGCCGAAGAGAAGATTAAAGAAGATAAGAAGTTGGATAAGAAGTTAAAGCGCGAATTAAGTTGGATTGTTGAAGATGGCAAGCGCGCCAAGAACCACTTGCTGGAGGCAAACCTTCGTCTAGTTGTTTCTTTGGCAAAGCGTTACACCGGTCGCGGCATGTTATTCCTTGATCTAATTCAAGAGGGAAACCTGGGATTGATCCGCGCAGTTGAAAAGTTTGACTACACAAAGGGTTACAAGTTCTCTACCTATGCAACTTGGTGGATCCGTCAGGCGATCACTCGCGCGATGGCAGACCAGGCTCGCACAATTCGTATTCCGGTTCACATGGTTGAAGTCATCAACAAGTTGGCACGTGTTCAGCGCCAGATGTTGCAAGATCTAGGCCGCGAACCAACACCAGAAGAACTCGCTAAAGAACTTGATATGACACCTGAAAAAGTTGTTGAAGTTCAAAAGTATGGCCGCGAACCAATTTCACTTCACACGCCACTTGGCGAAGAAGGCGATTCTGAATTCGGTGACTTGATTGAAGACTCTGAAGCGGTAAAGCCAGAAGAATCTGTGACATTTACAATCTTGCAAGAGCAGTTGATGCAGGTCCTAGGTGGCCTCACCAACCGTGAAGCAGATGTAATTAAGGCTCGCTATGGCTTAACAGATGGACAACCAAAGACACTTGATGAGATCGGCAAAGTTCACGGAGTAACTCGCGAGCGTATTCGCCAGATCGAATCAAAGACTATGTCGAAGTTGCGACACCCATCTCGTTCGCAATCACTGCGCGATTACTTAGATTAAAAAGTAATTAGTTTTTAGACTCAACCAGACGTTCTGATTCATCTTGGATCGCAACGGCCACAGTCTTTAGCTTTTCAGCGTATTCCTTGCCGTGGTGTGCACAAAACATGAGTTCTCCACCTGTTACGAGGGTTGCTCGCACATATGCCTGAGCGCCGCAACGATCGCAACGATCTAGAGCATTAAGAGGTGTGGATTCGAGGATTACTTGCTCGGTCATCGCGCTCTCCGTTCATGTAGGTGGGAAGTGGTTCTTTGTATGGAACATCAAACCATGTCTTAATATTCCCTGCAGGATAAATCTCTATGTTTTTTGTTAATTTTGTGCTGCAAAACACCAATATCCACAATATCTAGGGGAATTATCAATATTTGAGACTAAGTCGGCGCGTTAACGCAAGCACTTTGCAAAGCGCCGCTAGCCTTTGCCTCCGTGGCCGCAAAGAAAAGTTCAGACGATGCTGGGGATCAATTAGATCTCACTTCAATAGCCGACTCTGGAGATTCATATACCGCCAAAGATTTAGCAGTTCTTGAAGGACTGGATGCGGTTCGCAAACGTCCAGGTATGTATATCGGTTCCACTGATTCACGTGGGTTGATGCATTGCTTGTGGGAAATCATCGATAACTCAGTTGACGAATCTTTGGCCGGACACTGTAAGAAAATTGAAATTAATTTAGAGTCAGATGGTTCTGTTGAAGTCCACGATGATGGTCGCGGAATCCCAGTTGATAAAGAACCGAAGACCGGACTTACTGGCGTTGAAGTAGTCCTTACAAAATTGCATGCCGGCGGTAAATTTGGTGGCGGTTCATATGCCGCATCTGGTGGATTGCACGGAGTTGGCGCATCAGTTGTAAACGCACTTGCCGAAAGACTTGATGCCGAAGTAGATCGCAATGGAAAAATTTACTGGATGTCATTTAAACGCGGGGTTGCCGGTATTTTCGATGGCGATGGACCGAAGGCAGAGTTCACGCCGCAATCTGGCTTGCGCACAATCGGCAAAGTTTCAGCAAAAGTCACCGGCACGCGTATTAAGTGGTGGTCAGATCGCCAGATCTTCCTAAAGGAAGCCACGCTCAATATTGAAGAGATTTACGATCGTGCACGTCAGACATCTTTCTTGGTTCCAGGCCTGACTCTTATCGTTAACGATAACCGTACAAAAGCTGCCACAATTCAAACTTTTTACCACAAGGGCGGAATTTCCGAGTTCTGCGAATTCTTGCAACCAGATGAACCAGTGGGCGAAGTCATTCGTATTTATGGCACCGGTCATTATCAAGAGACAGTTCCGGTTCTTGACGATAAAGGCCACATGGTTTCCACGGAAGTAGAACGCGATATGGAAGTTGATATCGCGATGAAATGGGGCAACGGTTTCGATGCCACTATTCCTTCATTTGTAAATATCATCGCAACCCCAAAGGGTGGAACTCACGTTCAAGGTTTTGAACGTGCGATCACCAAAGCATTTAACGAAGCGCTTCGCAGCAGCGGAACACTTAAAAAGAATGAAATCGATGTAATTAAAGATGACATTATGGAAGGTCTCACCGCTGTCGTAACTGTGCGCATGTCTGAACCACAGTTTGAAGGACAGACCAAGGAAGTTCTCGGAACCGCAGCGGCCACACGTATTGTCGCCGCAGTTGTTGCCGACAAGCTAAAGGAATTCTTTAACACCACTCGCCGTATCGATAAGGCCAATGGCCGCTTGATCATGGAGAAAGTTGCTGCCGCATCTCGCACACGTATTTCGGCGCGAACTCATAAAGATCTGCAACGTCGCAAGAACGCACTTGAATCCTCGGCGCTGCCGACCAAGTTATCGGATTGCCGCTCTGAAGATGTAACCCGCACGGAACTTTTGATCGTAGAAGGTGACTCAGCCCTTGGTACAACAAAGGCTGCGCGTAACTCTGAATTCCAAGCGATCCTGCCAATTCGCGGCAAAATTCTTAACGTCCAGAAAGCATCACTTTCACAGATGCTCGATAACTCAGAATGCGCATCAATTATTCAAGTAATTGGCGCTGGTTCTGGAAAGTCTTTTGAATTAGCTGATGCTCGCTATGGCCGCATCATCTTGATGTCCGATGCCGACGTTGATGGCGCGCATATCCGCTGTCTCTTGCTCACACTTTTATATCGCTACATGAAGCCGATGATCGATGATGGTCGCGTCTTTGCTGCGATTCCTCCACTACACCGCATTGAACTTATGGGTGGCGGCGGCAAAAAGGGTGAATACATTTACACATACTCAGATGATGAGATGAAGAAGCTGACATGCAGATCTTAAGAAGGCCGGCAAGAAGTGGAAAGAGCCGATTCAACGCTACAAAGGTTTAGGTGAAATGGATGCCGATCAATTGCGTGAGACAACTATGGATCCAGCGGCTCGCACTTTGCGCCGCATCACGATTTCAGATGCCGTAGCAGCCGAATCTATGTTCGAACTTTTGATGGGTAATGATGTTGCACCACGCAAAGAATTTATCTCAACGGCTGAAATTGATCGCGATCGGATCGACGCTTAATCCAAAAATTCGCATATGCTATTTGCATGCGACGCCTAGCCAGCCTTTCAGTCATCACTCTTGCAGCTAGTGTTCTATTTTTGCCACCAACCGTTGCCGCAGTACCAGTGGCAGGAAAGACTTGTGTCAAGTTAGGACAGGTGACGTTGTATAAATCAAAGACTTTTACATGTATCAAATCAGGTAAGAAATTAGTTTGGAATAAACCGACTGTAGCCAAAGCGACCTCACCGGTTTCCGTACCAACACCCTCCGCAACTCCGACACCCTCCGCAACTCCGACACCAACTCCGACACCAACTCCGACACCAACTCCGACACCAACTCCTTCAATTAAACCGATCATTTCTCCACCAGTGCCAGGCATCAAGATTTATACAGGAGGCGCTGGAGGTGCTGCAAGGGTAAATGAATTAAGTTTTGAACTTCCTGTGAAAGTTGCACAGCCACCAAATGGCTCAAATGTAAAACTTTGGATCTATAACCCAGCGAATAAGAAAACAGTAGCTGGATCAAGCGGTTTGTACATACAAGTTTCTGGAGGCGATTGGAAGTTTTATTCCGCAAACCCTGACGGAAGTTTTTATCTAACTTTGGCTACCGGCACTTACCTTTTTGACGTAGTTGAGCCTAATCCAACTCAGTATCTTCGAAAGCGCTATTCAGCACAAGTGGACGGTTCTGGAAAGTTTTCTATTCCAGGCATTGACAGTAATTCAGCCGGTTATTTCACATTGACTGTTGATCTTGTACAAACGGTGTCTAGTTCTAAATTTATTCCAACAACTGAATGTCAGGTTGCAGATCGAACAAATAATCCTGAAATGCAGGTTGGATTTCCAAAGGCGGCTGGACGCTTACCAAGTTTTGGAATTATCAATGCTCTGATTATCCCTGTTGATTTTGCGGATGTAGTCGGGCAAAGAGCACCCGATCAAGAGTTTCTTCCAATGACTGATGGTATGAATGACTTCTATTACAAAATGTCTGGCAACAAAGTTAAATTCAATTATGAGGTTTTAAAAGACTGGGTGCGTATGCCCGTTAGTTCCTCGTATCATAAATTGGGAACATGGGGCAAAGGCGATGCCCATTCGTATTGGAAAATGGCAATCGAAACTGCCGATCCGCTAGTTGATTATTCAAAATTTGATGTGGTTTATGTTCTAAGTCCTCGAGAAATTCCTTGGGCTTCAATCGCCTATGGTCCAGCGGGTCCACTTGGCGCCAGCGGTATCTCTAGCGATGATGGTCCGGTCACAAATATCACTTTATCGGGTGCAGATGCCTGGAATAGTCTTGCGAAGGGATCTGCATGGCGCTGGATTTCTCACGAAACAGGACATTTATTTGGATTGCATGATTTATATGTAAGCCCTGGTTCACCGGTTTATGGCACATGGGATTTGATGTCAAACAATTGGTCCACAGGTGCTATCGAATTGAATTCTTGGAATCGGTATTTGTTGGGCTGGCTTACAGATTCGCAAATCAATTGTAAAAACGTATCCGCAATTGATTCAGTAGGATTTACTCAACTAATCGATCCGATAGAGCGAATAAATGATCTCACAAAAGCGGTTGTGATCAAGCTTTCAGAAACCATGATTTTGGTATTGGAATCACGAAGAAGTGAAGGTTTAGATGTATTAACTTCTTCGCAAGAAGGAACTTTGGTTTACACAGTAGATATGACCATTCCAACAATTCAAGGTGGCTGGAAAGTCCAGCGTAGACCTGGTTCCACAGATCCCGAATTTGTTGATGCTGCCCTGCGCCTCGGCGATGTGATTACAGTTCAAGGGTTAAAGATCGAAATAGTAGGGCACGATCAAAGCGGTGACACCGTGAAAATTACTAAGCCTTAGTCGTTCTCACCTATATCTACGCTTAACTCTAAATCTTCTTATATCCAGTTGGGCAGACAGGCTTCACTGCCGTTACTTGCTTGGTGACCTTACCTTTTTTACAAGTGATCTTTATCTTCTTGACTGGAGCAATCTTAATCGGCTCAGCAACGGCAGCACTTACGACCGGTTCAGTTGCTTTGCTCTGTGCAAGTTTCACCCGAAGTGTTGGACTTGAGTAGTGGAAACCAGCAGAAACAATTAGATAATCATCGCCAATGCGCTTGCCAGAAACTGTTGCAACAGTTGGAGTCGAACCATCTTCATAGGAAATGGAAACACTTGCCTGAATATTTCCATCCAGGTCAACTTTCCACATACACAAAGCTGCTGCGCGCGGCATTCTGACTTCTAAATAACCCACATTTACAGAACCGTCTGGCAACAAGTGTGGAGTTGATAACCGCACCGCAATTGCTTCCTCTTTTGCATCCCAAGTTGGATCAAGTGAATGCATGGCATTTGATACAACCTGCACTCCACCGATTTTTCCACATGGCCCTAATCCGTCGACAATTCCGTTATTTTGTCCATAGATCCAAATATTTGCACCATATGTAATGAAAGAAGCTTTTTCTGCCATCTGAGTCGGTGTACCTCCTCTTGCGGTGGCGATGGGTGACAAGGTTGCAATTATCTCGCGAGTTGCAACGCCACCCACTGGCTGTAAGTCCTTGCCATACTTGACTGTAACTTGCTTAGCGCTGCCGCTTACCTCCCCAAATTCAAAAGTTTTTGGAGCACGGATTGTTACCGTGAAAGAGTATTCCGGATTATTTTTTAATAGATCTTTATCTCTTGAAGGGTTAATAGCTAAAGAAAATTCTTCGCGCCTATCATTGCAAACATTGGCGGCCCAACACCATGTGGCTTTGTATGGTTGAAACTCTGCCATGACAAAGACGTTATTTGCGGAATTAGAAACTGTACCCTTTGGAAATGACCACTCATTGTAAAATCCACGGCTTACCTTGATACCAGTTGATGTGCTGCTACCTGCTGACGATGTTGCAGTATCCGGTGCTGGTATTGGACGTTCTGAATCTGCCACTCTTGGATCTCCAGGAACCTTCACATCCGTGGTCACACCGCTAACCGGAGCTTCCCCACTTTTAGGCGTTAGCGTCAGACTCTGTATGCAAGCAACGGCTTGGCCAGGATTGGTCGCACAAGAAGTCAAAGTGTGACGAACCGGCGCACCGTAAATTAGCTTTGGACCATGTGGATCATCTTCAAGAGCATGCACGGGAGGCACAAGCGAAGAAGTAAAAATAATCGAGATAGCAAGAGCTAGTTTGCGCATTAATTTTCGCCTATCAATAGGTGTAGGACCCTAAGTTTGGACAAGGTTAACCCTTAATTAGTCAATTGCAACGAGATCGAAGTATTCGTCTTTCCAAATGTCTTCATCCCCATCAGGCAGCAAGATCACACGCTCTGGTTTTAGCGCTTGAACCGCGCCTTCATCGTGGGAAACCATGATTACGGCGCCTTGATACTCACCGAGTGCGCCCAAGATTTCCTCGCGAGATGCGGGATCTAAGTTATTCGTTGGCTCATCAAGTAGAAGAACGTTTGCTGCCGATACAACCAGCGTTGCAAGAGCTAAACGAGTTCTTTCTCCACCAGATAAGACTTTAACTGGCTTATGAACATCGTCTCCGACAAAGAGGAATGAACCAAGCACGTTACGCGCTTCAGGTTCGCGCAAGTCATCTTTAGAAGACATCATGTTTTCTAGGATGGTGCGATCGAAATCGAGCATTTCATGTTCCTGGGCATAGTAACCAAGTTTTAAACCGTGACCGTGTTCAACGTGGCCGGTATCTGATTCAAGTTGGTTAGCCAAAATTTTAAGCAGTGTTGTTTTGCCGGCTCCGTTAAGGCCCAAGATAACAACGCGTGAGCCCTTATCAATAACGCATGAAACGTCGGTGAAGATTTCAAGGGAACCGTAGTTCTTGGATAGTTCTTCACCAGACAGGGGAGTCTTGCCACAAGGCGCCGGCGTTGGAAAGCGAAGTTTTGCAACCTTGTCTTTAACGCGAACATCATCGAGTGATGAGCGAAGTTTTTCAGCGCGACGTAACATGCCCTGGGCCGCAGTTGCCTTTGATGCTTTGGCGCGCATTTTCTCGCCCTGCTTCTGCAAGATTTCGGCCTTCTTCTCGGCGTTGGCACGTTCTTTCTTGCGGCGATGTTCATCTTGTTCGCGCTGCAAGAGGTATTGCTTCCAGCCCAAGTTGTAAACATCGATGACGTTGCGGTTGCCATCAATATAAAAGACCTTATTTACAACCTGCTCAATCAGGTTTACATCGTGAGAAATGATTACTAGCCCACCTGAATAAGTGCTTAGGTAGTTGCGCAGCCAGATAATCGAATCGGCATCTAAGTGGTTTGTTGGCTCATCAAGTAAAAGTGTTTCGGCGCCTGAAAAGAGAATTCGAGCAAGCTCAATACGGCGACGCTGTCCGCCAGATAAAGTGTCGAGTTGATTTCCAAAGACGGCTTCAGATACACCAAGTGAAGTTGCAATCGCTTCGGCTTCGGCTGTAGCGGCATAGCCACCGGCGGCTTGAAATTCAGCATCGACTCGGGTGTAACGCTCCATCGCTTTTTCGAGTGCGGCACCTTCAGTTGTTGCCATCTCTTCTTCAACTTGGGTCATACGAGATGCGATTTGATCTAAATCTCTCGCAGATAAAATTCTTTCAATTACCGTTCCCTGATCTTCTCCGGTGCGTGGATCTTGGGGGAGATATCCGATCTTGCCGGTGCGTTGTACTGCGCCACCTGCAGGAAGTGTTTCTCCAGCTAAAACTTTAGCGAGGGTGGATTTTCCGGCGCCATTTCGGCCAACGAATCCGATGCGATCTCCGTGATTGATGCGAACGTTGACTCCTGAGACCAGGAGGCGCGCACCGGCACGTAATTCGAGAGCGCTTGTTGAGATCATTTGACGAATTCTCCCACAGTATTTACCTAGTCCAAACAATGACCTTAGACTTATCAAATGTTCGATTGGTTTCTGTCTCTGGCTCTTTTAGCCTTGGGTTTACTAGCCATTTACCAAATTCGCTTACTCAGAAGAATTAGTGAAAAGCTTCGGAATCTCTCGAAGCCTGAAAGAGACCCTCGCGTAATAGCTAAAAAATCTCGTGAAGAGAATTGGCAGCATTACCGACAATCCGAATATTTCGCGCAACTTATTCACTTAATGGATTTCAAAGCAGCGATACCTGGTTTACGAAGCTGGGCGGCATCTGCTGATGTATTACTAACGCTGGTGAACATCTCACAGAAAGTAAAACCGAAAGTGGTGCTGGATCTAGGTTCTGGTATCTCCACTCTAGTTTTGGCAAAAGCGACACCCGCTGCAAAAGTGTTTAGTATCGATCACCTAGAAGAATTTGCGGACAAGACCAAGTCCTTATTGGCCGATCATGAAATTACCAATGTCGATCTGAGAGTAGCTCCTTTGAGCCCAAACTCTGCAGGCAGTGATTGGTATCAGCTCTCAGCGCTGTCAGATATTAATCAGATCGATCTGTTATTTATTGATGGTCCGCCAGGTTCGAAAGATGACAAAGCGCGTCATCCCGTGCTTGCGCACTGTCTTTCAAAATTATCACCGAGCGCGGTAATCGTTATCGACGATGCAGCGCGTGATGGAGAAAGAGCGCTAGCTGAAATGTTTTTACATGCCCTGCCTGGATATGAGTTGGAATTTCTAAGCCATGAAAAGGGAACTGCGGTACTTAGACCAAAGTAATTTTCTAATTACTGCAAGATCTTGGTACGACGCGGGGTCGCAAATGCTTTTCCAACGGCAGTTAGCTCAGTTGCTACCTGCGCCTTTATGGTTTCATCTGATTTTAAAAGAGCAACAAGGGCTGCGATAGTTGTCTTTAGCTCTTTCTGCTCACTCTCGAGTTCAAGTTTGCTCATCTTGGTCAGACGACGCAGCGGCATATCCAGAATATAAGTAGCTTGCTCGTCATTTAATTTAAAGTCCTTGATCAACTTCTCTTTGGCTGCTGCTGCGTCATCGCTGCCACGGATAATTTTAATTACCTTATCGATATCAATAATCGCTTTAAGCAAGCCATCGACCATGGAAAGGCGACCTTCGGCTTTTGCTTTACGGTATTGCGAACGGCGACGTACAACTTCGATGCGGTGATCGATAAATACCTGCAAGAGTTCTTTTAGCCCCAGAGTCTGTGGGCGACCCTTAACCAAGGCAACAGCGTTAATTGCAAAGGCATCTTCCATCGGAGTTAGTTTGTAGAGCTGTTCTAGAACTGCTTCTGGCTCAAAGCCATTCTTTAGTTCGATAACCACGTTGGTGCCGGTTTGACCATCGGTTAAATCGATAATGTCAGAGATACCTTGAATCTTCTTCGCTTTTGCTAAATCAGCAATACGTTCTACAACTTTTTCTGGACCAATATTAAAGGGCAGTTCTTTGATAGTGATACCCATTTTGCGAGAAGTTACTTTGCTTATTTCTACACTGGCACGCACCTTGAAGGAACCTTTTCCGGTTGCATACGCATCTCGCACGCCTTCGGCTCCGACTAGTTCGCCACCAGTTGGGAAATCGGGACCTGGAATATGTTTCATCAATTGATTTAGCGTCGCCTTGGGATTATCAATTAAAAACTTGGTAGCAGCGATTACTTCACCCAAGTTATGTGGGGCCATATTGGTCGCCATGCCGACTGCAATTCCAGATCCACCGTTTACAAGCAGGTTTGGATATGCGGCAGGCAAAACAAGTGGCTCAAGTAATTGGCCGTCATAGTTTGGGCCAAAATCAACGGTGTCTTCATCAGCTTCGGCAACCATCGCCATTGCAGCATTTGCCAAGCGTGCTTCGGTGTAACGCATTGCAGCCGGTCCTGAATCTAGTGAACCAAAGTTTCCGTGACCATCAATTAGTGGCACCTGCATAGAAAAAGATTGCGCCATGCGAACAAGTGCGTCATAAATTGCAGAGTCACCGTGCGGATGCAACTTACCCATTACTTCACCAACAACACGTGCACTCTTTACATGTCCACGTTCTGGGCGAAGACCCATATCGGCCATCTGGTGCAGGATGCGGCGATGAACTGGCTTTAAACCATCTCTGGCATCTGGAAGTGCGCGCGAGTAAATAACTGAATATGCATACTCAAGAAAAGACTCAGACATTTCAGATGAAACATCAATGTCAACAATCTTGCCAGGATATTCGCCAGGTTTTGGTCCAACTGGCTTCTTAGCCTTGGTAGTCGACTCAGTCTTCTTTGTTGCCATGCGCGCATTCTGCCAAGTTAATGGGCTAAATCGCGGTACCTACACGCGGTCTGCCGCCAACTATTGCAACACATGAGGCGGCTAATTGTGTTCCTGATGTCAACGCCGCAGTTAAGTCGTGACTTTTGGCATAAGTTGCAATAAATCCCGCAGCAAAACTATCGCCGGCCCCAGTTGTATCGGTCACAGTTGCTGCAACCGCTGGGACGCTAATTGAATCAAAGCCGCGCGTCTTGGCAATAGCTCCCAGTGATCCGCGTTTGATTACGACGACTTCAGAGTAATCCAACAAATAATCTAAGGCACGCTCTATATCTACTGATCCAGTTAGGTAAATAGACTCTTCTTCATTCAAAAGCAGAACGTTCATCAGCGAGAACCATTGATGCATTTCGTTATCGGATACATCTTTCATCGTGCCAACCGATGCGGGATCGAAATAAATCGTGATGTTATCCGCTTTGATTTTTTCAATCATCGCCAAAACACCCGGGCGAGATAGAGGATTTAAAAGTGCGTATCCAGAGATATAAACTGCTTGAAATTTCGATAACTCCGGTAAATCAGAGATAGTTAAACTTGAATTAGCGCCCTTTTCGGGAAACATGGTTCGTTCACCTAATGAATCGACTAAGACGATGACCACACCAGATGCTTGACCTGGAATAACTAAATCACCATGTTCGACGCCAAGTGCATCAAAGTCAGCAACGATTGCCCCACCTGCAGGATCATCACCGACGTGGCAGACGATTGTGCTGCGCGCATCCGTGCGGGTTAGCCAGGCCGCAACATTTCCTGCAGCGCCACCACTTCCGGTGCTGATGCGACTTGCAGTGTCGCTGCCGTAGTTAATTTTCTGTGGTGCAACATCGATGTGGACGATTACATCCAGCATCACATCACCGATGCAAAGAACTTGAATAGACATCAATTTCCCTTTTACTTATTGGTGTTGCTTGGCTACTGCGATATCAGCGGCAAGTGCCGAGTTAGATTTAATGATCTCGATATTGACCGAAAGCGATTCGCCTTCACTGGTGGTGTGGAAATGCTCCAGCAAGAATGGAGTAACAGCCTTGCCGATAATGCCGGCCTTTCGAGCACTCGCTAGCCCGCTCTTTAGAATTGCATCGTGGCGCTTGCGATCCATTTCGTGCTTGACTGGATTTGCAACAATCAGTGCGCTCTTATTAGTACGAAGTGATTCACGTGCTCGAATTATTTTGGCAATTTCTGCAGCGCTTTGCACGCTGTGTTCGATAGTGAATCCAGAATCAGTTAGATAGAAGCCAGGGAAGGAATTTGTTTTAAATCCGACTAGGCCGATTGCCAAAGTTTCTAGACGCTCTAAAGTCGCAGCCACATCCAATATTGATTTCACGCCGGCGCATACAACCGTAATATCCAATTGTGACAGCGCTGTCAGATCTGCCGACTCATCGAATGTTTCATTGGCATCGCGATGTACTCCACCTAAACCACCCGTTGCAAAGACACGAATACCGGCTAACGCTGCTAGGTGAGCAGTTGCTGCAACAGTTGTTGCCGCAGATTTTCCGGTTGCGCAAATGATTGCCAAATCGCGACTAGATGCCTTAGCAATATCATCACGATTGGCGATTTCCTTAAGTTGGTCATCTGTTAAACCGATATGAACAACACCATCTAGCACCGCAATTGTTGCGGGTACTGCGCCGTGATCACGGACGATATCTTCGACTTCGCGAGCTACTTCTAGATTTTGTGGCCGCGGTAATCCATGACTGATGATCGTAGATTCAAGTGCAACGATCGGGCGACCTTCTGCCAGCGCTGCTGCAACTTCTGGTGATGGCGTAAATGGCATACGGCTGTTCATAACCCCAACCTTACCCGTGAGAAGATACCCACGTGCATCTGTCGCAAATTACTCCATCGCTCTTTGCCAGCCTGGGTTTAGCAGATTTACGCGATCAAATTCAATGTGGACCAAGTCCAGCCGGGCGAGAACTTCTCTTCTTAATCGATGGGCTGGGCGCAGATGCGGTCGCTAAATATGCGAGCCATATTCCAACGATGTCTTCTTTGATTAGACATGGCGCTATTAAAACTTCTTTTCCATCAACGACTGCAACAAGTTTGGCAACGCTAACTACTGGCGTAAATCCTGGTGAACACGGAATGCTGGGATACACAGTGCAAGTACCGCGAAGCGGTGGCCGAATCTTAAACTCGCTTCGATGGGATGAACGAGTAGATCCAGTAATTTGGCAGCCTGTCCCAACGCTCTTTGAAAGAGCGGCGGCAGGCAGTATTAACGTCACCCATGTTGCAGCAAAGCGTTATGAAGGCTCTGGATTTACCCGCGCAGTCTTTCGTGGTGCGCAATACAAGGGCGCTAATACTCACGCAGATTTAGTCGTAGAGACAGTGCAAGCGTTGAAAACTACGCCGGCATTTGTCTATCTATATGTAAATGATTTAGATGTTGCCGGACACAGCGATGGCGTCGGCTCTGATAAATGGCTAGCGGCTCTTACTGCTATCGATCAGTTAGTGGCGAAGTTACTGCAACAACTGCCCCGTCAAACAAGGCTCTGGCTAACGGCTGATCACGGAATGATAAATGTCGGTGAAAAAATTGTGATTGGCCAAGATAATGATTTAGCGACAGATATCGCAACCATCGCGGGTGAGCCACGAGCGCGCCATTTATATCTAAGCGATGGGGCAAGTGAAACTGCGATTGCCGAGAGCGCGCAACTATGGCGTGAATTCTTGGGCACGAGAGCAATTGTTCATACTCGCGAAGAAGCAAAGAATTCGGGGATCTTCGGAAGTGAAGTTAGCGCCGATGCATCCGATCGCATTGGTGACTTGGTCGTAATTGCACAAGGTGATTTAATTTTAATTGATGCCGAACGAGAAAATCAGGAAAGTGCCATGGTGGGCCATCACGGGGGAGTCACAGATATCGAAAGCTATGTCCCGCTTTTAACTGCAGTTATTAATTAGTTTTCAGGGTTACTTTCATCAGTTGGCTTTTGTCCAAACATAATCTCATCCCATGATGGAACCTTGGCTCGCGCAGTAATTCCATCAGCCTTATCTGCAGGTGCTGGAGTTTCGCGAATAGAAACCAATCGTGGAGTTTCACGAGTTATTTGTGCTTCAAATTCTTCATCAGTTGGATCATTATCGGGAAGATCATCGAGTGATGATGCAACGCTGCGTATTGGCGCGCTGTCGATTCGGATCGGCTCACGTGCTTCAGTTGGAGCGCTAGCTCGTGAAGGATGAGTTGGTTGTGAGTAGACAAGTCCAGGCTCAATGCGTCGGACGGGCGCTTCTTCACCAATCATCCATGCTGCGTTGTCATCGAGAGCGGAAATACTGCGGCGTTGCCCGTCGTAACTAAATTGCGCAAAGCCTGAGCCATCACGGTTTGGGTAACGAAGTTCGATCGTCCACGTGCCATCTTCTAGGCGCCAGGTACTCCAATTGAGCGCATCAATATCTACTCCACGCGGTGACAACTTTGAAACTACTAGCTCAATAAAAGTTAAATTATCGCGACCGCCATCTTTACCTGTCACGGCGAGGGGATAAACCTTGTACTTGATCAATGATAAAAATTCGCTCTTGCAAAATAGGACCAGCGAAACGTTCGATCTTTTCTACAGATATATTTCCTTCGCGTGCAATTGAATCCATAGTTTCGCCAGAGCGCAGACGTCGTTGCATCATCTTTAACGCTCATCGCTTCGTTTTCTTCACCCACTGGAACAGAGGTAAGTCGTGGTTGATTTACCGTCGCGCGCAAAGTGTCGCTAATGCGCAGAGAGAACTCGGCGCCGTTCTGATCGGTGAGAGCGAGATGCACCCCATCTGGGGTCTTACCGGTTAGGCGCAGTTCACTCATGTGGGCGAGAATACCTGCAGTGGGTGAGAAAGTAGGTGAAGAAGAGGCTCAGAACCGAGCGGGGAAATTAGCCGATTTACGTACCGAGCCCCTTCTGTGGCAAGATACGCAGTCTGCGCGGCAGTTAATGCCCCGCTGCAATCAGCTTGAATGAGCTTTAAATAGATGAGGACCATACGATGAATATTCTTGATGCAGTTGATGCGAAGTCACTTCGCCACGACATCCCACAATTCCGCGCCGGAGATGAACTAAAAATCCACGTTCGCGTTATTGAAGGTAGCAAGAGCCGTATCCAGGTCTTCCAAGGAATCGTTATTCGCCGTCAGGGCGATGGCGTTCGCGAAACTTTCACAATCCGTAAAGTTTCATACGGCGTCGGAGTAGAACGTACTTTCCCAGTACACACACCAGTTATTGAAAAGATCGAACTTGTAAAGAAGGGCGATGTACGTCGCGCCAAGCTTTACTACTTGCGCGATCTACGCGGCAAGGCTGCCAAGATTCGCGAAAAGCGCGATGGCATCGAAGGTTACGGTGATGGAATTCTTTCAACTCCAGTAGCCGATGTTGTTGAGGAAGTCGTAGCAGTGTCCGAACCAACTGTGACCGATGTGGTGGCAGAGGTTCCAGCTCAGGATGTGACAACAGAAGTTGTGTCTGAAGCAGTAGATGTTGTTGCAGAGGCTCCGGTTGCTGAAGAAGCCGCTGAAAACAAGCCTGCTGAATAAGCAACTAACTTAAAGATGCCACGTAAGGGCTCGCTTTTCCGCGAGTTACCTATCCTTGTAATAGTTGCGCTCGCAGTCTCACTTGTTATCAAGACTTTCTTGGTGCAGTTCTTCTATATTCCATCAGGTTCTATGGAAAACACGCTTCAGATCAATGATCGCGTGGCTGTAAATAAGTTGCCGTTCATCGGCAAATCAATTGGGCGTGGTGATGTAGTTGTTTTCCGCGATCCAGATAATTGGCTGCCTGAGCCGTTCGCAATAGATGAGAATAAATACTTAGCCAAAGCTAAAGAAGGCTTTCGTTGCTGTCGGTATTCTGCCAAATCCAGCCAAGCAATACTTGGTAAAGCGCGTTATTGGTATCGCCGGCGATAAAGTTGAATGTTGTTCAAAGAATAAAAAGTTAATGATCAATGGCGTCGAGATTAGAGAGCCATATATCTTCGCTGGAAATTCAGCTAGTGATACCAACTTTAATGTAACCGTTCCTGCTGGAAAGCTTTGGGTAATGGGAGATCACCGCGGAGCAAGTGCTGATTCGCGCTTCCACCAAGATGATATTAATAAAGGAATGGTTCCAACATCTAAAGTCACCGGCAAAGTCGTAGGCATAATTTGGCCGATTAAGAACTTGGGCTTTGTTAGTTCGTATTCATCACTTAAGTAATTGGGCTCTGTAATTCAATGAAAGTTATTGAGTCACTTCTACTTGATGCCGGAATATCACCACTTGCAGGAGTTGATGAAGCAGGACGCGGCGCATGTGCCGGGCCTCTAGTAATTGCATCCGTTGTACTTAGCGATCCATTTGCTCCTGAATTAACTAAGGTGCGCGATTCCAAAGATGTCTCAGAGGCAGAGCGTGAAAAGCTATTTGAATTAGTAACTGATCTTGCCTTAGCGGTTAGTGTGATTATTGTTCCTGCAAAAGAAGTTGATCAACGAGGTGTGCATGCGGCAAATCTTGATGGCATGCGACGTGCAGTGCAGGGTTTATCAGTCGTTCCAAGTTATGTGCTCACCGATGGATATGCAATTGAAGGGCTGGCCATCCCAAATGTGGCGGTATGGAAAGGCGATCAGGTCGTTACGTGTATTAGCGCCGCTTCAATTATTGCAAAAGTGACCCGAGATCGAATAATGCGCGAACTGGATACTCAATTTCCTAAGTATGGCTTTGCAAAACATAAAGGCTATATCACCAAAGTTCATACTGAATCATTGCAAGAGCATGGGCCGTGTATAGAACACCGTCGGTCTTTTGCAAATATCGCAGCACTTCTTCAATAATTACACACACCCTCTTTACATAAGACTTTAGCGGTCGGCGCTGCAACCTAATCTGCGCGTCATGAGTAAAAGTCCAACAAAAAGAAATAATCTTGCAACTGGCGCCTTCGGCGAAGAAGTCACTGCCCGGTACGTCATTGCGCAAGGCCATGAAATTATGGATCGCAATTGGCGAGTACGTGAAGGCGAGATCGATATCGTCTCGATGAGCAGCGATGGCATCTTTCATTTTGTAGAAGTAAAAACGAGATCATCGCTTGCATTTGGGCATCCGTTTGAGGCGATCAATAAAGATAAAGCGCACCGTATGCAACGTTTAGCTCTGGCATGGCTTGCCACCCACGGTTGTTTGGGCTGTGACTATGCGATCGATGTCAGCGCTGTATTAATCAACGCAGATGGAACACACACCATTGAATATCGTGGCGGTCTGCTATGACTCTTGGAATCACCCAGAGCGTTGCGCTGCTTGGGCTCGATGGCGCAGTTGTCACCGTCGAAGTAGATATCGCAGATGGCATTCCGATGTATTCGCTATTGGGTCTGCCAGATGCTGCCCTTAATGAGTCTCGTGATCGGGTTCGTGCGGCCTTGATAAATACCAGCGAAAGTTGGCCAAATCGTAAAGTAACGGTTTCGCTTTCACCGGCCTGGTTACCCAAGAGTGGTTCAAGTTTTGATTTATCGATCGCACTTGCGATTTTGATTGCCCAACAAGCTATTCCACAAGAGCCGTTAAACGGAGTTTTAGTATTAGGTGAACTTGCCTTAGATGGAAAAATTCGGGCGGTACGTGGTGCATTACCAGCGCTGATTGCCGCATATAAATCAGGAATCACTCGTGCATTTGTACCGCAAGAAAATTTAGCCGAAGCATCACTGATGACACAGATGCAGATCATCGGCTTTGGTGCACTTCATCAAGTCTTGCGTTTTCTTCGCACAGGCGAACGTGACATCGCTCCACAACTCGATCTCGCTTTCGAAAACCAAGATCTACTTCCAGATTTTTCTGATGTGGCAGGACAATCTGCGGCGCGATTTGCAGCAGAAGTTGCGGCAAGTGGGGGACACCATCTCTTATTAATTGGGCCACCCGGCGCTGGCAAGACCATGATCGCCTCACGGCTTCCCACTATTTTGCCGCCGCTAAATCTTGAGCAAGCACTTGAAGTAACTGCGGTGCATTCAATTGCCGGCACTCTTGGAACTCGTTCACCGATGTCATTAGTTGCACCGATAGTTTCACCGCATCACAGTGCAACTCGTGTTGCAATGGTGGGTGGAGGCTCGACATCAATAAAACCTGGCGCATGTTCTTTGGCACACCATGGAGTTCTTTTCATTGATGAAGCTCCCGAATGTGCCAACGGGGTTTTAGATGCGCTACGCCAACCATTGGAATCTGGCACCGTAACAATTGCGCGCAGCATTGGGTCACTAACTTTTCCTGCGCAATTTCTTCTTGTCTTGGCAGCAAATCCCTGTCCATGTGGAAAGTTCGCCGGACGTGGACGCGCATGTACATGTTCTTCGGTGCAAGTAAGGCGCTATCTCGGAAAGCTATCTGGGCCACTGATGGATCGCATAGATATGCGAGTACAAGTAGAACCAGTCAGCCGGGTGGAAATGTCGCAGACCGAACTAGGTGAGCCAAGTGCAGTAATTGCTGCACGAGTAGTCACGGCGCGTGCCACGGCAGCGCAACGTTTTGCGCATAAACCATGGCAATTGAACTCACTTATCCCTTCCCGAGAATTACGGACAACCTACAAGCCCGAAAGAGCGGCTATGAATTTTTTGCACGATGAATTAGATAAGGAGCGTCTAACTGCGCGTGGACTTCACAAGATAATCCGTTTGGCTTGGACTTTGGCCGATTTGAATGGCCATTCCATTCCGCAGTTAGGTGATGTGCAACGCGCTCACCAATTACGAGAGGGTTCTGAACTTTGAACGAGACCCGAGCACGACTTGCACTCTTTTCAGTAATAGAAGGTGGGCATACCTTCTGGTCAAATGAGATAACCACAAATGGCGCAATGCACGTACATAAGAAATTACTTGCATCGGGGTATGACAGCGTTAAATACGGAAAAATCATGCAATCGCTACGCGAGGTAAATTGTGAAGAAATTGCTGCGCGCATCGAAAGTGTCGGTGCGCAATTTATAACTCCACATTCACCCGATTGGCCAGTTTCGCTCAATGATTTAGCCGCGATCCCAATTGGGTTGGTAGTTAAAGGCGATGTTGCATCGTTATCGCAACGCAGTTTGGCAATTGTCGGAACTCGCAATCCGACTACGTATGGCATGCGGATTGCAGGGGATTTTGCTGCGGGCTTTGTAGATCGCGAATGGAACATCATCAGTGGCGGTGCATACGGAATTGATTCGGCTGCTCATAAAGGGGCGCTAATCGCCGAAGGACAAACTGTGGCAGTTTTGGCAACAGGTGTTGATGTGGCATATCCAGCCGGCAATGTAAGACTATTCGCTGAAATTGCAGATAACGGAGCGCTGGTCTCAGAAGTTTTGCCGGGTGCGCATGCAATTCCAGTTCGATTCTTAAATCGCAATCGCATTATTGCTGCGTTATCTCAGGCAACCTTGGTCGTAGAAGCAGCTTTTCGTTCTGGTTCTCTTCGAACCGCGCGCGATGCCGCCGAACTATTGCGGCCAGTAATGGCTATTCCTGGACCAATCAATGCACCGACATCTGAAGGGTGTCATCGCTTAATCGGTGAACGTGCTGCTGAAATTGTGACTTCTGTTTCTGATGCGATTGAATTCATCAGCGCGCTTTAGGTAATGCCTGCAACAAGTGAGAGAATAAGGACATGAGTGAATTCCGTTCGGGCTTTGTCGCAATTGTCGGGCGCCCAAACACTGGAAAATCCACTCTCATCAACGCACTTGTCGGAAGCAAAATTTCGATCACATCTCCTCACCCCAACACCACACGTCATGCCATTCGCGGCATCGTAAACCAGCCAACTTTTCAAGCCGTACTTGTCGATACTCCCGGAATTCACAAACCAAAGACTTTGCTCGGCCACCGACTAAACGCAGTTGTTGGCGAGAGTATGGACTCAGTCGATATCGTGATGATGTGCTTGCCGGCTGATGAAACTTCTGGCGCCGGAGATGTTTTCTTAGCGCAAGAAATTGCTAAACATCCGCGCGCTAAGAAATTTGCGCTGGTAACCAAGACAGATCTGATTTCCAAAGAGAAGCTGGCACTTCGTCTCGTCGGCATAAACGAATTAGCAAAAGGTTTTACTTGGGATGAAATCGTGCCAATTTCTGCGGCAATTCATTCCCAGATTGATTTGTTGGCGCAGTTAATTGGAAAAGTGCTTCCTACTGGTCCTGCTTTTTATCCAGAGGATATGAAAAGTGATCAGGATCAAGAACAGTTGATCTGCGAGTTAATTCGTGAAGCTGCCATGCGTGATGCTCGCGAAGAGCTGCCACATTCGATTATGGTAACAATTGATGAAATGGCAGAGCGCGAGAAAACTGGTTCACGTCCATTCTTTGATATCCATGCCACGATCCATGTAGAACGAGATTCACAAACTGGAATAATTCTGGGACATAAAGGTGAGCGTCTAAAAGATATCGGCATGCGTGCGCGCGCAGATATAGAACGCGAACTTGGAGCGAGAATTTTCTTGGGGCTGCACGTTAAAGTCTCTAAAGAGTGGCAGCGCGATCCAAAATTATTACAACGTTTGGGCTTTGGCGAAAACTAAACGCTAGTTTTACGGCTTGCTAAGTATGAGCCGATTAATACCAGGGGAAGTCCAACGATGATTCCAATCGTCAGCGGTTCGCTCAAGATTAAAACACCTAAGACAACTGCGAAAGCGGTATTCATGTAAGTAACCAGAGACGCGCGAGCCGGTCCGATCTCTGCCATGACGGTGAAGAAGATGGCGAAGGCGATACCGGTTGAAAATACGCCAAGTGCGATGACGCAATAAATGGCGGTCGTCGAAATCGGGCGATCTGGCCAGAGAAGAAATAGGGCTGGGGAATAGAAAACTGCGGTCATAGCCATAGCGATTCCATTTATTGCCACACCTGATACCCCAGGCATTTTGCGCGTTATATAAATAACTGCGTAGGCATAACCCAGTGATGCACCGAGCATCATCAAAATCGCAATTGGATCTGATGAACCGGTAATACTCTCAATTCCAACTAATAGGAAAACGCCTAAGAATCCAACTCCAATTCCTATCAATCTTTGCGGCTGCCACACTGACTTATCACCATGGAAAGAAGTGATCAGCGTGGAGAAGATTGGAACCGATGCGACTAGCAGCCCCGCCAAACCAGATGAAATTGATTGCTCAGCAGTTCCGATTAATATCCATGGAATTACCATTTCAAAGAGAGCGTAAACCGCGATGTATTTCCAACCCTTGATGGCAATAAAGAATGACTTGTCATAGAGCGCTATCGGAATCAAAATTAGTGCACCGATGAAAACGCGCATAAAGACAACTATTGCGGGGGAGAAACCAGTTTCAGGATCAACGGCCACCCGAATGAATAGGTAAGGAATTCCCCAAAGGAAGCCGGCCAAAATAAAGAGAACAAGATTGCGGCGCGACATTTAGCAAAGCCTACCGCCATCCTTCGGTTTGATCGCGCAAGGTGCGGTAACGAACAAGCACATCTGGCGTTGCAGCCGCGCTTACTTTTTCAATTGTTCCTAGATCCCAAATTGGAGCAGCTTCTCCACCTAATAACGCCCAGGCTGCTTGTCGAGCAGCGCCATTTGCAACATATTCACCGGCGGGTGGAACCAAAACTTCTCTCCCAAAAAGTGCGGCAGCAATCTTTGAGACGGCAGGATTCTTAGCAGCGCCACCAATCAAGATAATTCTTTTTACATTTACTCCCAATTTTTCTAGCGCATCGACGGCGTCAACTAAGCCGCAGAGCATTCCTTCGACCATGGCGCGCGCGATATCTGCAGGATTAGAGTTATTTAAATTCATCCCGCTGAAAACGCCGGTTGCAGTTGGGCGATTAGGCGTGCGTTCTCCCTCAAAGTAAGGCAAAAGCGAGAGCCCATTTGCTCCGGGTTTGGCGCTAAGTGCCAACGATCCAACTTCATCATGTGTCTTTCCAAGAATACGAGTTGCCGCATCAAGTATTCGCGCAGCATTTAAGGTGCAGACCAACGGCAGGTAGCGTCCAGTTGCATCTGCAAATCCGGCAACCGCGCCAGATGCGTCATGAGTTGGCGTATCAGAGACTGCAAATGCGGTGCCACTTGTGCCGAGTGAAACTACAACATCACCTGGTTGGGCTTGGATGCCAAGTGCTGCGGCGGCGTTATCGCCCGCACCGGGTGCGATAGGAATTCCAGTTGGTGTTGTTCCGCCAAATTCTGCCGGGTTAATTATTTTTGGCAGATTTATTTCGCGATCTGTGCGAAGTGCAAGTGCCAAAATATCGCGGCGGTATTGGGAAGTCGTTGGATCAAAGTAGCCAGTACCTGATGCTTCGCTGCGATCTGAAAATAACTTTCCAAAATCTAGAGTTTGACCTTTAGCGTGTTGCAATTGCCAAGAGAGCCAGTCGTGAGGGAGGGAAACACCTGCAACTTTTTCGGCGTTCTCTTTTTCGCTATCTGCCAACCAACGCAATTTTGTTGCGGTAAATGATGCAACTAAAACTGAACCAACTTGTTTAGCTATTTCGGCAGCGCCACCCAGTTCTTTATTTAGTGCAGCTGCCGCATCAGCCGAACGAGTGTCATTCCAAAGCAACGCATCACGAATTACTGCACCTTTTGAATCAAGTGCGACCATTCCGTGTTGTTGTCCGCCAATTGAGATTGCGGAAACGTCATCTAATCCACCGGCAGCAGCAATTGCGGTGTCCAAAGCGCTAACCCAATGTGCCGGCGCAATTTCGGTACCATCGGGGTGATTGGCTCGGCCTTCACGCACTAACTGACCAGTAGCGGCGTCACGAATAACCACCTTGCAAGATTGGGTTGATGAATCCACGCCCGCGACGAGTTTTAAATTAGCCATGGGGCAAGGCTAGACTGTGCCTGTCAACGTTGACCACTTTTTATGATCTTTTTGTTCCATCAAAGATCTAAGATTTCATAACTTTTGAACTGGAGTTTTCATGCGTATTGGCGTCCTTACAGGTGGCGGAGATTGCCCTGGTCTTAACGCGGTTATCCGCGCAGTTGTTCGTAAAGGTGTAAAAGAATACGGCCACGAATTTGTTGGCTTCCGCGATGGCTGGAAAGGCCCGCTTGAGAATTTCACAATGGAGCTCAACCTCGAGACAACTCGCGGCATCTTGCCTCGTGGTGGAACCATCCTTGGTTCATCTCGTACCAATCCTTTTAAGATCGAAAATGGCGTTGAACGCATCAAGCAGAACTTGGCTGATCAAGGTATCGATGCGCTAATTGCAATTGGCGGAGAAGACACACTTGGCGTTGCCACCAAACTTGACGCTCTTGGCGTAAAAGTTATCGGCGTTCCAAAAACAATCGATAACGATCTAAACAACACCGATTACACATTCGGCTTTGATACTTCAGTAAATATTGCAGTTGAAGCGATTGATCGTTTGCATACAACTGCCGAATCACATCACCGCGCACTAATTGTTGAAGTAATGGGCCGTCACGCTGGTTGGATCGCACTTCACTCAGGCATCGCGGGTGGGGCAGCATGTATTTTGATTCCAGAAGTTAAATTCTCAGTAGACAAAGTCTGCGAATGGGTGGAATCACGCTTTAAGAGCAGCTACGCACCAATCATTGTTATTGCTGAAGGTGCGATTCCACAAGATGGTGACATGATCACTAAAGATTCAGAACTCGATGCATTCGGTCACGTAAAACTTTCTGGAATCGGTGAATGGCTTGCCAGCCAGATCGAAGAGAAGACTGGCAAAGAGGCTCGTACTTCAGTACTTGGCCACATTCAACGTGGCGGAACGCCAACTGCCTTCGACCGCGTACTTGCTACTCGTTTCGGTTTGCAGGCAATCACCGCCGCATCTGAAGGTGACTGGGGCAAGATGGTTGCACTTCACGGTACCGACATTGTTCGCGTGCCATTGGCTAGCGCCACCGAGAAGTTAAAGACTGTCCCAATTGAGCGTTACAAGGAGTCGGAGATCTTCTTCGGATAATTCTCACCCGAGAAACTATCTGAGCAAACTACCCTTACCCTCATGACTACTTCACTAGATAACCTCTTCAACCCTGGGCTAGTTGCGGCGCAACAACCGCAATGGCCTGGAGGCGTCGCTGGCGAACCCGTGAAGAAAGCAGTCGCGGATTTAAAATCATATCCACCACTTGTCTTTGCTGGCGAATGTGATGATCTAAAAGCAAAAGTTGCTGAGGCAGCTGCGGGTCGAGCATTTTGGTTACAAGGTGGAGACTGCGCCGAAACATTCGCAGCCGCTACTGCTGATTCAATTCGCAATCGCATCAAGACAATTTTGCAAATGGCTGCTGTTCTGCAGTACCACTCAAGTTTGCCGGTTGTAAAAGTTGGCCGCATGGCAGGGCAATTTGCAAAGCCACGCTCAAATGATTTTGAAACTCGCGGAGATGTAACACTTCCGGCCTACCGCGGTGATGCGGTTAATGATCTGGAATTCAACGAAACTTCTCGCACCCCAGACCCACAAAGAATGGTGCGCGTCTACAACACGTCAGCGGCAACTCTTAACTTGGTTCGCGCATTCACTCAAGGCGGATTTGCAGATCTTCGCCAAGTCCACGAATGGAACAAGGGCTTCATTCGTGACTCATCAGTTGGCGATCGCTACGAACAAATGGCACGCGAAATTGGTCGTGCGCTAGATTTTATGAAATCAGCTGGTGTAAATCCAGATTCATTTAAATCAGTTGATTTCTATTCGAGCCACGAAGCGCTGATTATGGAATACGAAAAGGCGCTCACTCGTATCGATTCACGTACGCAGTTGCCTTACGATGTTTCTGCACACTTCTTATGGATAGGTGAACGTACTCGTCAATTAGATGGTGCCCATATTGATTTTGCATCCAAGATTCGCAATCCAATTGGCGTAAAGCTTGGACCAAAGTCAACTGTTGATGATGCACTTGCCTTAATTGATCGCCTTGATCCTGATCGTGAACCAGGTCGTTTAACTTTTATTACTCGTATGGGCGCTGGCAAGATTCGCGAAGCTCTGCCAGCACTCGTCGATGGCGTGACCAAATCAGGTGCGCAAGTACTTTGGGTCTGTGATCCGATGCATGGAAATACTTTTGAGGCAGCAACTGGCTATAAGACTCGTCGCTTTGATGATGTCATGGATGAAGTTAAAGGTTTCTTTGAAGTTCATAAAGGCCTTGGTACTCATCCAGGTGGAATCCATATCGAGCTAACTGGTGATGATGTCACTGAGTGCCTTGGTGGCGGCGAACAGATATCAGAGGCTGACCTAGCAACTCGCTATGAGAGCGCCTGCGATCCACGTTTGAATCACTCACAATCTTTAGAGCTGGCATTTTTAGTTGCTGAAATGTTGCGCGATCGCTAATTTAGCGTCGTGTCAACTGCTCCTATCTTCCCTAAAGACGCCAGTCGGTACGTTAAATCTTTTGGCTGATGAGCAAATACTAATCGGCGCGAATTTCTCTTCTCTGTCGAAATTAGGGGCGCAAGGAGATGTTAAGACGGTCAAAGCAATTCCGATAATTACAGATTTAATCTCTGATTACTTTGATGGTGATTTAGATGCGCTAAATGGCATTCGAGTCCGTCAAGATGGCGCGGGTTTTTCACAGTCAGCATGGAAGGCGATGCGAAAAGTTAAGGCGGGCAAGGTTCTTTCTTATGCTGATTTAGCAGACCGTGCGGGTTCACCTGCAGCTGTCCGCGCAGCCGGCAGTGCGTGTGCCAAGAATGCAATTGTTCTAGTCGTACCTTGCCACCGCATCGTTAAAACTGGGGGAGCGCTCGGCAACTATGCCTATGGATTAGTTAAGAAAGAGTGGCTACTACGCCACGAGGGCGCGCTTTAATATTTCAATTGCTTGTGCACATTGTGCGTCATCAAAATCCATATGAGTTACTAGGCGCGCATATTTAGGGCCAAGTGCACTAATCCAAAGTCCTGCCTCTTTTGTGCGAGCTGCAAGTTCGGCGGCCGTGATAGGCAATGCACTTAAATCAAGGCCGACAATGTTTGTTTCAACTGTTTTTGGGTCGATCAGCGAAGCATCAATTGATGCAATAGCGATTGCAATCTCTTTTGCGCGACGATGATCTTCTGATAGTCGCAAAATATTGTGATCAAGGGCGTAATGCGCGGCGCCGGCCAGCAAACCAACTTGGCGCATTCCGGCCCCATAACGTTTACGCCATATTCGTGCTTTCGATACTCGATCTTTTGTACTAAGCATGACCGAACCAATTGGAGCGCCTAAGCCTTTAGATAAACAAACGCTGATGGTTTCAAAGTACTTTCCGTACTCGTTTAAGGCAACGCCACTTGCAACGTGGGCATTCCAGATTCGAGCGCCATCTAAATGAAGGGCAAGGCCTAATTCATCAGCGCCTTTACGAAGGGCTTTAATTTCATCAAGTGGTTGAACGGTTCCGCCACCAAAATTATGGGTATTTTCAACTGCGATTGCGGTGGACGATACTAAATACGGTCCCGAATTTGGACGAGCGATCTCTAGCGCATCCTTAGCAATGAGCAGACCGTTCTTAGCTGGCCAGGTGCGGGTTGTGATTCCACTAAATACTGCGGCGGCGCCCAATTCGGCGCGCACAATATGTGAATTAGTTTCGGCAATTAATTCTTCTCCGGGAGCTACCAACATACGAATTGCTAATTGATTGGCTAGAGATCCAGTTGGCGTAAAAACGCCGGCTTCCTTGCCAAACATTGTTGCGACACGTTCTTCAAGTGAATTAACTGTTGGGTCATCACCGTAAACATCATCGCCTACTGGTGCAGATGCCATCGCCTCGCGCATCGCTTGTGATGGACGTGTGACCGTATCAGAACGTAAATCAATCGGAGAAGTCATTGTGTAAGCCTCTCACGCTTCTTTCATTACTATCAAATACATCGCTAGAACCACCATGGCTCCACCAATTGACACTTGTAAAGTCAGTGATTCTCCACCGAAGACAACTGCGAAGATTGCGGCAAAGACAACTTCCATAGTCAAGATAACTGCAACTTTCGTTGAGGTCATATGAGCCTGCGACCAGGTCTGCACGATAAATGCTACGGCGGTACAGATGATCGCTGTAAATATAACGACGCCCCAAACTCCGGCATCGGGTGGTGTTTCATAACCTTGGCCAAGTGCGATCGCACCAGTGAGAAGTCCACAGACCGCCAATTGAACAATAGTTAGTGCGTAGGCATCTAACCCGAAACTCCATTTACTTAAGGCAACAATGTGAGCGGCAAAAGCGATTGCGCTAAAGAACACTAGCGCTTCACCAATTCCGACAGACCAGCCGCGAAGTGAAAGCAAAGCCAACCCAATAGTGGCGAGCAGAACGCATGCCCAGGTAAATTTAGTAATTCTCTCTTTCAGCAAGAGAGCTGCGATTAAGGGTGTTAAAACAACATAGAGACCAGTTACAAATCCGGTGATAGCAGCGCCAGTTCGTGCTAGCCCTAACGTTTGGAAGATATATCCAGAACCTAAGAAAAGTCCGGCTAGCGATCCCTTTAAAACTAGGCCGCGATTTAACTGCTTAATAACGCTAGGTCGAAGTGCCACCATGGCTAGCACTGCAATGAAGAAACGCGTTGCAAGAAAACTATTTACTGACTGACGTTCAATGGCGGGCTTCATCAAAACGAACGATGCGCCCCAAGCAGCAGAGACTGCTAACAGCGCCCATGGGGCCAGGCGCAACTGCATCTGGTGACGTGCGTTCATCCGCGCAACTTCTTTAATAGCTCAACTTCTTTGCCATGTTCTGGCTCCATACCCGGAGTTTCCAAAATCAGTGGTGCGTTAGCAACGGCTGGGTGCTTGAGAAGTTCCTTAAATGGATCTACACCGATAAAACCATCTCCAATATTTTGATGACGATCCTTTAGCGCACCGCAGACATCCATTGAATCATTGGCATGTATTAACTGGATTCGTTCTGCGCCAGCAACTTCGACAAGTAGATCAAGAGTTTCCTTCATGCCACCTTTTTTAGCGATGTCATGGCCAGCGGCGAATACGTGGCAGGTATCAAGGCAGATGCCAACTTTAGGGTGGTATTCGAGAGCTTTTAAGTAATATTCCAAATCTTCCAGGCGCTTAACAAGTGATTGACCTTGGCCGGCAGTTGGTTCAAGTAACAACATTGGTGCATCATCAGTTAAAGCGTTGAGAATTGGCATCATCCCTTTATTTATCTGCTTCCAAGCTTTTGCAATGAAGTCTTCGTTAACTGCAGAACCGGTGTGTACGACCACCCCAAGTGCTCCAATTTCCTTGCCGCGCTTTAATGAATATTCAGTCGAAGCCAAAGAATTTAAGTAAGTGGCTTCGGTTGGTGAGCCTAAATTAATGAGGAATGGTGCGTGTACATAAACTTCTAGGTCAAGGCCTAACGCCTTTTCGCGGAATATCGCATCTGCATCGTGGTTAGTTTCTGGCATCGCCCAACCACGCGGATTGGATGTGAATACTTGAATCGCTTCAGCGCCGATAGTCTCGGCGTAGGCAATAGAACGTTTTGCCATACCACCGGTCGTCGGCGTATGTGCGCCGATGCGCGGTGAGGTTTTTGGCATTCGCCTACCCTACTGTGATCGTCACCGTGCTGCCACGTTTAACCTTTGTGCCGACCTTTGGCGAGATATTTGTTACTGCCTTGACCTTCTTAACGCCAATTTTCTTCACAACAACTTTCAGCTCTAGATCACTTAGCGCCGCGCGAGCCTTGGCTTCGGTTAGCGAGAAGACATTTGGAATAAACACATATTGCGATCCCTTAGAGATAGTCAAAGTTATCTTCGTTCCCTTAGCAAGTGGCGCGCCTCCAGATGGAACTTGCGAAATTACCGCGCCAGCCAAAACGTTTTCGCTAAATTGATCAACTGTAGAAACATCAAATCCACTATCAGTTAACTCATTTAGAGCTTGGTCGGCAGATTTACCGACGTATGAGGTCACATCAATTGTTTCAATACCTTTGCTAATTAATAAATCAACAATTGAATCTCGTTTTACTTTTTCACCCGCATCAGGTGATGATGAGATAACGAACCCCTTGGGAGTTTTATCGTTAAATACTTCAGTTAAATCTCCAACTTTGATGGGTGACTTGGCCAGCAAATTAACTGCTGCCTCTGGAGTTAGTCCAACAAGTGAAGGAATCAAATAACGCTCAGCACCCTTAGAGATAACCGCCTTAACTTGCCCTCCGGCATCGACTTTGCCGCCACCTGCTGGATCAGATTCAATTATTTGCCCCTCAGATATCTCTTCGTCAAAACGTTTTTCTGAGATTACGAGCGTTAACCCAAGCGGGGAAAGAACACCCAACGCCTCTTCTTGCGTAGCGCCGACAATTGATGGCACAACAACTTTCGATCCTGGCCCAACAAGTGCATACCAACCAAAGATGCCAAGTGCGATCGCCAAACCCGCTGCGATGTAGCGATTGCGGCGAACCCGCTTACTTATTTTTTTGCGCTTGCGAACCTGGGCGGTGTTCTCTTTAGCATTTGTCTTGGAATTCTCTTCGGTATTTTCGCGCTTTAAGGCCACGGTCTTTTCCTTTTCAATTCGCGCTCTCTCGCGCCGGTTAGGTTTCTTCGATGCAGGGCGCATCGGAGCAATAGGTATATCTAGTTCCAGGCTTAGCTGTTTCTGATTGGGATCAAGGGCCTGAGCAATCAAAGTAAGTGATTGATGAAATTCACTGGCATCACGTGGGCGCGCATCTGGATCGGAATTGGTGGCGCGGAAAATTAGCTGATCAAGTTCTGGCGGTATTCCCGATCGTTTAGTGCTCATGAGCGGAACTCGCTCATTCACATGCATGTATGCGATCTGGATTGGCTCTTCGCCGGCATATGGTTTTTCACCTGTAAATATTTCAAAAGCGGTAATTGCGGCAGAGTAGACATCACTTCGTGCATCTGCGATTCCGCGTTGGACTTGTTCGGGGGATAGGTATGAAACGCTTCCTAAAACTACGCTGGATTCGGCGGTCATCGTTGTGCCGAGTAATGGACCTTTGGCTAATCCAAAGTCAGCTATTTTTATTCTTCCTTCTTTGGAGATCAAAATATTGTCAGGCTTGATATCGCGGTGCACAATTCCTAATTTATGAGCTGCAGCTAACGCACTTAAAACCGGCAACAAGAACGCAATTCCGCTGGCCACAGATAAAGCGCCTTGTTCATTTAAGTATTCGCGAAGAGTGTGACCTTCTACCAATTCCATTACTAGAAAAACTGCTGGCGTTCCATTTTGATTCCAACCTTGATCTTGCACTGAAACAATATTTGGATGGGAAAGCGCGGCAGATGCTTTAGCTTCGCGGATAAATCTCTCAACGAACTGTTCATCTTGCGCAAGATGCGGGTGCATAACTTTCACAGCAACTTTTCGATCTAAGCGGGTATCGAGGCCTTCGTAAATTGTGGCCATTCCGCCAGATGCCATTTGGCGGATGAGCTGATATCGCCCATCAATTAGCTCGCCAGTTAGGTCAGACATATCTATAATTTTATGTAGTTAAAATGAAATCGGCCTTTTCACGCGTTGAGTGTTGAGAGAAATATTGTTGCTGTGTGCCAAGCCACTTTTGCATTTGATTTTCCACCCCTGGACCATCTCGATCAATTACGCGCTGCACACCAATTTCTGGGTCGATATCTATCCAGATCAGGGCTGCAAATTGATCTTGCAACGATTTATCACCACTTCCTACACCTTCCAGAATTAATAGATCTGCAGGTGCAATTTCTTCAGCTGGATCAAAAGAAGAAGTTGCCCAGTTGTATCTAGATATTTTTGTAGGCACTTGGCTTTGATGTTGGGCTGATAAATAGCACAGAATCTGAGTCAAATCATCGGTCAAGGCGTTATCCCAACCGTCATACAAGTCATCCATGTGAATGACATTTACTGACATTTTCGGCGATAGGGCCAAGAAAATTTCATGCGCAAGTGTTGTCTTACCCGCACCAGCGGGACCATCAATTGCGATTACGGGATGGCTTTTTTGGTTACAGAGATCTAAGAGCGCTGCGATGAGCTCCATACCATTTACTCCATCCCATAGCGGCTAACAATGTAAATGCAGCATAGAGCAGAGTTGTGAAAGGTAGATCTTGCGAAGCGTAGAGGGCGACATAGCCCGCATCGACAATTAACCATAGAACCCAGGTTTCATACTTTTCATAAACCATCAGAATCTGAGCACTTAAACTTCCAAAGAATAGAACAGCATCAGCGTAAGTAGATGCAGCGCCCATTGATTTTAAAACCGGTGCTAGCGCCAGAGTTGCAACGATTACTGCTGCAAAGATAAAAATTCGATGCTTATTCTTAAGCGCTCCTGGCTGCGCACCTGTTGGCTCCCAGCCGAACCATCCCAAAATCGCAGCGGCGATAAAAACTATTTGCAAAGCGGCGCTGGCATAGAGCTCCCATTGAATAAAGAGAATTCCGTAAAGAACAGAGCTGATCGCCCACCATGGCCATGTTATTCGCTTACCTGTGATGCCAAGTGCGACCCCGATAAAGGAGGCAAGCACTGCCACAAATTCTAAATATGAAAGATCGTAGTCAAGAACGGTTACTAAAGTTCCAGAGAGAAAGTTGTAAATAGATGACATTAATAAACCTTTCCGCATCCGCATTACCGGATGGGTCAAGCGGTCGATCTGAATTTCAGATCCTCTCAGCCGTGTGAGCGGCTCCCGCATTACAAACTTTAGCCGATGCGAGCCAAAACTGCGTCTATATAAGCGCGACCCGCAACTCGTGCGCGGCGAGATGTTGATGTCTTTGCGCGTTTGTTAAATATGTCGTAACCAATTTTTTCTACTTCATCAACGATTCCACAGTACAACTCACTTGCTGCGCGAATACAAGGTTGGCTGGTCTTATCGAGCAGTGCAATTCCAGGTTCCGCAGCTTTCTGTAATTTACGAACACGAGTCGATCTGAAACTTTAGAGCGCTGACGATTTGCGGAGTGAGAACTCGCGCGCGCAACATCTCTGGCGTCACACCTGATTCGGCTAATTCATCGAGTGGGAGATAAATACGTCCGCGGTCTAGATCCTCTGCAACATCGCGAATGAAATTGGCTAGCTGAAAAGCAACGCCAAGGTCTTTGGCAGCGGTGAGCGAGTTGACGATATCCCCGCCCAGAATCGGCACCATTTCAAGGCCGATTACCGCAGCAGATCCATATACATATTCGTATAAGTCATCGAAGGTCTTATATTCAGTGACAGTTAAATCCATCTCCATGGAATGTAGAAAATCTACAAAATGCTGGTGCGGAATATCAAAACGCTGCACCGTGTCGATTAACGCTTTACCAACTGCGTCGCTAGTAGTTCCTGATTTAAGCCCAGCCAGAACTTCAGCACTCCATTCACGCAAGTACCTTTCGCCTTCTCATCTGGGGAGAGGGTGGAGGAGAGATCATCAACAATTTCATCGGCATAGCGAGCAAAACCATATAGAGCGTGGACGAAGGGACGTTTCTTGGCCGGCAAGAGAAGTGTTGCTAGGTAATACGTCTTACCGTGCAGCGAATTCAGCCGTTTGCATTCTTCATAAGAAGCGCGAAGTGCCGGATCAAAAATTCCCGCCGCATTTAACTCGTTCACTTACTTAACCGGACCTACGATTCGCTCAGCAGCTAGTCGACCAGAAATCAAAACCATTGGAACGCCAACTCCAGGTTGTGTACCAGAACCGGCAAAGACAACGTTTTCAAAACCTGCAGCGATATTTCGTGGACGAAATGGCCCGGTCTGGAAGAAGGTGTGTGCACTTGCAAATGGTGCGCCACGTTCCATGCCTTGTGCTTGCCAATCAAGTGGAGTCGTCATAACTTCAGTTTCAATAGAGTCACCGAATCCGGTGTAACCGCGATCTTCGAGCGTTTTAATCATGTGATCGCGATAAGGACGAGCTTGCGTTTTCCAATCAATATCGGCATCTAAGTTAGGGGTTGGATAGAGAATGTAATAACTCTCTTTTCCTGCAGGAGCCAGCGCTGGATCATCCTTAGTCGGAATTGTTACAAGCACCGATGGGTCAGTCATCAAGGTTTTCTTCTTGATTAGCTCATCAAAGACGCCATCCCAAGATTTTCCAAAGTGGATGTTGTGATGTGCAACATGATCATATTTCTTGGAAGAGCCAACCAATAAAGTTGCGCAAGATGGAGAGTACTTAAGACGTTTGATATTCAGTGGTGTTTTTCCTAAGAGATCACGCCACACAACTGGCAGATCTGGGTTCATTACTACAGCATCGCAGGCAACGCGCTCACCTGTATCCGTTATGACAGCCTTGGCGCGGCCGTTTTCAACTTCTAAGCGAGTAACCGAAGTGCTGTATTTAAATGTAACTCCATGCTTTTGCGCAGCAGCGGCAAGTGCGCGCGGAACCGCATGCATTCCACCCTTAGGGAAGAAAACTCCGTTAACCGAATCCATGTAGGCGATGACTGCGTAAATTGCCAAAGCTTGTTGCGGACTAACTCCGGCATACATCGCCTGGAATGAATAAACCTTTTGCAAGCGCGGATCTTTCAAGAATTGATTGACCTTAGGTGAGAGTCTTCTAAATCCACCAAGTGCGATCAAACGAGCCAGGTTAGGGGTCAGTAAGTTAAATGGTGAATCAATATTGCGATCAATGAAGTCGTTCATCTCGTACTTGTATAACTTGGTAACAAATTCAACGTATCTGCGATAACCCAGCGCTTCTTCTGCACTCACCGTGCGACGGATCTCTTCTTCCATCTCAGCGGTATTGGCATGCACATCAATCTGTGAACCATCATGATAAAAAGCGCGATAAAGGGGTTTAAGTGGCGAAAGTTCCAGCCAATCTTTCATATCTTCGCCGACGCAACTAAAGGCATCTTGAATTAGTGAGGGCATAGTTAAAACTGAAGGTCCAGTATCAAATGAGAAACCATCTTTTTCGAGCAGACCATTGCGCCCGCCCGGAACTGATTCGCGTTCGATGACAGTTACTTTGCGACCAGCGCCCGCTAAACGAAGCGCGGCACTTAGCCCAGCAAGACCTGCACCGACAACAACAACATGATCGGTTGGTCCTTTTACTTTGGCTGGCATTTAATGGCTCCTACGGGTTGCAGTTGTTGCGAGTTCGATGAGTAACTCACGGGCTGAAGGGTTAATTTCAGCAGAATTTGCCGCAGTTAGCGCGTTGGAAAGCAGCCCCTCGATGAGATCTTCGACATCTTTAACGGCGCCAGTTTCGGTGATAAGTCCGCGAATATCTTCGATTTGATCAGAGGTGAGATCCTCGCGACCAAGTGCTGCGGTTAGTTTGGCTGAGGTCTCTTGGTCTGCACGCTCCAGAGTCATCGCCATCAGTACGGTTCGTTTGCCTTCGCGAATATCATCACCCGCTGGCTTACCTGTAACCGATGGATCACCGAAGATGCCAAGAATGTCATCGCGCAGTTGAAATGCTTCACCAAGTGGCAGGCCATATGCACTTAAAACATTAACCAACTGTGATCTTTCTTTGCGATCGGTTATGGCAAGTGATGCGCCTAAGTGCAGTGGTCGCTCGATTGTGTATTTCCCAGATTTATAACGCGCAATACGAAGTGAGCGATCAACACTTGGCGTTTTCTCGCCAGCTTCGCGAACATCTAAATATTGTCCGGCCATTAATTCGATACGCATTTCATCGTGCACTGCCAAAGCCGACAACAAAGCTGAATCAGAGACACCGGATGTATGTAGTAAGTGATCCGACCATACAAGAGCTAAATCACCGAGCAACACTGCGGCGGCTTCACCAAATTGATCTGCTAATCCGTTCATCGCCTGCGATTGGTGCAAATTCTCGAAGTGGCGATGTATCGCTGGTTTACCGCGGCGCGTATCTGAGCGATCCATTAAGTCATCATGAATTAGCGCGCATGCTTGTAACAATTCCAGACTTGTGAAAGCGCGAATATCCGCTGATGTTGCAACCTTGCCGGTTGCTGCGAATCCTGCATATGCAAATAGTGGGCGAAGACGTTTTCCGCCTTCGAGCAAGAATGATTCGAGGGCATCACATACCGGGATCAGTTCGGAGCCGATGCCACTTAGGTATTCACGTTGCAAGGTTAAATATGAGGTCAGTTCGCTATGAACCTGCTCACGTACTTCAAGGAGCGTGCCTCGCGCGTCGTTAACCACGGCGCAACGGTACCCTGACCGCATGGAGATGCGCATGACTGGAATTGGCGAGAACGTCACATACTCCTTTGAGTTCTTCCCGCCGAAGGATCAAGAGGGAGAAGACCGCCTCTGGAGCGCAATTAGCGCGCTCGAACCGATCGCCCCAGATTTCATCTCAGTTACTTATGGTGCAGGTGGATCGACTCGCGATCGCACAATACGCATCACATCTGAAATCACCGAACATACTAAATTGCCAGTTGTTGCTCATTTAACTTGCGTTGGTTCAACTCGCAGCGAATTAATTGAAATTTTGCAACGCTACAAAGCAGCAGGAATTCATAACATTTTAGCGCTGCGCGGTGATCCAACTGGAGGTCCACGTGCACCTTGGACGCCTACAGTCGGCGGACTAAATCATGCTGACGAGTTAGTTTCACTTGCCGCAGAATTTGGTGGATTTACGATTGGCGTTGCCGCTTTCCCTGATGGCCATCCGGCATCGAATGGTGATTTTGCAGCAGATATCGAAACGCTTGTACGTAAAGAAGCCGCTGGCGCAACTTTTGCAACAACACAATTTTTCTTTGAAGTCGATAAGTGGAAAGCGCTCGTTGATGATTTAGCTAAACGAGGATCCAAGTTGCCGATCATTGCCGGAATTTTGCCAGTAACAAATGTGAGCCAGTTAAATCGCATGTCTGAATTAAGTGGAACACCGATTCCAACCAGCATCGCATCGGCCTTTGATGCCCTTAAAGATAAGCCAGATGATGTTCGCAAATTAGGTGTAGACCTTGCTACCAAACTCTGTGAAGATTTATTGGAAGCAGGAGTTCCAGGTTTGCACTTCTACACAATGAATACATCTACGGCTACACAAGAAATATTTGCTCAGATTAAAGATAAGAAAAGGTCATGAAAAAAGCCGAGTTCAACGCTGCTTGGAGCGCACTTCATGGCGGAGCCGAAATCAAAGGCGTTGTAAAAACCTGGCTAACTATTTCTTATTCATCGGCCAAAGTTTTATCTGTCCTTAGAGTTAGCCCAAATTTTCTCACGCTAATGGGACTGGTATTTGCTATTGCGATGGCGGTAAATCCGCTTTCTCTCTGGACTATTCCGCTGCTTGTTCTCTCGCTTTATGCCGATGGCATCGACGGCAGTGTTGCAATTTTTCAAAATCGCAGCAGTTCATTTGGCGCGATTCTAGATTCAGTAGCGGATCGAATCAGCGAAGCGCTCTGGTTTTATGTGGCATACCGAATTGGTGCACCTGCTTGGATGGTATTGGTGACATACGTAATCGCTTCAACTCAAGAATATGCCAGAGCCCGTCTTGGTGGTTTAGGTATCGATGATGTCGGTGTCGTAACACCTGCAGAGCGACCAGTGAGAGCCAGTTTTATTTTCATCGCACTTGTCGCATATGCCTTTGATTTAAAATTAGTTGTTGCCGCTTTGACATCGTTATTTGTTTTGCAGCTTTGGAGTTTTCTTCTAGTGGCGCGCTTTGCCCACAATCGCCTCCGCAACGATTTCAGCGCTTAACCCAACCAGCGGCAACCCACCTCCTGGATGGGCGGAGCCACCAACGCAATACAAACCATTTAGCGGCGAACGGTTCTTCGCGCGCATGAAGGCCGAACGTGCGCCATTGCTAGAAGTTCCATAGATCGCACCTCCGGGCGCCATCACTGAACGTTCTAAATCTGCAGGAGTGCGGATTTCTAAAAGATCTAGTCGATCACGAATAGAAATCCCGCGCGCTTCTAGTGAATCAATAATCTGCATTGCATAACGATGGTTAAAGTCTTTATCGTTCCAATCAAAGCCGTCAGCACCCGATACATCGTGGCGAGGTGCGTTAATCAAAATAAACCAGGCTTCATGCCCAGCGTGTTTAACCATCGCTTCATCGCGTGGTGCGCAGATATAAATCGCTGGATCTTGAACTGGTTTTTTGCGATCAAAGATATCTATGAATTCGCCATCATAATTTTCGGGAAAGAAAATATTGTGATGTGAAAGCCCAGAGTCAGTTTCACTCGGCCGCAAACCAAGCAAGAGAGAAAAACCAGCAAGAGATGGGTCGGCTTTGGCTAAGTCGGCACGCTGTTTGCGCAATTTCTTAACTTTGCCCGTGATTAACTTGTTATAAACCAGCGATGCATCAGCGTTTGCTACAACTGTTGCAAAGTCCATGGAACGGCCATCAGCCAAGGTAATCCCAGTTACACGGCTGCCATCATGGTTTATTTGTGAAACTTCGACGTTGAATTCAAATTTAACGCCTCGATCAAGACATCGTTGATAAACGGCATCTGCCAATTTTCCAACGCCGCCTTTGATATGCCATGCACCAAAGGCTTCTTCAACGAAGGCGATTGATGACAGGACAGCAGGTGCGACTCGCGGGATCAGAACCGCTATATGTGGCATAACGATCCAAAATATTTCGTAAACGACTATCTTTTAATTTGATCTGGCGCAGAGATTTCCACGGAGCAATTATTCGTAGATCGCGCAACAAGGTGGGACGCTTCAAAAGCGAGGTAATTGATTTAAGTTCGGATTCCACAAAGGGTTCGCGCGAGACATCCCACATGGATTCTGCTTGGCGCATGACTTGATCCCACTCCAGCGCTGATTGGCTGCCCATGGAAGTTTTAATCGCCGCCAAAGTTTCTTTACGCGATAAATTGGCGAATTTCACTGATGTTCCATCACTAAATCGATAATCAAATGATGGATTTACTGGTTCAAGATCAACAACGCGACCCATCACATCACCAGTGCGTTGAAAGAAGTCGCGATAAACAGCTGGCAAAGTTAAGAGTGATGGACCAGTATCGAATGCGTAATTTCCGATCCATTCGGTGCGGCACTTTCCACCATGGCGATCAGATGATTCAAATACTGTTACCTCATAGCCAGCCCTAGCCAAACGGGCTGCAGTGCACATTCCGCCCATGCCAGCGCCAATTACGGCAACTTGTTTTTTTATTTGGCTCATAGGGTGCGCCCCTTCCACTGCACTTTGCCGCGGGCGCGCCAGCTGTAGATTATTAAGTAAATCAATATTCCAGATGAGATCGGATGCAATAACGAATCGAAGATTCTTCCGCCAGAACGTCTTGCACTCAGCATGCGAGTTATGACGATTACTTCATAAGTAAATAAACCAATTGGATTTCCACTAAACCAGATCAGGACCGGTGCGATACCAGTTAAAAAGATGAATGCAATAGCGGCGCCTGATCCTGAGGGTGTGGAGAATGCACTCCACAAAGATTTTCCATACCCAGCCTTTATCTCGCCAAAGTTTTTATACATTCGCGTTTGCGCCAGAGTTGAACCATCTGCAACCCCACCACGTGCTCCAGCAGTTATCAGCGCACGGGCCAACTTCATGTCATCCAAAACCTCTGGTGCAATAATCTGGAAACCGCTGATCAAATCCAACGCGCTCTTTTTGACTACAAAAAATTGTCCATTTGCAACCGCAAGTGATGTGCGACCTGAGCGCTCTGCCAATCGCAGTGGAACAGTAGTCATCCAAGACCATTGCAGAAGTGGTTGCACCAAACGTTCAGAGAAAGTCTTAGCGATTTGTTTTGGGTACGGCGAAATAAAGTCACGATCACCCATCATCGCAATCGATTGCGCAATGGCCCCCGGTTGCAATCTGACATCGGCATCAAGGGTGACGATAATTTCACCGCGAGCAACTAAATAACCCTGTTGCAGAGCCCATGGTTTACCTAACCAACCTTGCGGCAGAGCCGGTGCGCTCACAACTTTTATTGGTGCGCCTTCGGATAGAGCAGTCTTCAATAATTTAGTAGTTCCATCTGTCGAGGAATCGTCGATAAAGATTATTTCCAGCGATTTCAAATGGCTTTGCTTAGTCAAGGAATCAATTAACTCGACAATATTTTCAGCCTCGTTACGTACCGGAATTAACACCGTCACGTTGCGATCGATCTCTGAAGGCGGTGCTGGCCGTCTGATAGTTAAGAAATTAGCGGCGGTGATCCAAAGTAAGACAATTGTGAAGAGAAATAGAAGGGTATACATCTAATTACTAAGGGCGGCCGAGCCAACGCGAGAAGATAAATGGAACTAGCACCGCTCCAAATGTCAGGCCGAAGATGAGCGCGATTCCTGGACGGTCAAAGAAGAAGAGGTTAGAGATAACGCCAGCAAACCAAGTCCAAATCAAAAAGATATCTATTGCCGCAAAGCCTGCGCTAACTTTGCGACGATCGCGGGGGAGCGCCAAGTGCAGAATCGCAATTAAGCGCCATGCCCGATAACAACCATCCAAAAGCATTGGATAAAGGAACTTCTGGTGTGAAAGGAACATGCGAACCAGTTACTTCCCATGTCCATCGTCCTGCCGTAACCATCTGTGGATCAAGAAATAAGTCATAGGCCATGAGCCCGAATCCGCCATAGAGAAATACCCAATTGCCAGCAACTCGACGTGCTGCACAAAGCATGGGATGGGCAATCATCGCCCAAGCAAAGGGAACAACCATGGGAACACCAAATAATTGTGGACCTAGGGATGGGTCATATTTATATGTTCCAAAAGGCCAACCAGTTTTTAGACCTAACAACTCAATAAAGAAACCAAACGAAAGTGCGATACCGAGATATGTAAATGCGTAACGCGCCCCAAAGGCCAGTAAGGCATGCAGCGCCATCGCACCTGCACCCCAATAAACTGTCGAAATTGTTACGACTCGCAAAGCTTCACCATCTAAAAGTGGATAACTAACTTGCAGCAGTATGGCGATACCTAAAGTTAGATTTAGGGCGAATTGAGCGCGAGACGAAATTCCGCGTCGGCGATTGCGACGTGGTGAGTAATGACGTATCGACATGGGCTAAGTCTGCCCTACTTAACTACTTACTTAGTAATTGAGCCTCGGATATCGCGAACTGCGAAGCGGGCAAAGAGTTCTTCGGCATACCAGCCATGGCGTTCGGTGGCAGCGATTGCGCTTTGATGCGCGGCACCTTTGTAAGCAAAATTTCTTAGGTCTGAGCCAGAGTTCCAATGCGAGAAAGTTCCTTGCAATCCGATAGGTGCTTCACCTATCCCAATGGTTCTAATCAATCCGTCCGATGCATGCAAACTTTGCGTTACGGGAGGAACTGCCCGCCAGAATCTAAAATTCTGTAGCCATTTAATTCGAGCTCGCGTTATTGCAACTACCTGGCCATCAGTCTGGGTAGCTGAATATGCAAAGGGATTCTTTTTAGCCCATAAACCATGTGATGAAATTGGATCGAGCAAGAATCTAACTTCCTCAATTGATTTAGTCCGCCAACGTTTAATTAACTTTGAGCTATCGAGAGCGTCTAATTGCGATTCATCCAGGACAACTACGCAACCCCAACGCTTAGCATCGGCATCACGTGGCGTAAATGTTTCACCTTTGCCGGTACCCAGCATTTTTGCGAAAGTTACACCTTTCATCCTGCGCAATCCACCACGGTCCAGAGCCATGCGCAGCAGAGCAAATCCAATATTGCGGCTCTCTATTTTCCAGAAATAAACAACGGTTACTGCAGAGGTGTTCATCGAGAGACTCCGGCAATTTCCATTACGTGCGCCGCAACCTTTTCGGTGTTATCCCACATTGGCGCGTGCCCACACTCTTCAAAGATTATCCATTCCGAATGTTGTGGCGCCATGGTTCGTTCTTGGCAGGTTGTGGCAGGCAAAGTTTTATCAGAATCGCCAAAGATGATTTTTACCGGGATATTGGAATCGATTGGCGAATCAAAGCGCTTGTGCAACATGCCATCCCATGCCGGAAAATAACCATTCAGATTTCGCCATTGCCTGTGTTGCATCCAGGCATAACTCATATGAAAATTCTCGCCAACGCGGGCTGACATCTGCGAAACCCTAATTTACGCGAGCGTTTTCATATTTTAGAAATGACGGAGCGCAAGCGCAGCAGATCTGCTTGCCAATAAACGAAACTGTGATGCTCCTGGAGCGCGCTGCACATACGTTGCAAGCCAAAATCCGGCAGGTGCTAGCGCGGTTACGCTTCTTACCGAATTAGGAAAAGATGCCGCCATTTCAAGTGCGATCCATCCGCCCCAAGAATTTCCAATCACATCGAATTCCGTAACTCCCAATTGTTCTTTGACTTCACGTACAACCAACTCACCTATAGAAATTGGATCCATTGCTTGACCCGCAATCATCGGCGTCTTTCCATGGCCCGGCAGATCAACTGTAATTACGTTAAAGCGCGCCTGTAGATAAGGAGTCAGCGGTTTCCAGGCAGTCGCGGCAGAGCCCATGCCATGCACCAGAACGATATGCGGTGCAGAATTGAGTGCTGCTTCGTGCACTGTTAGTGAAAGGTTCATCTCAATTCGGATTTTACCCCGTGGCGCAGGCTTTTTCATGGCCAAAGATGGGCAAAGATGTCTCCATGAAGTTACGCAAGGTTGGATCTGAAGTCCTAGGCAGCGCTGTTTTAGTAATGACTGTAATTGGTTCGGGAGAAATGGCAACAAACCTGTCACCAGACACAGGTGTTCAGTTGCTGATTAACTCACTTAGCACGGCTGCCATCTTGTATGCACTAATCACTCTCTTAGCCGATATCAGTGGTGCACACTTCAACCCACTCGTAACTTTGGTACTTGCCTATAAGCGCGAGATGAAAATATCTGAGACCGTTCAATATATTCTTGCTCAATTCAGTGGCGCACTTATTGGCGCAGGGCTTGCGAACCTATTATTTGAATTGCCAGTATTTACCGCCTCAACGAAGGTTCGCAACGGTGGACATTTATTCCTCAGCGAGATCATTGCAACCGCCGGCCTAATCTTCATAATTTTTGCCGCCCTGGACCAAAAGCGCGATAAGAAAATTCCAACTCTTGTTGCCTGCTGGATCGGTGCTGCTTACTTCTTCACCTCATCAACATCATTTGCTAACCCTGCGGTTACTTTCGCTAGAGGTTGGTCAGATACATTTGCCGGCATCGCTCCAAAATCAATTGCACCATTTATCGCAGCGCAGTTAATCGGTGCGATTTTAGGGCTTCTACTAAGCCAATCACTTAGCGTTAAAAGTAAGGGAAAAAAATGAGCAAACCATCAGTACTTTTCGTCTGCGTTCACAACGCTGGCCGATCACAAATGGCAGCGGGCTTTATGCGCGAACTCGGACAAGGTCGCGTAGAAGTTCTCTCTGCCGGTTCTGCTCCTAAAGATTCCATCAACCCAATTGCCGTTGAAGCTATGGCCGAACTCGGAATCGATATTGCAAACAACACTCCAAAGATTTTGACGCCAGAAGCTGTTCAAGCATCCGATGCCGTCATCACAATGGGATGTGGCGATGCCTGTCCGTTCTATCCCGGCAAGCGATACGAAGACTGGGTACTAGATGATCCAGCAGGGCAGGGGATTGAATCGGTGCGAGTTATTCGTGATGACATTAAATTGCGCGTAGAAAAATTGCTTTCCGAACTTCTTGGCTAATCTCCAACAACCATCGGCGTTGCACCAGTGCAAGTTATTAACTCGGCAAACGATGTTGGATAAACGGCGTGCGGATGGCCTGATGCTGCCCAAACGACTTCGTAATCATTTAGTGCTTGGTCTATGAGTATTTGCTCTGGGGGAGTGACCCAACCCAATGGAGCAACTCCGCCTACTGAGTAACCAGAAACATCCTTTACATAGTTTGCATCGGCACGACCGAGCTCGGTGATTCCTAAATTCTTGGCAACAAGATCGGTATCAACTCGGTGGCGACCACTTGTGATAATTAATAGTGAGTTACCGGAAGGCAATTTAAAGATAAGGGATGAGGCAATCTGACCAACTTCAATACCAAGCCCATTGGCAGCATCGACTGCGGTACGAGCGGTCTCAGAAAGAACCGTTACTTGGCCTTTTACTCCGAGATCGGTAGCAGCTTGAATAAAACGCTTTACCGCTGCCTTTTCTAAGATGCCATCCATGGTTGCAGGATACCCTTGCCAAATGTCTATCGGAGCACTTGATCAAAACCACCGTGCGAAATTAGCGAGAAATTCTCTGTGGGTCTGTTTCCTATTACTTGGAATGGTCTCAATGGGTTGGGTACCGCGCATCCCTGAAATTAAAGATGCGATCGGATTATCAAATGGCGCCTTCGGATTTGTTTTATTGGGCAGCACATTTGGATCTATCACGGGTGCGCAATTAGCTGGTCGCTTTATGCATATGTATGGATCTCAGCGAACAATTTTTGTTGGAGTATTTATCATGCCTGCTGGGCTTGCCGGTATGGGTTTAGCAACTAATGCGGTGACTCTATTTCTGACTCTTTACACAATGGGTTTTGGTTATGCGCTAATTGATATGTGTTACAACTTTCAAGGAACTGTTGTAGAAAAAATCTTAGGTCGCCGTTACATGTCGTCTTTCCATGCGATGTGGAGCACCGGTGCATTCTTAACGACCGTAGTTGGCGGACTTATTTCTCGCCATGTATCGCCACGAGCAAACTTAATTGCAATTGCCGCAGTTTCAATTGTTGCTTACCTAATTGCAGCCTATTACTTGCTGCCTCGTTCAATTGATGGCCACAAGGGCGATGAAGAGCACGAATCAAAAATTCCGCTCTTTGGAAAGAGCGTTTTGCCACTTTGGTTACTCGGCGTTGGATTGCTTTCTAGTTTGGTTGGAGAAGGCGCCGCAAGTGATTGGGGTGCGATCTTGTTGCGCGATGAAATGGGATACGAGAAAGGCGTTTATGCATCTGCCTTTGCATCCTTTGCCCTTGCAATGATTGTTAGTCGCTTTCTTGGTGATCGTGCACTCGATTACTTTGGCCCAGCTCGCGTAGTTCAACTAGGTGGATATCTAGGTGGATCTATCTGGGGAATCGCTATGTTGATTGCGATTCCGATGTCAGATACATATCCAATCCCGGCGCTGATAATTGTAAATATTGGTTTCATTGCTGCAGGTCTTGGCATCGGTCCAATGTTTCCAGCATTTATTTTGGCGGCGAGTAAGACTCCTGGGATCGCACCAGCTGTGGCAATTTCGCGCGTTGGTGTAATCGGTATCGCAGGGTTCTTCTTTGGGCCAACTGTGACGGGAATTATTGCGCAATACACCAATCTTTCAATTGGCATGATTTATCCGGTTGCAATGTTAATTCTTGCGGGTTACTTATCGCGCGGAATAAGGAAGGTCACTCCTTAAGAATAAGTTTCAATTAATGTCAAGATAGAGATCGCAAATAGCAGGTAAGCAAATGCCTTGCGCAGGACAACTGGCGACGTCTTATGTGAAAGTCTTGAAGCCACTTGGGCAATGACAATGGCAGATGCGCCCATCAAGATTGGGATATGCCATTGCACATCGCCCCATTGTGAGCGATGACCGATGAATGCGGTAAGCGAGTTAGCGGCAATAATTAAGAGCGAAGTTCCGGCCGCGACAATTTGCGGGGTTCCAAAGTAGAGAACCAAGACTGGAATCGCGAGGAATCCGCCGCCAATGCCAAAGAGCCCAGTCATTGTGCCAATTAGTAAAGACATAACAATGAGCACGGGAAGTGGCATGCGCTTTTGCTCATCCAGTTTTGGCGGCCGCAACATAGTGAAACCAGCCAGAATCAAGATCCCTGCAAAGCCAGTTGTTATAACTAAATCAGGTATCTGATCAACTATCGAAGAAAAACCTAAGTTGGTGATTGACCCGATTCCCCAAATCACAAAAGCATCGCGATAGAGAACTTGCTTCTTTTTTATCTTGGGAATTACACCAGAGAGAGCGGCGAGTAATACAACTGCTAAGGCTGCCGTGGTTGCTGGTTTTGGGTCAAAGCCAAATCCGTACATCAAAATCGGAACCGAGAGCATCGCGCCACCTGCACCAACAAAGCCAAGTACGGCGCCGATAAATCCACCAGCGATTAGCGCAAGAGTGGTCTCCATTTCTTAATACTCCCACCGAAATGCAAAACGGCCCCCCTTTTCGGGAGGCCGTTTCGGTGAATGTTTCTTTACTTGTTAAAGAACGAGATGTTTCCAACGTGTGGGCCGAAAGCATCTGCTGAAATTGTGCCACTGTAGATAAGTGCAAAGATAATTAGAGAAGCACCAGCGAGAGCGAGATCCTTATTGAAAGCGATCATTTCGTTCTGCTTTGTTGTTGCATCTGTCTCTTTCCAAAAGTTATGGAAGATAACTGCTGCAAGTACCAACGTGATTGCGAGCAATAGCGCGCCAAGGTCTACCCAGAAGCCAAGTGCTACGTAGATTCCGCCAAGAAGGAAGAATAGGCCGCTTGCGATTACGCCGAGCTTTGCAGCAGGAAGCTTCTTGTACTTTGCATAGCCGGTCATCATTTCTAGCTTGGCAAAGTGAGCGATTCCTGATGTGATGAAGATAAAGGCGAAAAGAATTCGGCCGATTACGAGTACTGCGTCCATGGATCTCCTTGTGTAGTGATTGGTCTGACTCGGATTAGTGTAGGGGAGATAGTTGAACTTTCAACTATCTTGAGCGTGGACAGGGGCGTGTCTTGCCAATGTCAGGGCCTTGGGCTAGTTTTCGAACACTTGTTCGAATATCCACAGGAAGGCAAAAGGCCCGTAAAAATGTCAGTCCCAGAGGTAACACCAGCTCATGAAGTCACTTCCGATGGAGCGGCAACGCCTATCGAATTTACCTTTCGCGGAAAACGCTTTCGTGTCCACGCTGTTCTATCGCGCTGGTGTGAAGCAGGTGGTTGGTGGAACCGGGTTAGCGATGGCATCTATCGCCCTGATGATGGCGCACGCGCTTTGTGGACAGTTGAAGCTGCTCCAATCGGTGCACTAAATACCTTTCAACTCGAACGCGATGAGATCACAGGTTCTTGGATCGTCAAACAGGTTTGATCTAAAAATGAGTTTTATACATCTGCGCACATCAAGTGCTTTCTCACTTAAATACGGAACAACTCAACCACGTGATCTTGTAGAACGGGCTGCCCAATTTGAATCACCGGCGCTCGCCCTGACTGATCGCGATGGCTTATCTGGTGCAATCCGTTTTGCCAGCGCATGTCTGGAATTTGGTATCGCACCAATTATCGGTATCAACCTTGCGATTGATTTACTGGCAGATCCAAATATCAAAGAGCGCCCCCGTTAAAGATTTACCACGCGTTACCGTCCTGGCACATGGCGATGGGGGATGGCGTGCTTTGGTGCGTTTATTAAGTGGCTTAAATATGAACGCCGCCGATCGCACGCCAATTCTGACTTTAGATCTGCTGCAACGCTTTAGCCAATACTCAACTCAACTTCATTTACTACATGGCCCCGAATCACCAGTTAGCCAGGCGCTCGCTCTGCACCGCAGCGATATCGCGCTAGAGATATTTAATAAAACTCGGCCACTCTTTGGCGACCACGCTATTGATTGCGTTTCTCATCTTGTTGCTGGCAACGGGCCTTTCTCAACAGCGCATGCTGCGCGCTCACTTATCTTTGCCCGCGATCACGATATCGATGCAGTGATAACCAATGCGGTGCGTATGCGCGATGCCGCCGATGGACCAGTTGCCGACATCCTTGATTGCGCGCGGCAATTAGTTCCGTTGCACCAACGCCACCTAGAACGTCGCAATGCGCAAGGGTATTTAAAATCAAGTGATGAAATGGTTTCACTTGCTGCCGAAATCGCACGCGCAGCAGGGGAGCGCACACCACGTGAACTTCTTCAGACAACACGCAAATGGGCCGAACGCGCGCTCTTATCGCCACAACGCGATCTTGGTTTAGGCGGCATTCACTTACCTGAAGCGCACATAGTCGGCGCCGATTCCGCCAACTCAATGCGCGCTCTGCTGCGCACACGCTCTGAATCAGGAATTAATTGGCGCTATAACGACTCTGCCACAATCGCTAAAGCGCGGGCGCGTTTAGATGATGAACTCGCAACTGTTGCAACCCTTGGTTATGAACCTTATTTTTTAACGGTTGCAGATATCACCGATATGGCGCGCGAAAAAAATATTCGGGTGGCAGCTCGCGGCAGTGGTGCTGGTTCGCTTATTTGTCATCTACTTGGCATCTCAGGGGTCGATCCGATGCAACATGGTTTATTGATGGAACGTTTCTGTTCTCCGTTGCGCAGAGCGCTGCCCGATATCGATATCGATGTTGAATCTGCGCGCCGTTTAGAAATTTACGATCTGGTCTTTAAGCGTTATGGCGATACCGACTGGCGCTCACCGCAAGCAATCTCGCGCTGTGCCACAGTTTCAATGGTCGATACATACCGTGCGCGAAATGCCATCCGTGATGTGGGCGCTGCCATGGGTTTGCCGGCAATGGAGATAGACCTAATCGCTAAATCACTGCCACATATCCGCGCCCGCAATATTGAGGCCACTCTTAAATCACTTCCCGAACTTCGCTCACTTAATTTATCGGCGCCCCTTACTGCGATGGCGATTTCACTGGCGCAACGCCTCGATGGCTTGCCGCGTCATCTTGCGATGCATCCCTGCGCAGTTGTTCTATCTGATGGTGGACTTTTAGATCGAGCGCCGGTGCAATTTAACGCCAGTGGTTATCCAATGGTGGAATTTGATAAAGATGGCGTAGAAGAAATCGGTTTACTTAAACTCGACATCCTGGGTGTGCGTATGCAATCCACGATTGCACATGCGGTGCACGAGATAAAGCGGATAGAAGAAATCGATCTAGATATAGATGCAGTGCCACTAGATGATGAGTCAACTTATAATTTAATTCAATCAACACACACCTTAGGTATCTTCCAAGTCGAAAGCCCTGGCCAACGCGAACTAGTTGGCAAGTTAGCCCCCAAAACATTTACTGATTTAATTATTGATATCTCACTCTTTCGCCCTGGCCCAGTTAAGTCCGACATGATTCGCCCATTTCTTAACGCCCGCCATGGCTGGAACCCTGCCCAGATAATTCATCCCGATCTTTATTCGATCTTGGCTGAAACCGAAGGCGTGGTTGTATTTCACGAACAAGTGATCTCGATTATCGCCACGATGACTGGCATCTCACTTGCTGCCGCCGATGAAAAACGGCGCGCTTTAGGCAGTAAGGAAGGGCAACAAGAAGTCTGCGACTGGTTCTTTCCTGCCGCAACGATGCGCGGCTATGAGTTAAATATCGTTACTGAAATTTGGGATGTGTTGCGTGCCTTCGCGTCCTTTGGTTTCTGCAAAGCACACGCCGCAGCTTTTGCGCTGCCCACTTATCAATCTGCATATTTAAAGACGCACCACCCCGCAGCATTTATTGCAGGGGTACTGACACATGATCCCGGAATGTATCCCAAGCGTTTGATGATCGATGAAGCACGCCAACTAGGGGTTGGTTTAGCACCACTTGATATTAATTATTCGGGGCAGCAATACACGGTCGAAAGAGATGAGAAAGGCAGCGATCATGTTCGTATCGCGTCTGACATCTGTTTCAGGTATCAGCGATAAGGAAGTCACTTCGATTATTGCGGGCCGTCCCTATATCGATCTATCGGATTTTTACCGCAGATCCGGGGCCTCACATCCAGTTATAGAAACCTTAATTCTCACCGGCGCATTTGATCGAGTGCATTCTTTAAATAGCGGCACAATCAATCATCGTGATTTGTTGCTGCACTTATCTGATTTAACTCGCTCACCCGTTGCAACCGTTGCTGGTTCGCAGATGGTCTTTGGTTTTGCACCCCCTGACCTTGAAGCAAGCGGCCTGCCACCAATGGGCGCTTCCGAAAAAGTGCGCAACGAAGTCGAACGTTTAGGTATGGATATCACCCACCATATGCTCGAATTTTATGCGCCGTTTTTAAATGCCATCGGCGCCGTTAAATCATCGGATCTACTTTCACTGCGATCACAGAGCGAAGTACTGGTCGCGGGTATAAAAGTTGCGATGCAGACACCACCAGTTCGTTCTGGGCGCCGCGTCATCTTTCTAACTCTCGATGATGGTTATGGCTGCACCGATTCGACATTTTTCTCTGGCGCCCAAGAGGGCTTTGCTTCCACTCTCTATGGTTCATCCATATTGTTAGTCCGTGGCAAAACGCGCAGAACCGGAGATCGCGGAATCTCTATCAACGCCAGTGGCGCTTGGGATCTGCGTGAAGCTTATGAAAAGTGGTCACGCAAATTACTAGAGACAGCGGCGAAATGAGCGAGCCCACCGAGCCTACGATTTTGCATGTAGATATGGATGCTTTCTATGCATCCGTTGCCGAGCTTGATCATCCCGAACTTCGCGGCAAGGCCGTTGTTGTCGGAGCCGGTGCGCGCGGAGTTGTTTTATCTGCAAATTACGCCGCACGTAAATTTGGAATTCGTGCTGCGATGCCGGTCGGACGCGCCCAACGTATGGCTCCGCAAGCGATATTTGTCGCACCCGATCATCACCGTTATTCAGAAATATCAGAACGCGTAATGCAGATTTTTAATTCGTATACGCCGCTGGTAGAACCGATTTCACTCGATGAAGCCTTCTTAGATGTCACCGGCGCGCGCAAACTATTGGGCACCGGTCGCGAGATTGCTACTGCAATTCGGGCGCGCGTAGAAAAAGAGGAAGGCATCACATGTTCAGTCGGTATTGCGCCCTCTAAATTTATTGCCAAGTTGGCTTCCCAACATTGCAAACCAAATGGAATGCTCGAGATAACAACTGATCGCATACTTACATTTCTGCATCCGCTGCCAGTTGGCGCGATCTGGGGAGTCGGACCAAAGACTGCTGAACAACTAGAACGATTGGGCCTTCACACCGTTGCAGATATTGCCAATACTCCGCGCGCTACTTTGATTCGCGCTCTGGGTGATGCGGCAGGCGCCTCACTTTACGAACTTGCATGGGGGCGCGACTATCGCGATGTAACACCTGAAGAACCCGATAAGAGCATCTCTGCCGCCGAAACATTTTCAGTTGATCTAGATGATCCGATTGAGATATTGCAAGAGTTCTTGCGCATGACTGAAAAATCAACTGCTCGGTTGCGCGAAAAAGGTTTATTTGCAAAGACGATTTCAATAAAGGTGCGCTTTGCAGATTTCACAACTATCAATCGCTCAAAGACGTTGGCACTTCCCATAGATAGCACCCACGAAATTTACGAAGTTGTTAAGGCACTTTATTTGGCGCTAAAGATCGAACGTGCGCGGTTGCGCTTGGTCGGGGTATCACTTGAGAACTTGCAGGAGGATTCACCGGAACAGCTTGTCTTGGGTGCGCGCGAGAAAGGTTGGCGGGATGCACAGAGCGGTATTGATCAGGCAAAGGCGCGTTTTGGGCGGGCCAGCGTGCGCCCGGGGCGCTTAATCAAACTCGAAGGCGACGATACTGACGCCGACTAGCCGTGAACTAAAAGATGTTCTATTGTGGGCATATGGCACTTATCTGAGCGCGAACAACGCCTACTAGCCGAGATGGAAGAGGCGTTATCTGTCGATGACCCACGTCTGGTCTCAACGCTAAATGGCTCTCGCACCCGGATAGGTGCATCCATCGGGATCGCAATCGCCTTTGTTTTAGGCGGATTCTCAATTCTCTTTGCAGGTCTTATCGCTCAGCTGACTCTGGTTGGTGTGGGCGGCTTCGTGGTAGCCCTGGTAGGCGTAATTCTGCTTATAAATGGCCTTGCTAACGCCGGTGCTAAGGCTGGCAAATCCCCAAAGCGCGCTCGCCGCTCATTTGGCCAAGGCTTCACAAAAGGTTTAGAAGATCGATGGGATCAGCGCAATAACGGCTAATTTCTAAGGCGCAACCGGCCAGCCCTTGCCGATATCGGCGGGGGCTTTTTTCATCCCCAAAAGGGGGAGCCCGTGGGAGGCGGTGGGAGATAAGTGGCGAAGGGTGGTTGAAAAAGGAGGAAAGTGGAGTAAAGTGGGGGATTAAGCGGTATTTCCCGCTCACAAGTCCTCGGGGAAGGGGGCTAAGAAAATGTTTCTCGGCACCCACGAGCCACGCCTTGATGAAAAGGGCCGCTTAATACTTCCTGCAAAATTTCGTGAAGAGCTCTCTGCTGGCTTAGTAATTACAAAGGGACAAGAGCGTTGTTTATACGTTTTCCCATCTTCTGAATTTGCAACGATCACCGAAACACTGCGCCAAGCACCTGTTACATCAAAGAATGCACGCGATTACATGCGCGTGATGTTTGCGGGCGCACACGATGAAATTCCTGATCGTCAAGGTCGCGTAACTATTCCTGCCGGACTTCGTACTTATGCAGGACTTGAAAAAGATTGCGTAGTTATTGGCGCAAACACTCGCGTTGAAATTTGGGATAACGCAGCATGGAATTCATATCTAACAGATCGCGAAAAAGGTTTTGCTGAAGTTTCAGAGGAGATCTTTCCCGGGCTCTTCTAGTTTTAAAAGTAAGAAAACAACTTAATAGCGCTCTCATTTGTGGCCACCGCCGACCTAAAGCCGACAGTGACACCCCTTCCCCGGTGTCACTTTCGTTAGATCCGTCGGCCGGCGGTGACCAGAGATGAGAGATGCAAAGAAGAGATAAAAAAGCGAGTTAAGAAATGGGGGAGTGATGAACGATGCAAGCGCACAACATGTATCAGTGATGCTAGACCGTTGTATTGAATTACTCTCTCCAACAGTACTTTTAAATGAGAACCCAGTAATTGTTGATTGCACGCTGGGTCTTGGCGGTCACACAGAGGCCCTTCTTGAAAAGTTTCCAACACTTACTGTAATTGGTATTGATCGCGATCAAATTGCGCTCGAGAGAGCCTCTGCTCGCTTGGCTCATTTCGGCACTCGCTTTAAAAGCGCACATGCTGTCTTTGATCAAATCTCCGAAGTTGTTAAAGAAAATGGATTTGATAAAGTAAATGGAATTCTCTTTGATCTCGGTGTTTCATCAATTCAATTAGATGAAGTAGACCGCGGTTTTTCTTATTCGCAAGATGCCCCGCTTGATATGCGCATGGATCGAAGTCGTGGAATCACCGCTGCAGAGATTGTAAATACCTATGCGCCAGGTACTTTGGTGAAGATTCTGCGCGCCTTTGGTGAAGAAAAGTTTGCAACTCGCATCGTTGAAAACATTGTGAAAGCACGCGCAAAGGCGCCACTTAACTCGACTCATGAACTTGCTACCTTGGTAAAGGAGAGCATTCCTGCAGCAACACGACGCACAGGTGGCAATCCTGCAAAACGTACGTTTCAGGCACTGCGCATCGAAGCTAATGATGAACTCGGTGCCATCACTCGCGCATTACCAATCGCACTAGATCTCATAACAGTTGGTGGTCGCGTAGTTGTAATGTCATTTCAATCTTTGGAAGACCGCATCGTGAAAGAGATTTTTGTCGATCGCACCACCTCCAAGACTCCACGCAACCTGCCGGTCGATCTTCCCGAATTCGCGGCCAAGTTTGTGATGGTTTCTAAATCAGGTGAGACGCCATCTGAGCAAGAACTTGCCGATAACCCAAGATCTGCCTCTGTCAGACTTCGCGCAATTGAAAAGGTGGCGGCATAGATGGCGCTCCTAAATTCAATTGCGACTCAGAGCGTTCGTGTGCCGCGTCAAAGATTGGCAGATAAATCCGCAGAAGTTTTCCTAAAATTAGTGCCAAACCTTTCAGAGGGCGCCCAAGCCACTCATCGCTTCTTTGCGATTTTTCTATCAGCAGTTGCAGGAGTTGGGTTTCTAATACTTCTTGCGGTCAATATTCTGCTGGCACAAGATGCCTTCACTCTCTCTGAGTTAAAGGCGGAGGCAAAAGTCGTTGCAGATCAACGTGAGGCGATAAACCGCCAAATTGAATCAGTTTCATCACCGGCCGCTCTCGCCGCACAAGCAGAAGCGCTCGGTATGCGCCCTTCACAATCTCCAGTTTTCCTTAATCTAGATGCGCAAGCACAAGCGATAGCCAATGGGGAGATCGCTCGTGGGTAATCTAAATTTAGCTGCCTCACGCATACGTGTATTAATAATTTTTATCTTGTTCTTCTTTCTCTTATTTACTGCTCGCTTGATTCAGATTCAAGCAGTGCAGGCTGGCGAATACAGAAACAAAGCGGTCAATGAAATGGAATCCACTCGTGCGATCCCAGCGGCACGTGGCGAAATTACCGACACGAATGGTGTGGCATTTGCTCGCAGCGTCTCAGCGATAAACATCGTTGTTGATCAGACGCAAGTAACTGATGCGGCGCAGACCGCTAATTTTGCAGCGCCATATTTGGGAATGACTGTTGCTCAAGTACAAAGTGCAATCTCGGGTACAAAGAAATATTCAATGGTTGCCAAGAGCGCTAAACCAGCGGTTTGGCGAAATCTGACTGCAGCAATTCAAAGTTATAACGCAGCTCTTGATAAAGAGCACTTCAATAAACGTATTGTCGGTTTCTTCGCCGAACGTAATTACATACGAGAATATCCATCTGGTTCGCTAGTTTCTTCACTCGTTGGTTTCGTACGCCAAGATGGAATCGGTGCTACCGGTATCGAATCGAGTATGAACTCAACTATTACTGGAACTGATGGTCGATACTCTTATGCGCGAGGCCTTGGAGCCGAAATTCCAGGTTCACAGAACGAACTTGTAGCAGCGAAAAAGGGAACCACTGTTCGGCTAACAATTGATCGTGATGTGCAATGGGTAGCAGCGAATGCGATTCAAGAAGCTGTAAGCAAAGCGCGCGCGGTAAGTGGAACTGTAATTGTCATGGATCCAAAGACAGGACATATTTTGGCTCATGCTACGGCGCCAACTTTTGATCCAAATAATACAAAAACAGTTTCAGAATCACTTATGCGCAACCCTTCGGTGCAGGATGTTTACGAACCTGGATCAACCGGCAAGGTGATGACACTTGCGGCTGCTTTAGAAGAAAAGAAAATTACTCCAGAGACTGTATTGACTGTTCCATACTCAATTAAACGTGGCGGGGATACCTTCCACGATCACGAGCGTCATCCAGTGCAGAAGTTAACAACCTCCGGAATTTTGGCAGTCTCTTCAAATACCGGCACAATAAAAATTGGCGAAATGCTCTCGAATGACACCTTATATAAGTATTTAACAAAGTTTGGCATGGGTAAATCAACTGGTTCTGGGTTGCCCGGTGAGTCTGCTGGAATTTTGCGTCCGGTAAGTGATTGGTCAGGAACAACTGCTCCGACCGTAGCTTTCGGCCAAGGCTATTCACTCACCGCCATGCAAGCCACAAGTATTTTCGCGACGATTGCTAATGATGGCGTTCGTGTTTCCCCAACCGTTATTGCTGGAACCAGCGATGCATCAGGGAAATTTACTGCTTCTTCAGCTCGCACCAACGAACGAGTTATTAGTGCGACAACTGCGAAACAACTTCGCATAATGATGGAATCTGTGGTTTCCGGACACGGAACTGCGCCAAGTGCTGCGATCCCGGGCTATCGAGTTGCTGGCAAGACTGGAACTGCGATGCGATTTAATTCAGAGTTAGGAAGATACAGCGGCTACACCGCATCTTTTATCGGATTTGCGCCAGCGGATGCTCCAAAGTATGTAATCAGCGTAACTATTCAAGATCCAAAGGGTGCTTACTATGGCGGCTCACTTGGCGGTCCCGTGTTTAAGAAGGTAATGACTTTTGTTTTGCAATCAGAGCACGTGGCGCCAACAGGAACCAAGGTAATGCCCGTTGCTCTAACTCAAAAAGAGTTAAACGCTAAGAAGCGCGAATCTAGTGTTGTAAAAGCTGCTCAAGTGAGTGCAAGGCAACGCTAATGCGCCCATTTGCAGATTTCTCGCTGGCTCTTTCAAAAATATTCCACTCAGTTGGTGCGACTTCGTCAACTAGCGAAGATGAACTCGCAAAAGTTTTGATTACAGGAATAACGCATAGCGATTCTGATGTGAAACCCGGAGATCTTTTCATTGCGCTACCTGGCGCCAAGCGTCACGGCGCAGAATTTGCTACCAACGCCCAAAAGCAGGGGGCAGTTGCTGTTGTGACAGATTCTGCAGGCGCAAAATTAATTAGCGGAATTCCAGTTTTAGTTGTGGCTAATCCTCGCTTAATTGCAGGACGTATAGCGGCGCTTTTTTATGGTGAACCGATGCGCGATCTCAGTGGCGTTGCCATAACCGGGACTAATGGAAAGACGACAGTTTCAACGCTCTTGCATCAGATTTTCGAATTGGCTCACCGAGATTGCGGCTTAATCGGAACAGTTGAAACTCGCATCGGGAGTGAAGTAATTGCCAGCAAACGGACAACTCCGGAGGCAACGGATTTGCAGGCGCTGGCAGCGGTTATGAAAGAGCGCCATATGCGACATCTCGTTATTGAAGCATCAAGTCATGCGATGACAATGCATCGCCTAGAAGGAGCTCACTTTGCAATTGCAGCTTTTACCAACTTAACGCAAGATCATTTAGATTTCCATGGTGATATGGAGAGTTACTTCTTAGCCAAAGCAGCGCTCTTTAATTTCTCATTTGCAGATCTAGCTTGCATAAACATTGATGATGCATATGGCGCAAGGTTGGCAGCGGCAACTGAACTCCCAGTTATTGCAGTTTCACGCTCTAACCCACAGGCGGTATGGCACTTTATCGAAATCGATAGCCAATCCAAGCATGTGCAGTTAAAGATTCGTGGAGCTGGTGGAATATTGATCGAAACTTCAACTTCATTACGAGGTGGATATAACTTCGATAATTTATTGATGGCCATCGCTATAGCTGTTGAGTTGGGTGTAGATCCAATTGATATCGCAGCAATTGTTCCAAAAATAATTGGTGCAGCCGGTCGACTGGAAGAAATCAAAGTAGGTCAAGACTTTACGGCTCTGGTGGATTATGCGCACACCCCTGATGCCGTATCAAATGTGCTGGCTTCGATCCGTGAATTCACGACAGGTAAAGTCATCGCTGTTCTGGGATGTGGCGGAGACCGCGACCCCATGAAACGTCCGTTAATGGGCCAAGCACTTAGCGCCCATGCAGACATTGCAGTTTTCACTAGCGATAATCCAAGATCCGAAAATCCAGAAGCTATTTTGCAAGCAATGACTGCGGGGATAGATATTGCTAAACCATCGCAAAAAATTAGCGATCGCGCCGAAGCCATTGCCTATGCAGTATCGCTTGCTAGTACAGGAGATACCGTTGCAGTTCTTGGTAAAGGTCATGAACTTGGTCAGGAAATAAATGGGAAGACTCTTGATTTTGATGATCGAATTATCTTGGCAAGGGCAATCGAGGCTAAGCGATGATTACTCTGCAAGCATCTGAAATCGCAAAAATCGTCGGAGGAGAATTAATCGGCGACGATGTCGCCGTAACCGCACCACCAGTATTTGATTCAAGTAAGGCAACCCCAGGTTCGATTTTTCTTGCGCTAAAGGGTGAGAAGGCCGATGGCCACACATATATAGATGCTGCATTTGCAAATGGTGCGGTGCTAGCGATTGTGAGCGGATCTTCTACAAAGCGCTGCATAGTTGTAAAAGATGTTTTGGCTGCCCTAAATAAGTTGGCCTCGCATGTACGCGCGGCCCTGCCAGATCTAAAAGTTATTGCAATCACAGGTTCGCAGGGCAAGACAACCACTAAAGATCTATTGCAACATATATTGGAATCTGTTGGAAATACGGTGGCTCCGCAAGGCAATTTTAATAACGAACTAGGAACACCAATAACTCTTTTGCAATGCGATACAAAAACTAAGTTCTGTATCTTAGAAATGGGCGCGCGCCACATTGGTGATATCGCCGCGCTGTGTCAGATGGCTAAGCCAGATATCGGAGTCGTCTTACGTGTTGGTACTGCCCATATTGGCGAATTTGGTTCTGCCGAGGCTGTTGCTACTGCAAAGTCAGAGATGATTTCTTCACTTGAAAACTCAGCGATTGCAATCCTTGGTCAGTACGATCCATTTACGCAAAAGATGCAATCTCTTCATGATGGAAAGACAATTACTTTCGGCGAGAGCACTTCTGCCGATGTACGCGCCACAGATATTGAAATTCGTGAAGGTCGTCCCCATTTTGACTTGGTAACTTCGGCTGGTCGTGCAGCAGTTGGACTTCGCATTGTTGGTATCCATCAAGTAGCAAACGCCCTGGCAGCCGCTGCAGTTGCGACCAACTTGGGTGCTTCGATTGATTTAATCGCGGGAGCCCTTTCAACGGCAGAACTTCACAGCAAGTGGCGTATGGAAATTTCGGAGATCACCGGGGTGGTATTAATAAATGATTCATACAACTCGAGTCCAGAATCTGCAGAAGCGGCGCTAAGAACGCTAGTTCTCTTTGCACAAGAACGCGGTGGTCAATCGTGGGCTTTTCTGGGAAAGATGCATGAACTCGGCGCGTCATCACGAGATCGACATGCGGGTATTGGCACCCTTGCCTCAGAGTTAGGAATTGATCATTTGGTATGCGTCGCAGCCCCAGAGTATGCAGCTGAGATCGGCACTAAATGCGCAATGGATGTTCATCTCTTGGACGCTAAGTCTGAGGCGTTAGCGCTAGTGACACAGATGAGGTCGGGAGATGTGATTTTAGTGAAGGCATCTCGCGCTGAAGCCTTCGAAGAGATCGCACAAGGTATTGCTAGCCAACTTGAGAAAGAGCTTTTGAACGTTGAAGAAGGGGAGAGTGAATAAAGATGAGAGAAATTCTAATCGCGGGATCTATAGCCCTTGTTTTTTCACTCTTTGGCACGCCCGCACTAATTCGATTTTTGACACGCCGTGGTTATGGTCAAATCATTAGAGATGATGGACCTTCTTCCCATCACACTAAGCGAGGAACGCCAACTAGCGGTGGAATTATTATCATCTTCGCAGCAACAGCGGGTTATTTCACTGCGCACTTGTTGTCCCGAAATGTAGTTAGTACTTCTGCGCTGTTAATTCTCGCGCTAATGGCATCGCTCGGATTTGTTGGATTTTTAGATGATTGGTTAAAGGTCTCACGTCAGAAATCGCTTGGCCTTAACGCTAAGCAGAAAATATTAGGACAAGTTCTCTGTGCCGCGGCTTTTGGTTATGCAGGTATTCATTTTCCAGATCGCGATGGACTGACACCGATTTCGCAAAATCTCTCTACTGTTCGTGATACTTCAATAGTCCTAGGAACTTTCCTAGTTGTAATCTGGGTAGTTCTGATGGTTACAGCAACTAGTAACGGTGTGAATCTGACAGATGGCTTGGATGGTTTAGCAACGGGCGCTGCGGTGATGACATTTATCTCTTTCATTTTGATTGGTGTTTGGCAATTTGGTCAGAGCTGCGCGGTGGCACCTGGAGCAAATTGTTACTTAGTAAGAGACCCGCTTGATTTAGCGGTGTTATCTGCTGCTCTTGCTGGATCTTGTGCTGGATTCTTATGGTGGAATGCATCTCCTGCCAAGATTTTTATGGGTGATACCGGCTCTCTTGCTTTGGGTGGCGCGCTAGCTGGCATCGCAACATCATTGCGTATTGAACTGTTGTTGATTCCACTTGGCGGACTTTTTGTCATCATTAGCGCATCTGTAATCTTGCAAGTCGTTTACTTCAAGTTAACTGGCGGCAAGCGCATCTTTAAGATGGCTCCGCTGCAACATCATTTCGAGCTTATGGGCTGGGGCGAAGTCACTATCGTTCTACGGTTCTGGATAATCGCCGGACTTTGCGTTGCAGCTGGGCTTGGACTTTTCTATGCCCAGTGGGTAAATAGTTAAGCAGGATGGGCGATGACAATTAATTTCTCCGGCCAGCGAATTCTGGTCCTGGGCGCTGGCGTTACTGGACTTGTTGTCGCAAGGTCGCTCTCTAAACGTGGAGCGCTGATATCCATCGCTGATGAGCAAGTTAGCGCAGTAGATGGCTTCGATGTAGCTCCTGCAAAATCATTCGATGTCAAGAATTTTGATGCTGTCATGGTTTCACCAGGATGGAAACCAGATCATCCGCTGGTTACCGAGTCAATCGCGGCGGGTGTAAAGATCATGAATGAGATTGATTTAGCGTGGGCTTTAAAAATGGATCTGGCGCCGAATCAAAGATGGATTGCATTGACAGGGACGAACGGCAAGACAACCACAGTTGAAATGACCGCGGCGATGCTCCGTGAAGGCGGAATATCTGCGGTTGCCTGTGGAAATGTCGGTACTACGGTTTTGGAATCTGTTGAAAGTTCAGAAAATTATGATGTCTTAGTTTTGGAACTCTCATCATTTCAACTGCACTGGCTCCGTGAAGCAACCTTTGTGGCAGTAGCAATTTTAAATATTGCACCTGATCATGTTGACTGGCATGGAGATTTCGAGAGTTATGCCGCAGCGAAGTTTTCGATTCTTGATCGCGCTAGCACTGGAATATTTAGCGCCAGCGACCCTGAAGTACTAACAAGAGCTGCGCATTGGCAGGGACGCAAGGTCTTTTTCTCACTTGATACACCTGGCCCCGGAGAAATGGGAGTTGTAGAAGAACTGCTTGTTGATCGTGCATTTGTGGCCAACCCGCAAGAAGCTGCGATGATCGCCGAAGTGCTAGAAGTTGTGCCGACAGTTCCCCACAGCGTCTCTAATGCACTTGCTGCCGCAGGGTTGGCGCGGACTGTAGGCGTTGACCACGAATCAATTCGTCGTGCGATTCAGAACTTCAAACCAGGACGCCATCGAATTGAAACAATTTTGGAGAAAGATGGAATTACCTGGATTAATGATTCCAAGGCGACTAATCCGCACGCAGCAGCTGCTTCGCTATTAGGCACTCTCTCTGCGATCTGGATCGCTGGTGGATTAGCAAAAGGCGCGCAAATGGATCAGTTGATAGAACGTTGCAAATCAAGAATTAAGGCGGCAATTTTGATCGGAACCGATCGCGAGTTAATTGCAACTGAACTTCGTCGCCAAGTGCCAGAGGTTGAAATAGTTTATATAGAAACTGATTCCGGTTATGTAAAAGGTGGAGCCAGCAATTCATTAATGGAGGCAGTTGTCTCTGCGGCAAAATTGCGGGCAATTGCGGGAGACACAGTATTGCTAGCACCGGCATGTGCATCAATGGATCAATTCATTTCCTATGCCGATCGGGGCGATCGTTTTGCCTCAGCCGTAATGAAGGAGAACGCATGAGCAAAACAGGAGAAAAGTTTCTAACTAAGCCGGTCAATAATTTTTACATTCTTGCGATAAGCGCCCTTTCACTTTCAGTAATTGGTCTAGTTATGGTCTTTTCAGCTTCCTCGATACATGCGCTAGATACCAGAGGAAATGCTGTGGCCATCGTCTCGCGTCAGTTCGCCTTCTTTGCAATCTCTATACCAGTTGCAATATTTTTGTCACAACGCTCATTAGCGCAATGGCGATTGGCGGCCAGGTTTGGGCTTCTGATCTCGGCAATTATTCTCTTGTTCCTGCAGATTCCCGGTGTAGGTAAAACTGTTAATGGAAATACCAACTGGATTGCCCTGCCTTTCGTTGACGTACAACCAAGTGAACTGGCTAAATTTTTATTGATTCTTTGGGCTGGCTATATGTTGTCCATCGAAGAGCGCACCGGAAAATCGCGCGTGAATGTCTTCGGGCTCATTGGTCCTGGATTCGCACTCGTTATGTTGTTGGTAATGCTCGGCCGTGACTTGGGCACAACCTGTGTAATCGCTGCAATTCTTGGTGGAATGCTATTTGTATCGGGAATTGAGCTTCGTGTCTTCGGAACCTTGATCGCAATCGGTGCGGTGGCTTTTGCTGTCTTAATTGCAACTGCTGGTTATCGCATTGATCGCTTTCTCGTTGTTCTAGATCCATTTGCAGCCGAGGATTATAAGAATGCTGGTTGGCAACCGGCCCATAGTTTATTGGGCTTAGCAACGGGCGGAATTTTCGGTGTTGGTTTAGGCGGTAGCCGACAAAAATGGGGCAACTTAGCAGAGGCACATACTGACTTTATCTTCGCTGTTATCGGCGAAGAGTTAGGGCTATTGGGAACGTTAGTGGTTCTCTCACTTTTGGCTGCAATAATTTATTCAATCTTTAAGATTGCACTTCGTTGCAAAGATCCAATGTCACGCTATGTGGTTTCGGGAATTGGATGTTGGATAGCTATTCAAACTATTCTCAATGTTGGGTCTGCAACCAGCGTTCTGCCAGTAGTTGGAGTGACGCTGCCCTTTGTCTCCTATGGCGGATCAGCGTTGATTTCACTTTATCTTGGTTTGGGATATGTATTTGGAAGCGCGCTGCGCGACCCAGAAGTGAAAGTTGAATTACAAAAGGCTATTGAACGGCGTAGATTACGCACATCATGAAAATAGTCTTTGCTGGCGGCGGAACTGCGGGCCATATAGAACCTGCACTCGCGGTGGCGCGGCTCTGGCGAAAAAACCACCCCGACGATGAACTGCAATTTATTGGAACAACTAGCGGTTTAGAAAATCAATTAGTGCCAGCGGCAGGATTTAAATTAGTCCATATCCCTAAGGTGGTAATCCCTAGAAAATTATCTACAAAATTACTCAAAGTTCCCCTTACTTTATCCAGTTCATTTTTTGCAGCGCGCAAACTATTAAAGGGCGCTGACCTATTGATTGGCTTTGGGGGATATGTGTCAGCGCCGGCTTATTTAGCCGCCAAATCTCTTGGTGTTTCTTTTGTGGTTCATGAAGCCAATGCCAAACCAGGGTTTGCAAATCGTTTAGGTTCTCGCCTTAGCCCATATTGCGCAGTTGCCCAGCCGGTTCAAGATGGTGCGCTACAAAGCGCTTTAGTTACGGGAATTCCATTGCGCCAAGATGTTGCTAACGCACTGGCGAAGAGTGCAGATAACTGGACCAGCGCACGAGCCCAGGCAAAGCGCGATCTCGGCTTTTTGGCGACCGACCCTTTGGTCTTCGCCTTCTTTGGCTCTCAAGGTTCAGTTGCGCTAAATAAAGTAATTGCCAAATCTCTTCCATCGCTGCTGGCCAACGGCACTCAACTGCTGCATGCGGTAGGTAAGTTAAATACTCTTCCAGCCATGCAGGAGCGATACAAGTCCACTTCATATATTGAAGATATGGCAACGGCGTATTTAGCTGCTGATTTAATTATTAGTCGAAGTGGCGCAATTTCATGTTCGGAAGTAAATGCTCTTGGAAAATACGCTTTGTTTATCCCACTGCCAATTGGCAACGGTGAACAATCATTTAATGCCAACTCATTGGTAGCGCAAGGCAGAGCCGAAGTTCTGCAGCAGAACAAATTCACTTCGGCATGGCTGAGCTCAAATATAAACCGCCTATTAAGTCTTTCTGGCTCAGCTGCAGATACCGGATCAGATAGCGATGTACTAGCGACTGAAAAAATCGTTAACTACATGCAACATGCCTTGAAAAGTCGGGTGCGCTAATGCCCACAAAAGTCAGCCCACTAAACAATTGGATTGGCAAACGTCTGCACTTCATAGGAATTGGTGGAGCTGGGATGAGCGGGCTAGCTCGTATAGCCTTATCTCACGGGATAACCGTTACTGGTTCAGATGCTAAAGATTCAACTGTTTTAAGTGCGCTGCAAGCCCTTGGTGCAGAAGTACATGCCGTGCACAAGGGCGAACAAGTAGATGGCGCTGATTTTGTTGTATTCTCAACTGCAATTAGCGCAACAAATGTCGAACTAGTTCGGGCTCGGGAATTGAATTTGCCGATCCTCACTCGCGCACAGGCGCTGGCGACGTTGATGTCGGATTCGCGAAGCATTGCAGTAGCAGGAACGCATGGAAAGACGACCACATCATCGATGCTGACAGTGGCGCTGCAAGCATGTGGGCTCGATCCTTCCTTTGCTATCGGTGGCACGCTGACTTCCTCGGGCTCAAATGCGCACCGCGGAACAGGTGATCTATTTATAGCCGAAGCCGATGAATCTGATGGTTCATTTATCGAATATCACCCATTTGCAGCGATTGTCACCAATGTTGAACATGATCATGTTGATTTCTTTGCAACAGCCGCCGATGTAACTAGAGCCTTTTCTGAATTTGTCGATTCAATTTCGCGGGATGGATATCTCGTTTACTGCGCTGACGATTCTGGCTCTGCGCGGTTAGCCGCATCTGTGACTGAAATCAAGACGATTTCTTATGGCACGACAAAGGGCTCAGAGTTATTTATTGATTCCATTAACTTACTTCCGATGGGGTCAACCTCGCGCGTTATTTGGCGCGGTCGAACCATTGGCACAATGTCACTTCAGGTGCCTGGCCTACACAATGTTTTAAATGCTGCCGCAGCGCTAGCTATGGCCTTACCACTTGGAGCTCCTGCCGCAGAAGTTCTTAGCGGTTTAGGAAGTTTCCATGGCACGGGCCGTCGTTTTGAATTAAAGGCAACTGTCCATGGAATTCGAGTTATTGATGATTACGGACACCACCCAACAGAGATTGATGTAACCCTAACTGCAGCCAAGCGTTACGCCGGTGATGGTCGAGTTCTTGTAGTTTTCCAACCACATCGTTATTCACGGACAAAAGCATTTATGAATGAATTTGCCCGAGCCTTATCTATTGCAGACGAGGTTGTACTACTCGAAATATATGCGGCAAGTGAAGCACCGATTACAGGAATTACATCCGAGACCATTGCCACTCAGATGGACCATGGACGCTTCATACCAAATTTCCTGGATGCATCTGATTGGGTAATTGATAACGCCAAACCTGGTGATGTGATCATCACTCTCGGCGCTGGCGATGTTAATTCGCTCGCACCAATAATTAGTGACGGACTGGCTCGCCGTTTTAATTGACGGTGCAACCCATGAAAGTTAAGCCACAACCGACTCTGATCGCTGCCGCTTTGGCGCTTTTAATCTTTGGAGGGGGCTCCTACTTACTTGGTTGGTCAAACCTTTTAACTGTGCGCAGCATCGAAATCACCGGTGCGCCTAATGAGCAAGCTAAAGAGTTAATTGTTCGCTCACTTGATCTAAAGACCGGAGCGAAATTAGCGCGGATAGATCCACGTTCCATCTCTGCAAGATTGGCTACAAATAATTGGATTCAAAGTTCACAAGTATCACGCAATTGGTTAAATGGAAAAGTTGAAATAACCGTTATCCCTCGAACCCCTGTGGCGCTTTACACCGAACCAGGTCAACCTCAAGTGGCACTTGATGCTTCTGGAAAGACATTTAACCTGCCAGCAGATCTGCCAGATGGGCTTCCGAAAGTTACTGCGACTTCAGTTGCTAGCGGGTTAGCTGCGATAAAAGTCTTCACGGAATTACCAACAGAATTTAGTGCCAACATTGATCGCCTCAGTGCCGCTCGGCCAAGTAACCTCTTAATTTACGGCGTATTTTCAGGGCGAGATTTGCGAATAATTTGGGGCGATGGCTTAGATACGGATTTGAAAATAAAAGTAATCACTGCACTGCTTGATCAACCCGAAAATAAATCGATTCGAATGATTGATGTGACCGCTCCACATGCACCAATCGTCAAGTGAATTTGAGTGAATTAGAGATAGAAGTTTCGTGAATAAATTAAATAAATAGTTTGAGTCGGTCTTTGCTTTCGTGCACCTAACGCCATACCTTGCCATCATTAGAGAGAGTAGAAATGTAATTCTCAAGTAGAGGTTTACAGTTCTAAAGGAGGAACTCGTGGCTTCACCACAGAATTATTTAGCCGTTATCAAAGTTGTTGGAATTGGTGGCGGTGGAGTTAACGCAATCAATCGCATGATTGATGTCGGGCTAAAAGGCGTTGAGTTCATCGCAATTAATACTGATGCACAACATTTGTTAATGAGTGATGCCGATGTGAAATTAGATATCGGTCGCACATCAACAAAAGGTCTCGGTGCTGGTGCTGCTCCCGAAAAAGGACGTCAAGCTGCAATTGATCACACAGAAGATATTGAAGAAATTTTGCGTGGTGCAGATATGGTTTTTGTTACCGCTGGCGAAGGTGGCGGTACCGGAACAGGTGGCGCCCCAATTGTTGCAAAGATTGCACGCGATCTCGGAGCTTTAACTATCGGCGTCGTAACTCGTCCATTCTCATTTGAAGGAAAAATTAGATCAGCACAAGCAGATGAAGGAATCGAGCTGCTACGTGCAGAAGTAGACACACTTATCGTTATTCCTAACGATCGCCTACTCGCAATTTCAGATCGCAGCATCACAGCAGTAGATGCCTTCAAGAGCGCGGATCAAGTTCTGCTTTCCGGCGTTCAGGGCATTACCGAAATCATCACCCAACCTGGATTAATCAACCTCGACTTTGCAGATGTTAAAACTGTTATGACAGATGCTGGTTCGGCCTTAATGGGTATCGGATCTGCGCGCGGAGAAAATCGCGCCACTCGCGCCGCTGAACTGGCAATCTCTAGCCCGCTTCTTGAAGCATCAATTGATGGAGCAATGGGAGTTCTGCTTTCAGTTGCAGGAGGTTCAGATCTTGGACTCTTTGAAATTAACGAAGCGTGTGAGCTTGTACAAGCGGCTGCTGATCCTGATGCGCGCATCATCTTTGGAACAACAATTGATGATGCCCTAGGTGATGAAGTTCGCGTAACTGTAATCGCTGCTGGTTTTGATGGCGGAGAACCAAAGAAAGTCTCTGTACCGATAATAGACAAATCAACCCTGACCGGTATTGCAGATCCAATTCCTGCCAATGATCCGATTTCAGTTGCGTTAGAACTAGATGGTTCCTCGCCTCGCAAGCGAGTCACCTTTGAAGAGCTAGTCGCTGAAGATGAAATCGACGTTCCTGACTTTATGAAGTAATAGTAGTGCACTCCATTTGCGGGTGAGCGACTAACTAACGAACAAACTATGTTGGCAACTTTTACAGATCGATCAGGCGGTGTTAGCAAAGGTGCTTTTACTTCCTTTAATTTAGGCGACCACGTAAGTGATGATCCGGCGGATGTGCAGTCAAACCGCGAACTCCTTGTTAGTAAATTTGGACCAGTGCAATTTATGAACCAGGTTCATGGCAGTCGAATTGTGATTATTGAAAGCGTTACAGAAGAAGCCCCTACCGCAGATGCGCTCGTCACCGGAATCGCTGGGATCACTCTTGCGGTAATGGTTGCTGATTGCATTCCATTGCTACTTACCTCAGCAGAGGTGGTTGCAGCTGTTCATGTCGGTCGTCGTGGACTGTTAAATGGCGTGGCCGTTAAGACCGTCGAACTAATGCGCGAGATGGGCGCAAGAAAAATCAGTGCGGTATTGGGACCTGCTATTTGCGGCCGTTGTTATGAAGTCTCACAGGAAGTACATGATGAAGTCGCTGCGCTTTATCCTCGTTGCCAGCGCACGGACTGCTGCAGGTACGCCAGCGCTAGACCTACCGAAGGCGCTCAAAAATTCACTCGCGGCAGACGGCATCTCTGACATTAGCTGATCTGCAAATCTGCACCGTTGAAAGCGTTGATCATTTTTCTTATCGGCGAGATGGCCTTACGGGGCGTCAAGTTGGATTGGTCAGTCTATGAATTCGCGTGCGCAAGAGATCTCTGCGGCTTTAGCAAATGTGGAAGATCGCGTGTCAAAGGCTGCAGCAAAAGCGGGTCGCAATCGCAGCGAGTTAACTTTGATAGCGGTCACTAAGACATATCCGGCAAGTGATGTCCAAATTTTGGCTGACCTGGGAGTGCGCAACTTCGGTGAGAATCGCAGCGATGAAGGTTCAGAAAAATCACAGCTCATTTCAGCAACCTGGCATTTTCAAGGCCAAGTTCAGGGGCGAAAATTAAAAGATATTGCAAGCTGGGCGACATATATTCACTCAATAGATTCCGCTGATCACATCACCAAATTGTCTCGAATCTGCTCAGAGAGAGATCGCAAAATTTCAATCTTTTTACAACTCTCACTCGATGGTGCACCAGATCGTGGGGGAGTTCTTGAAGATCAATTAGGGCAGTTAGCCGATCAAGTTGCAGCCGATTCCAATCTGCAGTTAGCGGGCCTGATGTGTGTGCCACCAGTTGAATATGAATTTGATCGTGCTTTCAGTGAAATCGCAAAAGTGCATAACGCCTTTAAAATGGGCTTCCCAGCTGCCGTTGGACTTTCTGCCGGAATGAGTTCTGACTTTGAGGTGGCAATTGCTTATGGTGCGACACATCTGCGCGTAGGTAGTGAAATCCTCGGTTCACGCGCTTATCACCCCTAAACTTTACCTATGTCAGCACTTAATAAAATGATGGGCTACCTCGGTCTCGTAGATACCGATGAGCAAGCCCAAGGTGAAGCAACTCCTGTACGAACAAACGATCGTCCTGCTCGCGAAGTATCACGTATGTCACGTGATCGCGCAGGTGTAACAGTCGTTGGCTCAACAGTTGCAGTCGCACAATCAACACAGACAGATGCGAATTACCACATCGTGACTTTGCAACCGCGCTCATACAGTGAAGCGCGCAAAATGGGCGAGCATTATCGCGAAGGCAATCCAGTAATTATCAACCTTGATGACATGGAAGAGTCAGAGCGCAAGCGTTTAGTTGACTTTGCTAGCGGTTTAGTCTTTGGTCTTCACGGACGCATTGAACGTGTAAGTCATAAAGTATTTCTGTTATCTCCTGCAAACGTTGATGTCAGCAGCGAAGATAAGACCGCTGCTGCGCAAGCCAGCTTCTTTAACCAGAGCTGATTTAATACGTAGGTCGTGAGAAAACTATGATTACAAACCTGCTCTTAACACTTCTTGATCTCTTTAAGTACGCACTCTTTATTCGTTTGATCATCGATTATGTCCGCATCTTTGCTCGTAACTGGCGTCCAAATTCATTCTTGATCGCAGTATTCGAATTCATTTATACAATCACTGATCCGCCGATGAAGTTTGTAGGTCGTTTTGTGCCACCACTGCGCTTAGGTGGCGTCTCACTAGATTTGTCATTTATCGTTCTTCTAATTGCTATTGGATTAGCCAAGAGCCTCGTCGTCGTTCTGTTTTAAGCTTTCGCTAGGACTGCACTAATCGCGAGATCGTTATCTTCTGCAGGAATGCTTGGGTCGTGAGTAAATTCCAAAGCTAAAACTTCATCACTTATATGCTTTGCTGCAGATGTAATTGCTGTAACAATCGTAGGATCAGTATTCCAACGCACCTTAATGCGATCAGAGATTTCAAAGCCATCACTCTTACGGCGTTCCTGGATAAAGCGGATTACTTCACGAACATTTCCGGCGTCAATTAAAGCTTGCGAAAGTGCCAAATCAAGGGCCACAGATTCACCCTCATGGCTTGCAACCATCCAGCCACTCTTTGGAACTTCAGTGATCACAAGATCATCCAACTCGATATCCCACGCTGCAACCTTGGTCGCACCGTTGGCACGAAGAGTCTTAACAAGTGCTGTCGCATCGGTAGACGCGATTGCTTTGGCAATATCTTGAACTTCCTTGCCGTACTTAGCTCCAAGTGATTTGAAATTAGCCTTTATTGAGATATTTACTAAATCTCCATCGGCGTCGGCGATATCAGCAAGGTCAATCACATTTAGTTCATCAGAGATCTGATCCTTCATATCCTTCGGCAACTTAGACCAGCCATTTGCCGAGATCAGAGCGCGTTGCAGCGGTTGGCGAATCTTGATCGCTGATTCGGCGCGAGCGGCGCGACCGAGCTCAACAACGCGACGAGTCATTGCAACCTGCCCATTTAATTCCAGATTTACCAGGGAAGCATCTGCGACTGGAAAGTTAGTTAAGTGAACTGAATCCGCAGCAGTTGGGTCAGCAACTTTGACCAACTCTTGCCAGACATGTTCGGTGATAAATGGAACCATCGGAGACAGTAGTTGCGTCAGAGTCACCAGACATTCGTGTAATGTGCCAAGGGCTGCCACATCGCCATCCCAGAAGCGTCGACGTGAGCGACGTACATACCAATTAGAGAGATCATCGATAAAACGGGCCAGCGCTTTTCCAGCAACTTGCGAATCAAATTCTTCATAAGCAACATCGACTTCTTGGATTAACGCATTAAGTTCGCTCAAGATCCAACGATCCATCATGGAGCGATCTTTAACCGCTGGAATCTGTGAAATATCGAAGTTCGATGACTGCGCGTAAAGAGTATGGAATGAGATGGTGTTCCAGTAAGTAAGTAAGGTCTTGCGAACAACATCGCTGATCGCATCGTGGCCCACGCGACGTGCTGACCATGGGGAACCTGCCGCCAACATGTACCAACGCACAGCATCGGCGCCATGTTGATCCATCAACGCAATTGGCTCAAGTACGTTGCCCACGTGCTTACTCATCTTGCGACCGTCTTTATCCAAGATATGGCCCAGGCAGAGCACGCTCTTGTAAGAACCTTTATCAAATACCAAAGTACCGATGGCCATCAAGGTGTAGAACCAACCGCGAGTTTGATCAATTGCTTCGCAGATAAAATCAGCAGGGTAGGCGGCTTCAAATTTTTCAACCGATCCTGGCTTATGCGGATAACCCCATTGCGCAAATGGCATCGCGCCAGAGTCATACCAACAATCAATTACTTCAGGAACGCGCGTCATTGTTTTGCCACAGCTAGCGCAAGGGAAGTTGATGTCATCTACAAAGGGACGATGTGGATCTAAGTTAGAAAGCTCTTGCCCGGCCAGTGCACCTAATTCAGCAAGTGAGTCAACGCAGATTTCATGCTTTTCTTCGCAACGCCAAATTGGGAGAGGAGTACCCCAATAGCGATTTCTAGATAGCGCCCAATCAATATTGTTATTTAGCCAGTCGCCATAACGACCAGTCTTAATGGTTTCAGGATGCCAATCGGTCTGCATTATTTTCACGGATCAACGCATCTTTTATTGATGTCGTGCGGATATACCAAGATGGTTGTGCGTAATAAATCAGCGCAGTATGGCAGCGCCAGCAATGCGGATAAGGGTGCTCAAATGGTTGGTGTTTGTATAAAACACCTCGGGATTTAAGTTCCTTCACCAAAATTTTGTCGGCATCTTTAAAGAAAATTCCGCCAACTAGCGGCACATCGCTTAAGAATGTTCCATCAGGTGCGATTGGATTTACGACCGGAAGCCCATAACCACGACAGACCGCTAAGTCATCGGCGCCAAAGGCAGGGGATTGGTGTACTAACCCTGTTCCATCTTCGGTTGTGACGTAAGTTGCCAGGACTACAAAATGTGAGTCAGGGATCTCAACTAAATCAAGGGGGCGCTGATATTTGGTGTGTTCTAGATCCTTACCTTTAATCGTCTTAAGAACTTTAACTTCGCCAGTTAGCGCCGAAATAAGTGGTTCGGCAACGACTAGTACTTCTCGGTTCTCTTCAACAATTACTTCAACTACTACATAATCAACATCGGGATGAACTGCGATTGCAGTGTTTGAAACCAGCGTCCAAGGAGTAGTTGTCCAAACCAAGAGCGCTGCGCCAAGTTCTGCAAGTTCACCAGATGTGATCGGAAAGCGCACATAAACAGAAGGATCCGTGACTGTCTCGTAACCTTGCGCCAGTTCATGGTCGGAAAGCCCGGTTCCGCAACGCGGACAATAAGGAGCAACGCGATGATCTTGTACCAAGAGACCTTTCTTCCAGATCTCTTTAAGGCTCCACCAAACACTTTCGACATATTCGGGAGCCATGGTCCAATAAGCCTGATCAAAATCAACCCAGAAGCCCATGCGGTTTGTCATGGCTGTAAATGCGCCAACGTGTCGAGTTACAGACTCGCGACACATTTCATTAAAGGCAGCGATTCCATATTTTTCAATATCGCCTTTGCCAGAAAATCCGAGCTCTTTTTCAACAGCGATTTCAACGGGCAAACCGTGGCAATCCCAACCGGCTTTGCGAGTTACATATTTACCTTTCATCGTTTGATAACGCGGAAATACATCTTTAAATACACGCGCTTCAATGTGGTGGGTGCCCGGCATACCGTTTGCTGTTGGCGGGCCTTCATAAAAGGTCCAAGGTTGGGCACCTAATCGCGCTTGCGTACTTGCCTCGAAGATTGAATGCGTGCGCCAGAAATCCAAAATCGAACGTTCCATCGCAGGAAGGTCGATTTGAGCAGAAATTGGACGCATAGTCATGAGAGGGAGAGTCTAATCCCTCACCCTGATTTACATGATCACTCTAATTAAAAGGTAAGAATTCACGCCTTCCTTGAGTGGCAAAGTTGGTGGTGCGCCAAAAAGAGCATAAGGTGCGCGGCGTGCCAGCAAAAAAGAAAGCCCCTGCCAAAAAGGTAGCTAAGAAAGCCCCTGCAAAAAAGGTGGCCAAGAAAGCTCCTGCGAAAAAAGTGGCGAAGAAGGCTCCGGCTAAAAAAGTGCCAGCAAAGAAAACCGTCGCGAAAAAATCTCCAGCAAAGAAAGCGCCTGCTAAAAAAGCGCCCGGTCGCCCTTTCCCTTCTAAAGTTGGCAAGACCACTCTTACAGTCGATGAGAAATCTCAGACGGTAAGCGTTGCAACCGTTGTTGCACCAGTTTCTACACCTGTCATTGAAGAACGTCGACTAGTAATGCCCCCACCTCCACGCCCAGCAAAGAGCGGCAAGAAGGTTGCACCACTTAAGCCAATTAAGGCAGCGCCGACCCCGGTAACCGCAAGTGATGGTGAAGCTCCATGGTCTGCTGCAGAATTGAAATCTATTCGTACCGAGATTGCGAAAGATTTAGCGCGCCTTCGCATAGAACTCGCGCAAGTAGAAGCCGAAATGAATGAGTTGATCACCGAATCTGGTGAAGGTGCCGGAGATGATCAGGCTGATTCAGGAACAAAGACATTCGAACGCGAACATGAAATGTCACTGGTCATCAACGCCCGGGATATGGTCTTGCAGACCGAGCGCGCTCTTGATCGTATCGATAATAAAACTTATGGGAATTGCGAAGAATGCTCGAACGCAATTGGCAAAGCGCGACTTCAAGTATTTCCTCGCGCAACTCTCTGCATGATCTGCAAGCAGAAGGAAGAGCGGCGCTAAGGTGCGCCCCAGTTCCAAACTCTGGTTAAGGCTCTACACGATTGCTTGGGCCGTCTGGCTCTTTGATTTTGCAACAAAAGTTTGGGCAATTAACAATCTAAGTGCCAGTAATCCCACCAAAATAATTGGTGATTTTCTTCAACTAACTCTTATCCGAAATTCGGGCGCCGCATTTAGTCTGGCGCAAGGCGCAACTATTATCTTCACTCTCTTTGCAATTTTCGTTGTAGGAGTGATTGCATATTTCGCACCGCGAATCACATCTGGTGGCTGGTCAATAGTTCTAGGCCTGGCCCTTGGTGGAGTACTCGGCAATCTCACAGATCGCATCTTTCGAAGCCCGGGCTATTTCACTGGACATGTAATCGATTGGATTGAACTGACGCATTGGCCAGTATTTAACTTGGCAGATAGCGCTATTGTGGTTGCAGCAGGTATCGCAATAGTTCTTTCGATCCGCAATATTTCACCGATGGGGGCTTAAATGTCACGCGAAGCGCGCACGTTAAGTGTTCCAGAAGGAGTTGCTGGCGAACGTATCGATAGCGCGTTAACAAGAGTTCTCGGACTATCTCGCACCGCAATTGTTCGCTTACTTGAAGATGGCGACATCACCACCGGTGGTCGCGCTATGACAAAGTCCGAACGCGTTACAGATGGTCAAATTATTGATGTCCTAATGCCAGAACCTTTAAATCAAGATCCTATTCCGCTGACTCCACTTGCTGGTTTAACTATCGTTTATGACGATGAAGATATTGTCGTTATAGATAAGCCGGTCGGATGCGCCGCACACCCCAGTCCGGGTTGGATGGGTCCCACAGTTGTTGGCGCACTTACTGCAGCCGGATACACAATTTCAACATCAGGTCCTGCCGAAAGAGCGGGCATTGTTCACCGCCTAGATGTTGGTACCAGTGGCTTGATGATCGTTGCCAAGACAGACCGCGCTTATACAAAATTAAAAGATGCCTTCCGCAACCACGAAGTTGAAAAAACTTACCATGCACTTGTGCAAGGACATTTGGATCCAGTCACCGGAACAATTGATGCACCGATTGATCGCCACCCTAAAGAAGATCATCGCTTTGCAGTTGTTGCAACTGGCAAAGAGAGCATTACGCACTATGAAGTAATCGAGTTTTACCGTTCAGTCTCGCTAGTAAAAGTGGAATTAGAAACCGGGCGAACTCACCAAATTCGTGTTCATTTCTCTGCTCTTAACCATCCACTAGTTGGTGACACGACATATGGCGCAGATCCAGTACTCGGCAAATCCTTAGGAATGTCGCGACCTTGGTTGCATGCACTTGAACTGCGCTTTGACCATCCCGTTAGCAAGGAACCGCTAGTTTTAAAGGCTGCCTATGCACCTGACCTTCAGGCTTGTCTGGCGTTGCTATCCGAAGCTGTTCTGCCTTAACCACTAACCTTGTGCAACTGTGACGACTGCGAACCCAACACCTGCTGCGAATAAACGCGACTCTTTCGTACACCTGCACGTTCACACCGAATACTCAATGCTCGATGGCGCAGCTCGCGTTGGTGATTTAGTCGAAGAAGTTGCCCGTCTAGAAATGCCCGCGATTGCAATGACAGATCACGGAAATGTTTTTGGCGCCTTTGATTTCTACAAGCAAGCCACCAAGGCTGGGGTAAAACCGATTATCGGAATCGAAGCCTATGTCGCACCCGAGTCACGCCACGATAAAAAACGTGTGCAATGGGCAGATGGCGGAGATGATGATGTCTCTGGTGGCGGGGCATATACGCATATGACTATTTTGGCCGAGAACAACCACGGCTTAGCAAATCTATTTCGCCTTTCGTCATTGGCATCCCTTGAAGGTTATTACTACAAACCACGAATGGATCGCGAGCTATTATCGAAATATGCCGATGGGCTAATCGCAACTACGGGATGTCCTGGCGGTGAAATTCAGACTCGCTTGCGCATGGGCAATTACAAAGAAGCTATGCGCGCAGCAAGTGATTATCGAGATATTTTCGGTGCAAATAATTTCTTCCTAGAGTTAATGGACCATGGCATTGATGTTGAAACGCGAGTAAAAGAAGATCTATTAAAGCTCGGGCGTGAATTGAAGTTGCCGATGATTGCGACGAATGATCTTCACTACACGCGACATGAAGATGCCCCAGCGCATGAGGCGCTGCTCTGCGTTCAATCCGGATCGACACTTGCCGATCCAAAGCGATTTAAATTCGATAACGATGAGTTCTACTTAAAGACCCCTGCACAAATGCGCGAGCTCTTCAAAGATATTCCAGAAGCGTGCGATAACACCTTACTTATTGCCGAACGTTGTAACGTCAAATTGCGCGAAGGTGAAAATTTAATGCCGGCCTTTGCCGTTCCAACGGGGGAGACTGAAGATAGTTGGTTGCGCAAAGAATCAGAACGCGGATTGCAAAATCGTTTCGGTGACAGAGTCACCCAGCCTCATAAAGATCGCCTTGACTACGAACTTGGCGTGATGGAGAAGATGGGATTTCCTGGCTACTTCCTCGTCGTTGCAGATCTAGTTAGCTATGCCAAAAAAGTTGGAATTAGAGTTGGGCCAGGTCGTGGATCTGCGGCGGGATCGCTAGTTGCTTACTCACTTGGCATAACCGGGCTAGATCCGATTGAGCATGGATTACTTTTCGAACGCTTCTTAAATCCAGAACGTATTTCAATGCCAGATATCGACTTGGACTTTGACGAAAGACGTCGCGGAGAAATGATTCGCTATGCCACTGAAAAATACGGGGCAGACCGCGTTGCACAGATCATCACTTACGGAACTATTAAATCAAAACAATCCATCAAGGATGCAACCCGCGTTCTTGGTTACCCCTTTGTAATTGGTGAGAAGTTAACTAAGGCTCTTCCGCCATCTGTGATGGGTAAAGACATTTCTCTATCTGGTGTCTTTGATACAACAGATCCTCGTCACGGTGAGGCTGGAGAATTCCGAGAGCTCTATCAAAGCGATCCTGATTCTAAAAAAGTGGTTGATCTGGCGCGAGGTTTAGAGGGCTTAAAACGTCAGTGGGGAGTTCACGCTGCGGGCGTAATTCTCTCGCGCGAACCTTTGCTGGATGTAATTCCAATCCACCGCCGCGAGGCCGATGGAGCGATCATTACCCAGTTCGATATGGGTGCTTGCGAATCTACTGGCTTATTAAAGATGGACTTCCTTGGGCTGCGAAATCTTTCAGTATTAGATGATGCGCTCTTAAACATTACAGAAAATCAGGGCATTGATGTAGTGCTTGAAGATTTACCACTTCATGATCAAAAGACTTTTGAACTCTTATCGCGCGGTGACACACTTGGTGTCTTCCAACTCGACGGTGGACCAATGCGCGCGCTACTTCGCAGCATGTCTCCAGATTCGTTTGCAGATATTTCAGCGGTTATCGCCCTTTACCGTCCCGGACCGATGGGCGAGAATGCCCACAATAACTATGCCGATCGCAAGAATGGGCGCAAACCTGTAGAACCAATTCACCCAGAACTCTTTGAACCATTGCAGGAAATTTTGGGAGATACCTACGGCCTAATTGTTTATCAAGAACAGGTAATGGCTATTGCCCAAAAGGTTGCGGGATTTTCACTTGGTCGAGCAGATTTATTGCGTAAGGCGATGGGCAAGAAGAATAAAGAAATTCTAGATAAAGAATATGTTCCATTCGAAGCCGGTATGAAAGCTAATGGTTTCTCGACTGCGGCAATTAAACGTTTGTGGGATGTTTTGATTCCCTTCTCGGATTACGCATTCAACCGTGCCCATAGCGCTGGCTATGGTGTTGTTTCATTCTGGACTGGATACTTAAAAGCGAACTATCCAACCGAATATATGGCTGCGCTGCTCACAAGTGTGCGTGATGACAAAGATAAATCAGCGCTGTACTTGTCTGAATGTCGCCGAATGGGCATCAAAGTTTTGCCGCCTGATGTCAATGAATCAAATGCCGAATACACCGCACGAGGTAAAGATATTCGCTTCGGCCTTGCCGCAATTCGCAACGTCGGTGAAGGCGTTGTCGCCTCAATCAAGAGTGCGCGCGCGACCAAGGGCGCATTCACATCCTTCGGAGATTTCTTGGCCAAAGTTGATGCTCAGGTTTGCAATAAGAAAACAATTGAATCACTCATCAAAGGTGGGGCATTTGATTCCTTGCAGCATTCTCGTAAAGGTCTAATGACAATTCACCTTGAAGCAATTGATTCAGTTATCGAAACTAAACGCGCAGAGGCGATCGGACAGTTTGATCTCTTCGGTGGAGAATCAATGACCCAAGTAGCCGGCCTTGATATTGAAATTCCAACTTTCGAATGGGACAAGGCAACGTTATTAGTTTTCGAACGCGAAATGCTGGGGCTTTACGTATCTGATCATCCATTGTTAGGCGTAGAACATATTTTGCGTTCCAACACCGATATGTCAATCAGTGCACTATTAGCCGATGAGAGCACGCCAGATGGTGTGGTCACACTTGGTGGGCTGATTACCGGAGTACAAAGAAAAGTCTCTCGCCAGGGATCATCTTGGGCGATCGTTAGCCTTGAAGATCTCGAAGGCGCAGTAGAAGTTCTCTTCTTCTCAAATACCTACAATCAATATGCGTTGACTTTGATTGAAGATCGAGTCGTAACCGTACGCGGAAGATTCGAACGTCGCGATGAAGTAGTGAGGTTTACCGCACTAGAAATGAAATCACTTGATATTTCAACTGGCCCTGTTGGTCCGCTGCTAATTTCACTTCCGGTTTCACAATGCACGCCACCTATTGTCGATCGTATGAAAGAGATCTTGCGCTCTCACCCTGGAAAACGTGAAGTTCATATGCAAATAGATGATCAAGGAACTCTCACCACTATGAAGATTGATGCGCTGGTTACCGCATCACCAAGTCTGAGCGCTGATCTCAAATCTATTCTCGGACCAGACTGCTTGATCCGAATTTAATCACCGCACTTGTTCTACGGGCCAGCCATTAGACTTGGGCCATGATTCGTACGCTTGATCTGCGCGGTAAATCTCTTACCAAGGCTGGCTATCAGCGCGCTATTCCACGTGCGACTTTAGATATAGCGGCTGCGATGAAAGTAGTTGAACCAATACTGGAACGCGTCAAAAATGGTGATGAGTCTGAGTTAATTAAATTAGCGCAAGAATTTGATGGTGTTACTCCAGCTTCAATCAAAGTCTCGCAAGAGGCTTTAGACAAGGCGCTGGCCGAATTAGATCCACAGGTTCGCCAGGCGCTTGAAGTTTCAATTGTGCGAATCCAAAAAGTTCATACCGATCAAATTCGCATAGAGAAAACTACTCGCGTTGTCGATGGCGGTTTGGTCACTGAACGCTGGATCCCAGTGGATCGAGTCGGTCTATATGTTCCAGGTGGACGCGCTGTTTATCCAAGTAGTGTTTTAATGAATGTTATTCCCGCCCAAATTGCAAAAGTTTCTAGTATCGCAATCGCTTCTCCACCGCAGAAGGAGTTCGGTGGACTACCGCACCCCACCATCTTGGCGGCCTGTGCACTGCTTGGCATTAAAGAGGTTTATGCAATTGGGGGAGCGCAAGCAATCGCACTCTTTGCCTATGGCATGGAAGGTTTATCAGAAAAATGCGATCTCGTAACCGGACCGGGCAATATCTACGTTGCCGCAGCTAAACGAGCACTTCGCGGTGTCATCGGAATTGATTCTGAGGCCGGACCAACTGAAATTGCAATTCTCGCCGATGAAAGCGCAATTGCCTCCGATGTTGCAGCGGACCTGATTAGCCAAGCCGAACACGATGTAATCGCTGCTGCGGTGTTAGTGACGGATTCATTAAGCCTTGCCGATGAGGTTGCCGCAGAATTGCTCACGCGTGTCGCGAAAACTAAACATGCTGATCGCATACGTGAAGCACTTGGCGGTATTCAATCTGCAATTGTTTTAGTCGATTCAATTGCTCAAGGGCTGGATGTCGTAAATGCTTACGCAGCTGAACACTTAGAGATTCAAACTAAGAACGCCGCACTTGACGCTCTGCAAATCCGCAATGCTGGCGCGGTATTTATCGGCAGGTTTTCTCCAGTTTCACTCGGAGATTATTCAGCTGGATCAAATCACGTATTGCCTACCGGCGGATGCGCTTGCCACAGCAGTGGTTTATCTGTTCAAACATTCCTGCGCGGTTTGCACTATGTCGAATATTCCGAGAGCGCCTTTGTAGATATTGCTGCAACAGTAATTACCTTGGCCAACTCTGAGGATTTGCCAGCACACGGTGAAGCGATGACTGCGCGATTGGAAAATTTATGAGCGATCAAAAATGGCCGCTCTGGATGCCCTTGCGAGATGACCTGAAACCACTTTCTCCATACGGTGCACCTCAAGTTCCGGCACAAGCCACACTGAACACAAACGAAAACCCTTATCCACCATCACCAGAACTTGTCCAAGCGATCGCAGATCGCATAAGCGGCGTTGCTGTAAATCTAAATAGATATCCAGATCGCGATGCCGTCACGTTACGAGATGGCCTAGCAAAATTTATAAATTCTTTATCGGGTACTACTTTCAAAAGAGAAGAAATTTGGCCAGCCAATGGAAGTAACGAGATTATCCAATCTCTCTTTATGGCCTTTGGAGAACGTCCAGCACTGGGATTTACACCTTCGTATTCGATGCACCCACTAATTGCAAAAGTAATCGGAACCGATTGGAACGATGGCGGTCGTCGCGTTGACTTCTCACTCGACTTGTCCAAGGCAAAGTCAGATATTGCAAGAATTAAACCAGGCCTAACTTTCATTACTACGCCAAATAATCCAACCGGTACAACCGTTACTCTGACAGAGATTGAAGAGTTAGCTATAGCAACGGCGCAAATTAACGGTCTTCTAATTGTTGATGAGGCATACGCTGAATTTTCGGATCTGCCATCTGCCGTGACGCTACTTGCTAAACATTCCAATTTGGTTGTTATCCGAACTATGAGCAAAGCCTTCGCCTTCGCTGGTGCCCGCCTGGGCTACTTGATTGCAAATAAAGAATTGGTTTCAGCGATGTTCTTAGTGCGGCTGCCTTATCACTTGAGTTCCCTAACCCAAGCCGCCGCCGAGGTTGCTCTGCAATATGAAAGCGAACTCCTTGGAAATGTTTCAACCCTCATAGAAGCACGCAGATCAACGGTGGCCGCTATTGAAAAGCTAGGTTTGCAAGTTGTTCCTAGCCAAGCCAATTTCATTCTTTTCTCTGGATTTCCCATGAAGCCCGCGCAGTTATGGCAGCAATTGCTAGATCGCGGAGTTCTGATCAGAGATGTGGGATTATTGGCTCACTTACGTATGACCATTGGCAATGAGGCCGAAAATCAAAGATTCATTCAAGCCCTGCAAGAAATTCTGAACGGAGAAAGCCAATGAGAAAAGCTCGCGTAGAACGCAAGACTAAAGAGTCACATGTAATTGTGGAGTTAAACCTAGATGGTGAAGGCGCAATTTCTGTAGATACCGGCGTTCCGTTCTTTGACCATATGCTTTCGCAACTAGGCAAGCACTCTGGATTTAATTTAACTGTAAAGACAACTGGCGATATTGATGTCGATTCTCATCACACAGTTGAAGATACCTCTCTTGCATTTGGCCAAGCTTTGCGCGAAGCACTTGGCGATAAAATTGGTATCCGCCGCTTTGGTGATGCCATGGTTCCTCTTGATGAAGTTCTGGTTCAGGCAGCGGTTGATCTGTCGGGTCGTCCATACTTAGTTCATCGCCAACCAGAAATTGTTGAGCTAATTGGCACTTTTGATACAACTCTCGGCAAACATATTTGGGAATCCATTGTTGCTGAAGCCCATATCGCACTTCACATTCGCGTACTTGAAGGTCGCAATGCCCACCACGTTTTTGAAGCGCAATTTAAAGCGGTTGCTCGCGCACTACGTGACGCGGTATCACTTGACGGTGGAATCGCAGGAGTTCCTTCAACCAAAGGTTCGCTCTAATAGTGATTGCAATTCTTGACTACGGGTCAGGTAATTTACGATCAGCCCAACGCGCTTTCGAACGAAGCGGTGTTGAAGTAGTTGTTACTTCCGACAGAGATATTGCGCTAAACGCTGCTGGATTAGTTGTTCCAGGTGTTGGTGCATTTGCTGCATGCATGCGTGGCTTAATTAGCGTAGGCGGCGATGAGATAGTTCGCGCTCGAGTTGTGGGGCAAAGACCAACGCTCGGAATCTGTGTAGGGATGCAGATTTTATTTCGCGATGGCGATGAACATACCAATGAAGAACTACATAAGGGTGTTGGTGTTTGGCAAGAAAGTATTTCAAAGCTGGAAGCTCCGATATTGCCACACATGGGTTGGAATACCGTGTCCGTCACCGGTAACTCAAATTTATTTAATGGCGTTACAGATCAATCTTTCTACTTCGTTCACTCATATGCGGCTAAGGCTTCGGTAGGTGTTGCACAGGCTTGGACTACACATGGCGAAAAGTTTTTGAGCGCGGTTGAAGATGGCGCTATTTGCGCAACGCAGTTTCATCCTGAAAAATCGGGGGATGCTGGCTTAGCGCTTATAAAGAACTGGGTGGCAATGCTATGAATAATTCAAACTACTTAGAACTTCTTCCTGCTGTGGACGTTAAAGATGGTAAAGCGGTGCGGTTGGTACAAGGTGAACTTGCGCGCGAAAGTATTTATGGCCAGCCACTAGAAGTCGCCTTAGAATTTCAAAAGGCTGGCGCCGAATGGTTGCACCTGGTCGATCTAGATGCCGCTTTTGGTCGCGGAGATAACAGCGCACTGTTGGCAGAAGTCGTAGGGAAGTTGGATATAAAAGTTGAACTCTCTGGCGGAATTCGAGATGACGACTCTTTAAACCGCGCTTTGGCAACTGGATGTCGTCGCGTTAATTTAGGAACAGCTGCGCTGGAAAATCCTGAGTGGACTGCGCGCGTTATCGCCGAACATGGTGATCGAATCGCAGTGGGTCTAGATGTTCGTGGCCATGTCTTGGCCGCGCGCGGCTGGACTAAAGAAGGTGGAGATTTATTTGAAACGCTTGCCAGGTTAGAGCGTGATGGATGTGCTCGATATGTAGTTACAGATGTAACAAAAGATGGGACCTTGCAAGGGCCAAACCTAGAACTTCTTAAGCAAGTTTGTGCAGTTACCAAGCAACCAGTTGTGGCAAGTGGTGGAATCTCATCTCTTGCCGACATTGCAGCACTTGCCGCCTTGCATGAAATTGGAGTCGAAGGTGCGATCGTTGGTAAAGCACTTTACGCCGGTGCGTTCACGCTAGAAGAAGCGCTAACGCTAACGAAGGGCGCAATTTAATGGCGCTATCTATACGCATTATTCCTTGTCTAGATGTCACAGATGGTCGCGTCGTAAAAGGGGTCAACTTCACAGACTTAGTAGATGCTGGCGATCCCGTTGAAATGGCTTCGCTCTATAACGCAGAAGGTGCCGACGAACTTACCTTTTTAGATATTTCTGCCAGCAGCTCAGATCGTGAAACAACTTTGGATGTAGTACGTAAAACGGCAGAGCAAGTGTTTATTCCCTTAACCGTCGGAGGCGGAATTCGTACCGTTGAAGATGTTGATAGATTGTTACGAGCAGGCGCCGATAAAGTTTCAATAAATACTTCGGCTATAGCGCGTCCAGAGTTAATTGCAGAAATTGCAGATCGCTTTGGCTCACAAGTATTAGTGATATCTATTGATGCACGCAGAGCACGAACCGAATCGGGTTTTGAAGTTACAACTCATGGTGGCCGCCAGAGCGCAGGTCTTGACGCGTTAGCTTGGGTAGAAAAAGCCTGCGCACTTGGAGCAGGGGAAATTTTACTTAATTCAATGGATGCCGATGGCACTCGTGCTGGATATGACATCGGAATGATTACCGCCGTTCGCGCCATTTCCAAGGTTCCGCTAATTGCCAGCGGCGGAGCAGGTTCTCTTGAAGATTTCGCCGCAGCCTTAGATGCTGGGGCTGATGCTTTACTTGCGGCAAGTGTTTTTCACTTCGGGGTACATCGAATTAGTGATGTGAAGAAGTACTTGAGCGCCCAGGGATATTCCATTCGCACCAACGCCACTGTCTAAGGCAGAATGCAACCATGAGCGTGCACCTGCCAGATGATGTTGCGTCGCGCCTGAAAAATTCTGAAGAATTGATTCCAACAATCGCTCAGGATCACAAATCTGGTGAAGTGTTGATGCTCGCCTATATGAACGCGCAATCACTTGCCATAACAATTAATACTGGGCGTGCTACTTATTGGAGCCGCAGTCGAAATGAGCTTTGGGAGAAAGGCGCTACTTCTGGCCACACCCAGAAAGTCATTTCAATTTCTCTAGATTGCGACGGTGATGCGTTATTGCTGCAAGTCGAACAAGTTGGGGCGGCTTGTCACACCGGTAAGGCCACTTGTTTCCACAATCCAATTTCTCTTTCTACTGAAACCGGTGGAATGAATTGAATATCGAAGAATTTCGTGAGTACGCCAAGAGTTTTAACGTTATTCCGGTTTATCGCAAACTCTTAGCTGATAGCGAGACGCCGCTCGGTGTTTATCGCAAACTAGCCAAGAACTCACCATCTACTTTCTTGCTTGAATCAGCCGAACATGGGGGAGCGTGGTCACGCTACTCATTTATTGGAGCAAATAGCCAAGCAACTTTAAGTGAAAAAGATGGCAAAGCTATTTGGGTTGGAACAACCCCTGCTGGTGCTCCAGTTGGAATCGATCCACTTGATGCGCTTCGCTTATCTGCGGCACATTTGCGGTCACCAAAAATTGATGGACTGCCACCGCTTACAGGTGGATTAGTTGGTTATATGGGTTATGACTCTGTGCGACGTTTAGAGAAATTACCAACACTGAGCAAGAAAGATATCGCTCTGCCCGAACTAGCTTTTATGTTAACTAGCGATCTAGCAGTTATGGATCACGCTGAAGGAACGATCACACTAATTGCCAACGCCATCAACTGGGATGGCAGTGGTGAACGAGTAGATCAAGCATTCATTGATGCGCAATCTCGATTAGATCGTATGCAATCTGAACTTCAAGGTTCACTTCCTGGTTACGTAGATGAATTACCCAGCAAAACGCAGCCAGAATTCTCGCGCAACATAACTGGCGAAGAATATGTCTCTAAAATTCTGCAGGCTAAAGCAGAGATTGTCGCAGGCGAGGCTTTTCAAATCGTATTGTCACAACGCTTTGCAATGGAATGCAGCGCCGATGCCCTTGAGGTCTATCGCATGCTGCGACTTCACAACCCCAGCCCGTATATGTATTTATTCCGATTTACTGATGGCATCGAAGTAGTTGGCTCTAGTCCAGAAGCGCTAGTTAAAGTTACGGGCAAAGAAGTAATGGTGCATCCCATTGCTGGCACACGTAAACGTTCAGCATCTGCCGAAGAAGATCATCGCTTAGGTGAAGAGTTGTTGGCAGATCCTAAAGAGCGCGCCGAACATTTGATGCTAGTTGATTTAGGACGTAATGATCTTGGTCGAATTTGTGCGCCAGGATCTGTAGAAGTAATTGATTTCATGCATATCGAGAGATATTCACACGTTATGCATATCGTTTCTACGGTAATTGGTGAACTTGCTACCGACAAATCTCCGGTTGATGCTTTATTTGCAGTCTTTCCAGCTGGAACGTTATCGGGTGCTCCCAAACCACGTGCTATGGAAATTATTGAAGAGTTGGAGCCAACTCGTCGTGGACTTTATGGCGGTGCCATTGGTTATTTAGATTTCACAGGCAATATCGATACGTGTATCGCAATCCGTACCGCATTGATTCATGATGGGATGGCCTATGTCCAGGCTGGCGCCGGAGTTGTTGCCGATTCTGATCCTGAATCTGAGAATCAAGAATGTTTAAATAAGGCAGCAGCAGTGCTGGGCGCAATAAGCGCAGCCAATCGATTGAAGCAGAAGTAAATGTCAGATTTTGCTCCGGTTCTCTTATCGATTATCGCCGTGATGTTTTTAGTCTTTCTCATTTCTAGACGATTTAAACTTTCTACTAGATATGAGCGAAAGCCAAAGACTCACACTCCCTGGAGCGCACTTGATAACGGTATTGATCCGACACAAGAATCAGGTGAAAAGTGAGCGTTCTTGATTCGATCATCGAAGGAGTTCGCGAAGATCTAGCGCGACGACGCAAACCACTTAGCCAGATTCATGAGCAAATGTCACAGGCACCTGACGCACTTGATGCATACGCAGCGCTGCTTGGTGAGCAAATGAAAGTTATTGCAGAAGTAAAACGTTCATCACCAAGCAAGGGCGAATTATCATCTATCGCCGATCCAGCATCCCTTGCCGAGCAATATCAAGAGGCAGGTGCCAGCGTAATTAGCGTTCTAACTGAGGAACGCAGGTTTAAAGGTTCACTTGCTGACTTGGCGGCGGTTCGCGCACGCGTGACGATTCCAATTTTGCGAAAAGATTTTATGGTCGATGAGTATCAATTTTTCGAAGCACGTGCTTATGGTGCTGATGTGGTTCTATTGATCGTGGCTGCTCTTTCAAAGAGTCAGTTGCGAGATTTCTATGATGTTGCAACCGAACTTGGTATGGCCTCATTAATTGAAGTACATACTGCCGATGAACTAGAGCGCGCCCTAGAAATTTCACCGCAGATAGTCGGAGTCAATTCGCGGAATTTAAAGACTTTGGAAGTTAGTCAGGATGCATTCGCGGACTTGATTCCCCGTATTCCACCATCACTTATTCGTGTGGCCGAATCCGGCATCGCCTCGCGCGCAGATGTGGAATTTGCCCAGAACGCTGGAGCCAACGCGATCTTGGTAGGTGAAGCCCTTGTCACATCGGGGGATCCCAAATTGGCAATGCGCACCTTATTGGGTCAAGGGTAGGCTTGAAGAATGAGTACTGAGCCGCAGATTGATGTTTCGCAAATATTGGGACACTTCGGTCCATACGGTGGCCGCTTTGTACCGGAAGCGCTAATTAGCGCACTTGAAGAGCTAGATGAAGCGCATCGCAGTTCACAACTTGATCCAACCTTTGGTGCAGAGCTCGCAGAACTTCACCGCACGTATTCGGGTCGACCAAGCATTATTACTGAAGCGAAACGATTTGCAGAGCATGCGGGTGGCGCGCGCATAATTTTGAAACGCGAAGATTTAAATCATACGGGTAGCCACAAAATTAATAATGTTCTTGGCCAAGCGCTACTGACAAAACGTATGGGAAAAAAGCGCATCATCGCTGAAACCGGTGCTGGCCAACATGGAGTTGCGTCCGCAACTGCTGCTGCGTTGATGGGGCTTGAATGCGTTGTTTACATGGGAGAAGAAGATACCAAGCGACAGGCGCTAAACGTTGCCCGCATGAAATTACTAGGCGCTGAAGTAATTCCGGTAACTTCAGGTTCACGAACTCTTAAAGATGCCATCAACGAAGCGATGCGCGACTGGGTGACAAATGTTGAAACTACACATTATTTATTAGGCACAGTGGCGGGGCCGCACCCGTTCCCAACGATGGTTCGAGATTTTCATAAAATCATCGGCGAAGAAACGCGCGAACAAGTACTTGCCTTAACCGGTCGACTTCCAGATGTTGTCATGGCATGTGTAGGTGGTGGTTCAAATGCGATTGGAATTTTCCATCGCTTTATCTCAGATCCATCAGTTCGCTTAATCGGACTAGAGGCGGGCGGTGACGGAGTCGAAACGGGCCGTCATGCAGCAACCATTTCTGGTGGATCACCTGGCGTACTGCATGGATCTCGTTCTTATGTTCTTCAAGATGCAAATGGTCAAACCGTCGAGTCACATTCGATTTCTGCCGGACTTGATTACCCAGGCGTTGGTCCAGAGCACGCATATTTACATGACATTGGCCGCGCCGAATATCGCGCGATCACTGATGAGCAAGCGATGCACGCCTTTGCGCTTGTTATGTAAAACAGAAGGCATAATTCCTGCGATTGAAACCGCGCATGCTTTAGCGGGCGCCCTACAAGTCGGTAACGAACTTGGCAAGGATGCGATTATTGTCATTAATCTCTCTGGTCGCGGTGATAAAGATGTAAATACAGCAGCGGATTACTTTGGGATTCCACTGGGTTAATGACTGCTTTAGATAATCTTTTTGCAAAGGTTCGTGCTGAAAATCGTGCAGCGCTAATCGCTTACATTCCTGCAGGATTTCCAACTCAGGCCGGATGTCAAAGAGTTATTGCGGCATTTATCGCCGGCGGTGTAGATGCAATCGAAATCGGTTTTCCATATAGCGATCCAGTAATGGATGGCCCAACGATCCAAGCGGCCGCTGTGACATCGCTAGAAAATGGAACAGGTGCCGCGGAAGTTTTTCAGGCGTTGGCTACAGCAAGTGCGCAGGTTCCAGCAGTTGTAATGACTTACTGGAATCCAATTGAAAAGTATGGAGTTAAAGAATTCTCTGCCGCGATCGCAGCAAATGGTGGCTCGGGTGTAATTACCCCGGATTTAACTATTGAGGAATCACAGGGATGGATAAGTGCAACCGATAGCTCTTCGATCAATCCGATTTATGTGGTTGCACCAAGTACTAGCGACGCTCGATTAGCTCAAGTCACAGCTAAGTGCAGTGGCTTTGTATACGTGGCAAGTGTCATGGGAGTAACCGGTGCACGAACCTCGGTCTCTACAGGCGCTGCAGATTTAGTTGCGCGAGTTCGTAAAACAACTTCTCTACCCGTAGCAGTTGGCCTTGGAGTATCAACTCGTGAACAAGCCAAAGGCGTGGCGGCATACGCAGATGGCGTAATTGTTGGATCTGCTTTCATTAAAGCTATACAAGATGCACCCGATGAGGAATCTGGCTTAGCCGCCGTTACTGAATTGGCGCGCGAATTAGCTAAAGGAGTACGTGAAGGGCGATGAAGAATAAACATTTAGCGTTGCAGCCTTGGCTGGGATTGATAGCCAGATTGATACTCGGAGGAGTGCTTTTTGCAGCAGGCTTTTTAAAAATAGATAAACCTGATATTTCGCAAATGGCAGTTCGCTCATATGAGATGTTGCCAATTTCAATCGCAAATTTATTGGGTTTAATTCTGCCGCCTGTCGAGATGGCGTTGGGCGCTCTCTTAATTTTGGGAGCGCTAACTCGCGTGGCCGCAGCCCTTGGCGGATTCACAATGTTTATCTTTATTATCGCCATTGCTCAGGCATGGGCCCGAGGTTTGAATATCGACTGTGGCTGCTTTGGCGGGGGCGGCACAGTGGCCGCAGAAGACACACGTTACTTACAGGAAATTCTCAGGGATCTGGGCCTAGTATTTCTCGCAGCGTATTTGGTTCGCTACCCTTTCACTAAGTTTTCTATTGATAAGAAGCCAAAAGTTATTTCTGAGATAAAAGGAGATGTGGAGTAAGAATGTCAAAGGCAAAGAATCCAGCGGGTGGAAAAGATAACTTCACGCGCAATTTAGTAATTGCAGTGGTAGTCGGTGTTGCCTTGATCATGCTTGTTCCAACGCTACTTTCTAAGCAGACAGATACCAGCGCTGCGATTCCTGCAAGCGTTTCAGCTGAAGACGGATATGGCATCGTCTTTAACAAAGAGCTGACCGATGCGCCCTTTATTGAAATTTACGAAGATTTCCAATGCCCAGCGTGCGCTCGTTTCGAAAGTATTGCTGGTGAGTACATTGAAGAACTTATTACGACCAAAAAAGCCAAAGTGGCGTTCCACACGCTCTCATTCTTAGGCGGGGAATCACAGATTGCAGCCAATGCCGCAGCATGTTCAGCCGATGAAGGAAAATTCTTGCAACTTCACAAAACTTTATTTGCCAACCAGCCAAGTGAAAACTCAGGTGCATGGACTTCTTCTTATTTCTCAACTCTTGGTCTCGGTCTAGGCATCTCTAGCCCTGAATATGACAAGTGCGTTTCTGGCAATAAATACCTCGGTTGGGTGAAGAACGTTGCTGAAGAAGGTGCTAAACGCAATATCAACTCGACTCCAACCGTTTTGATTAATGGTAAAGAAATCGATCGCAATACAGCTTATGCAAGCTTGGGTGATTTCATGCTTGCCGTCGAAAAAGCCTAGCCATGTTTAAGTCGATACCGACTCCGACTCTGTCGCAAGTTGCTATCGGCCCGCTGACATTGCATTTTTATGCACTCTGCATAATTGCCGGTATCGCCCTAGCCATTTGGCTGGGGGATAAGCGGTTAATTTCTGCAGGCGCCAAGCAAGACATGCAACTAAAAGGTGTTGTCTCGGAAGTTGCAGTAATTGCAGTCCCTGCCGGAATTATTGGCGGTCGTCTGTATCACGTAGTAACCTCGCCAGAACAATATTTTGGAGCAAACGGTGATCTGCTTGCAATTCTAAAAATTTGGAATGGTGGACTAGGTATTTGGGGCGCTATCTCACTTGGTGCTCTCGGTGCACTGATTTCATATCGCAGATTGCGCAGAGAGATGGAGTTGCCAAGTTTTGCAGTCTTCCTAGATGCGATAGCTCCGGGAATTCTTTTCGCACAAGCCATCGGGCGTATCGGAAATTGGTTTAATGCAGAACTCTTTGGCCGCCCACTAGATACTTGGTGGGGTTTAGAGATTCCGTACAAGTTTCGCCCAAGTGGATATGGACTTTTTGACACATTTCACCCAACATTTTTATATGAAGCGTTCTGGAGTTCAGCGCTAGCCATCGGTCTGATTATCGCTGGAAAACGCTGGGCAAATGGCGCAACCTTTGCAATTTATATCGCAGGATATTCACTCGGTCGCTTCTTTATCGAAGGCATACGAATAGATGATGCTGCAAAATATTGGCGGTCTACGGCTTAATCAATGGACCAGTATCGGCATCCTCTTTTTAGGGTTATTCATTTTTTATCGATTACAGCGCAAGCCACGGGTACTTATTGTCGAAGAGAAATAACCGATATCAGGTAGGCTCATCACATGGCGCTAGAAGATGTATACCAACGCAATCTGCATCATCGCACTCATAGAGCGGGATGGTTGCGCGCTGCTGTACTTGGCGCAAACGACGGTTTAGTTTCTACCGCATCGTTAATGATTGGTATCACCGCAGCGAAAGTTGGCGGCGCCGATTCTCAAGGTTTTCTGGTGACAGCAGGTGCAGCTGGAATAGTTGCTGGCGCAATGTCTATGGCTGTTGGAGAATATGTCTCAGTGCGTTCGCAGAATGACATTGAAGAATCAGATCGCCTGCTTGAGATTGAGCATCTAACAGTTGATCCAGAATCAGAACTACTCGAACTCCAAGAGATTTATATTAAACGTGGGCTAACCCCTGAATTGGCGTTGCAGGTTGCAACTGCCATGCATGATCGTGATCCGCTAGAAGCGCATTTACGCGATGAGCTTGGACAATTTGAACATACCAAAGCACGTCCGGTGCAGGCTGCAATTGCATCCGCGGCTGCGTTTACATCTGGCGGTTTGATTCCATTCGCTGGTGCATTTGCTCCAACGACTGGTCAGGTCGCACTTAGTATCGTCGGTTTCACAGTCATCGGATTAGTAATCACTGGGGTTGTCAGCGCTAAGACCGCTGGATCAAAGATCTTGGCCCCAACTCTGCGCGTAATCCTGGGAGGTTGCATCGGAATGGCAATCACAGCGGGTATCGGTCAAATTTTGCATGTGAGCGGTATCTAAGCCCGGTCGGTTTAAAGCCAGATTTTGAGTATGCCCATTTGCGCTATCTCTTGCTACCCTTTTGCCTTGCAACGATCCTCGGGTCGTTGATCTTTAGGGCCAAAGTTGTCCCTCACTAAATTTCAAGTGTGGACAACAGGAGTGTGAATCAGATGGCCCTTGCATCTAATTATCCAGCACGTGTTGGTCTTTATGACCCTGCAAACGAGCATGATGCATGCGGTGTTGCAATGGTTGCCACGCTAAAGAAAGTTGCAACACACGAAATCGTTGCTAAAGCCTTAACTGCCTTACGCAATATGGAACACCGCGGCGCATCAGGTGCTGAACCAGACAGTGGTGACGGAGCAGGAATATTAATTCGCATCCCGGATGCTTTCTATCGCGCAGTAGTGAATTTTGATCTGCCGGCGCAAGGTGCATATGCAACAGGTATTGCATTCATCGCCCAAGGCGCAGAAGTTCGCGATGAAATCTCCAAGATTGCAGCGCAAGAAGGTCTCATTGTTTTAGGTTGGCGCGAACTGCCAATTGATTCATCTTCACTTGGACAGACTGCGTTATCTGTAATGCCAAAGTTTGAACAACTCTTTCTGGCAGGCAAAAATAAAGAAATCGGAATTGAATTAGACCGTTTAACGTTTTGCTTGCGCAAGCGTGCTGAGCACGCACTTGAACTTTACTTCCCTTCACTTTCATCCCAAACAATTGTCTACAAGGGAATGCTTACCACCGGCCAGCTCGAAGAATTTTTCCCTGACTTAAGCGATGAACGCGTTGTGTCGCCTTTAGCGCTTGTGCATTCACGTTTTTCTACCAATACATTCCCGTCATGGCCTCTTGCTCACCCTTATCGCTTCATTGCCCACAACGGTGAAATTAACACTGTTAAAGGCAATCGAAATTGGATGCGAGCACGCGAATCATTGCTAGCAAGTGAGTTAATTCCGGGAGATTTGAATCGGTTATTTCCAATCGTGGAAATGTCAGGCAGTGATTCAGCATCCTTCGATGAAGTTTTAGAACTTCTCTATCTTGGTGGACGCTCACTTCCGCATTCAGTTTTGATGATGATTCCTGAAGCTTGGGAGAATCACACAACCATGTCGCAGAAGCGCCGCGATTTTTATGCTTTTCACGCATCCCTAATGGAGCCGTGGGATGGACCAGCGTGTGTGACATTTACTGATGGCCATCAAGTTGGTGCAGTACTTGATCGCAATGGTCTTCGTCCTTCGCGTTTTTGGGTTACCGATGATGGACTAGTCGTACTTGCATCCGAAGTTGGCGTATTAGATTTCCCTGCAGAAAAGATCGTTCGTAAAGGTCGCCTGCAGCCAGGCAAGATGTTCCTGGTAGACATTGAGGCTGGTCGAATTATTGAAGATGATGAGATTAAAGATTCATTAGCCGACAGCGCCCCTTACGGGAAATGGCTTGAAGACGGAATGATGAAGTTAAGTGATCTGCCATCTAGAGAACACATCGTTTATCCGCACTCATCAGTTGTGCGTCGCCAACGTGCATTCGGATACACCGAAGAAGAGTTACGTATTTTATTAACGCCGATGGCGAAAAACGGTATGGAAGCCCTTGGTTCAATGGGTACCGATTCTCCGATAGCAGCGCTATCTGAGAAACCACGTTTGTTATTTGATTACTTCTCACAGCTTTTCGCACAGGTCACTAACCCACCACTTGATGCTATTCGCGAAGAATTGGTTACAAGTTTGGGCGGATCAATTGGACCAGAGCACAATTTATTAGACCCAGGTCCAGAATCTTGTCGTCAAATTTCTTTGGCGTTCCCAGTTATCGATAACGATGAGCTATCAAAGATCATTCACGTAAATGTTGATGATGAATACCCAGAGCTAGAGGCCTATGTCGTACGCGGACTCTTTCCGGTTTCTGGTGACGGAAACACTCTGCAGACTCGTTTGGAAGAAATCAAACGTGAAGTCTCGGATGCAATTGCTGCGGGTGCTCACATAATTGTTCTCTCTGATCGCAATGGTGATGCCGAAGATGCTCCAATCCCTTCACTCTTGCTCACCGCGGCTGTACATCATCATTTAATCCGTGAAAAAACTCGCACACAAGTTGGTCTTGTCGTTGAAGCCGGAGATGTTCGAGAAGTTCACCATGTCGCACTTCTAATTGGCTACGGCGCCGCTGCGGTAAATCCTTATCTCGCAATGGAATCGGCAGAAGATTTGGTCCTGCAAGGCGTAATAACCGGAATAACTCCCGAGAAGGCAGTTCGCAACGTAATCAAGAGCCTTGGAAAAGGTGTTCTCAAAGTTATGTCAAAAATGGGAATTTCAACAATCGCTTCATATACCGGAGCGCAAGTTTTTGAAGCGATCGGCTTATCCCAAGAAGTTGTTGACGAATATTTCGTAGGAACAACCTCTCGCTTAGGTGGAATTAGTCTGGACTTAATCGCTGAGGAAACTATCGCCCGACACCACATCGCTTATCCACCGGGTGGAGAAATTCCGGGAAGCAAGCGCCTACCAATTGGCGGGGAATACCAGTGGCGCCGCGATGGCGAACCACATCTATTTAATCCTGAGACAGTATTTGCGCTACAGCATTCCACTCGCTCAAAGCGATATGACATCTTCAAGCGTTACACCAGCAAGGTTGATGAACAAAGTAAATCTCTAATGACTTTACGTGGACTCTTTGCATTCAATGATGCAGAACGTCCCGCTATATCAATCGATGAAGTAGAACCAATAACTGAGATTATGAAACGTTTTTCTACAGGTGCGATGTCATACGGTTCAATTTCGCAGGAAGCCCATGAAACTTTGGCCATCGCCATGAATCGATTGGGAGCAAAATCCAATACAGGTGAGGGCGGAGAAGATCCAGATCGCAACATTCCGATGGCGAATGGGGATTCCAAACGAAGTGCGATTAAACAAGTTGCCAGTGGGCGATTCGGCGTTACAAGTAATTACTTAGTAAATGCCGATGACATTCAAATCAAGATCGCACAAGGTGCAAAACCTGGCGAAGGTGGCCAATTACCGGGCAACAAGGTTTATCCATGGATTGCAAAAGTTCGTTACTCAACTCCGGGTGTAGGTCTGATTTCACCACCTCCGCATCATGATATTTATTCAATCGAAGACCTAGCGCAGCTAATCCACGATTTAAAAAATGCCAATAAGAATGCGCGTATCCACGTGAAGTTAGTTGCCGAAGTCGGTGTCGGAACAGTTGCTGCGGGTGTATCGAAGGCACATGCCGATGTGGTCCTCATTTCTGGTCACGATGGTGGAACCGGTGCATCACCACTTACTTCGCTAAAGCATGCAGGTGCGCCTTGGGAACTTGGTTTGGCCGAAACGCAGCAGACGTTATTGCTAAATGGCTTGCGTGATCGAATCGTTGTTCAAGCAGATGGCCAATTAAAAACAGGTCGCGACGTTGTAATCGCGGCACTCCTTGGGGCCGAAGAATACGGTTTCGCAACTGCGCCGCTAGTTGTATCTGGATGCGTAATGATGCGGGTCTGTCACCTAGATACTTGCCCAGTTGGTGTGGCTACTCAAAACCCTGAGTTGCGTAAGAAATTTACTGGTAAGCCTGAATTCGTAGAAACTTTCTTTGAATATATCGCCGAGGAAGTTCGCGAAATTTTGGCGAAGCTCGGTATGCGAACACTGCAAGAAGCGATTGGTCGCGTTGAATTTCTTGACACTCGTGATGCGGTAAACCACTGGAAGGCAAGTGGATTGGATCTGGCACCGCTGTTGGTCCGCCCAGATGTTGATTCACCTTTGTATCGAACAACATTCCAAGATCATGGACTTGCCGCGGCCCTCGATAATCAATTGATCTCACTATCGGCGCCTGCATTAGAAAAAGGCGAGCCAGTTCGTATTGATCTTCCGGTGCGCAACGTAAACCGCACTGTAGGAACAATGTTGGGAGCAGAAGTCACTCGCCGTTATGGTGCAGATGGCTTGCCGGCGGGAACAATTGATGTAACTCTGCGAGGTTCGGCAGGTCAATCGCTAGGAGCATTCCTACCAAGTGGAATAACGCTTCGACTCTACGGTGATAGTAATGACTATGTCGGCAAAGGAATTTCAGGTGGCCGAGTTGTCCTGCGTCCTGATGAGCGTGCAGTTTTTGCCTCTAATGAAAACGTAATTGCCGGAAATGTAATTGGTTATGGAGCAACTTCAGGTGAGATATTTATTCGTGGACTAGTGGGCGAGCGATTCTGCGTTCGAAACTCTGGAGCCACTGCTGTTGTTGAAGGAATCGGCGATCACGGTTGCGAATACATGACAGGTGGCGCAGTTGTTGTTCTTGGCCGCACTGGTCGCAATTTTGCTGCCGGTATGTCTGGTGGTCGCGCATTTGTACTCGATTTGATTCCAGCACTTGTAAACCCAGAGATGGTGGATATTTTGGCCGTTCCGGAAGATCAGAAAGATGCACTCAAGGGTTATGTTTCTGCATTCCATGCTGAAACCGGATCTGAAGTCGCATCAGAATTGTTAAAGGATTGGCCAGCTTCACTAAGCCGATTCTCTCTTGTGATGCCGCGTGATTATGCGCGGGTACTTGCAGCAATAGAGCGAGCGACCAAAGATGGCTTACCTGTTGATCAATATGTGATGGAGGTTGCGGCAAATGGCTGATCCAAGAGGATTTATGACAACTCCACGTGAGTTGCCAAAGCGTCGACCAATCGATGTTCGCATTCAAGATTGGCAGGAAGTTTATGAACCGCAAAGCCTGGAGCATCTGCAGAAGCAAGCAGGGCGCTGCATGGATTGCGGAATTCCTTTCTGCCACCAGGGTTGCCCGCTCGGAAATCTAATTCCAGAATGGAACGATTTAATGTGGCGCGGTGATAAGGAAGAAGCGATGGCGCGACTTCACGCCACAAATAACTTCCCAGAATTTACTGGTCGTCTCTGTCCGGCGCCTTGCGAAACTGCTTGCGTAGTAGCAATTAACGCTGATGCTGTAACAATTAAACAAGTAGAACTTCGCACTATTGAAGAAGCATTTGGCGCCGGAAATGTAAAACCATTGCCACCTGATCGTCTGACTGGAAAAACAGTTGCAGTCATTGGTTCTGGTCCTGCGGGACTTGCCGCAGCACAGCAACTGACTCGTGCCGGACATACCGTTGTGGTTTACGAGCGCGCAGATAAAATTGGTGGGCTTTTACGCTATGGAATTCCCGAGTTTAAAATGGAGAAGAGCGTTCTTGATCGTCGCCTGAATCAGATGGAGAAAGAAGGAACTCGTTTCCGCCCAGGAGTTAATGTGGGAGTCGAGTTAACGGGCGCTGATCTACGTAGAAAGTACAACGCAATTGTTCTAGCAATCGGTGCCACCCAATGGCGTGATTTGCCAATTAAAGGTCGGGAAAATAAGGGCGTTTATCAAGCGATGGAGTTCTTACCTTGGGGAAATAAGCAAGCTCTCGGTGAAGTAACTAATCCAGATATAAACGTCGCGGGCAAGCACGTGGTAATTCTTGGTGGGGGAGACACCGGCGCGGATTGTTTAGGTACTTCTATTCGACAAGGCGCAGCCAGTGTTACACAACTAGAAATTATGCCGCGCCCAACAGAAGAGCGACCAAGCGGACAACCTTGGCCTACCTACCCGATGATCTATCGCGTCTCTTCTGCACATGAAGAACTCGATAACCGAATCTTCGCGGTTAGCACTGAAGAGTTCATCGGCGACGGAAATGGCAATCTGAAGGCGCTGAAAATAGTTGAGACAGAGTTCACTAACGGAAAGTTTGAACCAGTTCCAGGAACCGAAAAAGAACTACCTGCCGATTTCGTTTTCTTGGCCATGGGCTTTACTGGTCCAGAAAAATCTGTTCTTCTTGAACAACTCGAAGTTGAGTTAGATGAGCGCGGAAATATTAAACGAGATGGCGATTATCAAAGTACCAGTGAAGGAGTTTTTGTGGCCGGAGATGCTGGCCGCGGACAGTCCCTTATTGTTTGGGCTATCGCTGAAGGTCGTAGCGCTGCAGCAGGAGTAGATAAGCATCTCGAGGGGCAAACGCAACTTCCTGCGCCAATCGAGCCGACTGATCGCTCATTGGTGGTTTAAAGCGATTAATTTCATTTAAATTCACTTGAAAAGTTCGACGAACTATCCGGTATTAATAACGATTAGATAAGGTAGCCACATGCGTCGCGCGAAGATTGTTTGCACAATGGGTCCCGCAGTTGATTCTCCAGAAAAAGTTCAGGAGTTAATTGCAGCCGGAATGAATATGGCGCGGCTAAATCTTTCTCACGGCGGGCATCCAGAGCATCAAGCACGTCTTGATCGAGTACGCCAAGCCGCCAAGGAGGCCGGAGTTCCGATCGCTATCTTGGTCGATTTGCAAGGTCCAAAGATTCGTTTAGCAAGATTTAAAGCCGGACCACATGATTTGGCCCGTGGAGATGTTTTCACAATCACAACTGATGAAGTAGAAGGTACAAAGGAACGCGTTGGTACTACCTACAAAGGGTTGCCAGGGGATTGCAAGCCAGGAGATCGCATCCTGATCGATGATGGAAAAGTAACTGTCGAAGTTGTTGAAGTAAAAGGAAACGATGTTGTAACCAAGGTGATCGAGCCTGGCGCAGTGAGCAATAACAAGGGAATTAATTTACCTGGCGTTGCCGTTTCGGTTCCTGCGCTATCTGAAAAAGATATGGATGATCTTCGCTGGGGCTTAAAAGCCGGGGCTGATTTCATCGCTTTATCCTTTGTACGCAGCGCCGATGACATTGTTGATGTGCATCGCATCATGGACGAAATTGGAATTCGCATTCCAGTCATCGCAAAAATCGAAAAGCCGCAAGCTGTTGCTAATCTTCAAGGCATAGTAAACGCCTTCGATGGCATCATGGTTGCACGAGGCGATTTGGGCGTTGAACTGCCGATTGAAGAAGTACCTTTGGTTCAAAAGCATTGCATCGAGTTAGCGCGCGAAGCGGCTAAGCCGGTGATCGTGGCCACGCAAATGCTGGATTCAATGATTACAAATTCGCGTCCGACCCGCGCCGAAGCAACTGACTGTGCCAATGCGGTACTCGATGGCGCTGATGCGTTGATGCTTTCTGGTGAAACATCTGTTGGCGAATTTGCAATTGAGGCAGTTCAAACTATGGCGCGCATTATTTCGCACACCGAACATGGTGGAATGGACATGATTCGCCCGATGAAATCAACGCCGAAGACAAAAGGTGGCGCGATTACCAAAGCGGCAACTGAAGTTGGTGCAATTGTTGGCGCGAAATATCTAGTTACTTTTACACAATCTGGTGACTCAGCACGACGCACTGCTCGTCTGCGTTCACCAATTCCTATCTTGGCATTCACCCCAGAAGTTGGAACCTATAACCGAATGGCGCTGGACTGGGGAGTAGAGCCTGAGTTAACGTCGATGGTTAAACATACCGACGAGATGGTTATGGCAGCAGATGCATTGCTATTGAATAGTAAGCGGTGCACTGAGGGCGAACTTGTTGTGATCGTGGCTGGCTCACCTCCGGGAATTCCGGGATCAACCAATGCGATGCGCGTTCACCGCGTAGGCGATGCCGTGGGTGGCGCAGCTCCTGCCTACCGTTAAGATTCGCTCTGAAAGAAAACAAATAAGAACGCCTCGGTACTCCAACGGTAGAGAGGGCAGTCTCAAACACTGCATAGTGTCGGTTCGAATCCGACTCGAGGCACATGAGCACCACTAGCGCCAATACAAATCCTGCAATCAGAATTTTGGTTGCCGAAGATGAAGCGCTAATTCGCATGGATTTAGTTGAGATGTTAATTGAGGCTGGCTACGAAGTTGTTGCAGAAGCATCAGATGGCGCGCAAGCAATTGAACTCGCACAATTACATAAACCAGATTTAGCAATTCTCGATGTGAAGATGCCAGTCCTTGACGGTATTTCCGCCGCTGAAAAAATAATTGGAATCGCTCCGGTACTGATGCTGACAGCATTTTCACAGCGCGAACTTGTAGAACGAGCACGCGATGCTGGCGTCATGGCTTATGTTGTAAAGCCATTTTCAATTGGTGATTTGGTTCCCGCTATTGAAATTGCAATTAGCAGACATTTGCAGATGCGAAGTTTGGCCGATGAAGTTGCCGACCTGCATGAACGACTTGAGACGCGTAAGACAATCGATCGGGCTAAAGGAATATTGATGCAAGCTCTCAATCTCTCCGAGCCGGAGGCGTTTTCCTGGATTCAAAGGGCGGCTATGGATCGCCGCCTGACGATGAAACAGGTCGCTGAAGCGGTCATTTCCCCGGATGCCGTTCCTGGCCGATAGGTCTAAAAAACCTGATCGAAAAGTAACCAAACCTTTACAAATTCACGCTCAACCTCTGGTTGATAGATCTCAGGCCTGGCTTTAGACTTCCAACCTCCCTGTCCCGGGACACATGAAAGAAAAAACAGGAAGGCAATACATGAACAAGAAGATCAAAGCTTCTGCTGCTCTCGTTGCCGCAGCTGCGCTAGCTTTTGGCGCATTTGCATCAACAACAGCATCAGCAGCAACAAAGACTTACACAATCGCATACCAAGGTCCACTTTCTGGTGGAGAAGCCTCAACTGGTACTGACGAGCAAAATGCTGTGAAGTATGCAGCAAAGGTTTTCATGAAGAAGAACCCAACAATCAAGATCAAAATTGTTTCAGTTGATGATCAAGGAGATCCAGCTGTTGCATCAACAGTTGCTCCAGGCGTTGGTTCAAACAAGAGCATTCTTGGCGTTGTAGGACCTGCTTACTCAGGTGCAACAATCGCTTCACTCCCTTACTACAAGGCTGGATCACTAGTAATGATCTCTCCTTCAGCAACTCGCGTATCAATCACAGACCCAACATCACCTGACTTCGGCGGACCAGTTTTCCACCGTGTAGTTGGAAAAGATGACCTTCAGGGTCCAGCGTTGGCTAAGTACGCAACAAAGGGAGTAACAAACGCAAAGGTATTTATCTTCGATGACCAGTCTTCATACGCTGTGCCTTTGGCTGGCTTTGTAACTGGTCAGGTCTTAAGAAGGTTGCTGGCGCATCTGTAGTTGGAACTGACTCAGTTCCAAACACAACAACAGACTTCAGCCCAACAATTGCAAAGATCAAGACATCTGATGCAAATGTTGTTATCTACACTGGCTACTACAGCCAGGCTGCTGTATTCATCAAGCAGCTACGTGACTCAGGTTCAAAGGCGATCTTCGCTGGCGGCGACGGAGTCTTCAACCAGGAATTCCCAAAGCTTGCGGGAGCATCTGCTGAAGGATCACGTGTCACTGGTGTGGGCGGACTTTCTGGTATCAGCGCAGCACTTGAAGCAGATTACAAGAAGCAAATGGGCGTTTCATCTGGTGTTTACTCAGTTGAATCATTCGATGCTGCAAATATCTTGCTTTCAGGAATCAAGGCTGGAAAGACAACTCGCGCAGCAATGCTCAAGTATGTCAAGGCCTACAGCGGCAAGAGCGTCTCTGGAAACACAATTAAGTTCGATGCAAATGGCGACATTTCATACGGACTATTTGCTGGTTTCACAACAAAAGATGGCGTTCTAGTTAACACAGGTATTATCAAGTAAGTAATACCTTACGCATTACGGGTTGGTGGGTGCTTTAGCTCTCTTTAATTGGAGAAACGAAGCACCCACCACTTGCGTAAACTGACCGCATAGAATGGTCACATTGAAGTTCATGAAGGAGACAAATGTTTGCAGTACTGATTGATCAGTTCTGGGCCCTTACGATCGCAGGAGTCGCACTAGGTTTCATCTATGTGTTGATTTCGCTCGGGTACACAATGGTTTACGGCGTTCTACGAATGATCAACTTTGCAAACTCTGAGATTTTCATGTGGGGTACCTTCGGTACCGTCATCACATCGCGCGATATTTTTCATTACACACAAGTTTCTGAGCCGGCCACAGGCGGCAAGCTGGCTCTAGTCTTAATAACAAGTCTTTTGATGTCAATGTTTGTAGCTGGCCTAACTGCAGTGTTCGTTGAATTTGTGGCCTATCGTCGCCTGCGCATGAGGGGCACGAATCGTCTAGCGACATTGATTTCAGCAATCGGCATTTCTATTGTTTTGCAGGAAGTCATGCGCTTGTTAACTGATTCACGTCCCGTTGGCTCACCGCGAGTACTTGAAAAAATTATTTTGACTGAAATCTGGGGCGCAAATATCCGCCTCGATACAGTAATTACTATTATTGCTGCGGCAGGCATTTACTTTATTCTTGAGCGATTTGTTAAGTTATCGCGAATGGGCAAAGCAATCCGTGCGGTATCAATGAACGAAGACGCCGCCAAACTAATGGGCGTCAACCTAAACCGCGTTATTACAGCAACATTCCTAGTTGGTGGCTTAGCAACCGGTGCGGCCAGCTTCTTCTATATAACCGTCTTTGAATACACCAAATTCAATATTGGTTTCACAATGGGTATGGCAGCCTTTACTGCTGCGGTCCTAGGTGGAATTGGAAATATCCGCGGAGCCTTCTATGGCGGGTTATTCTTGGGGCTGCTTGAAGTTTATGCATCAGCAGTCCTTGGCACCCAATGGAAGGCTGTCACCGTCTTTATTGTCTTAGTCCTAGTCCTCCTATTCAAGCCAAATGGTTTATTTGGTGAAGCTGTTCAGACAACGAGGGCATAAATTATGAAAATTAGAAATTACTGGAACTTGCGCGATTGGGGCGCGGGAATTTGGGAGCGCTCAGGGCGACCAGCACGAGTAGCGATTGCTATTACATCTATTTTCTTAGCTGGTCTATTGCCATTCGCTGGGGGCTCGATTCTAGCGACTCCGATTGCAGCATTTGATGCGGTGATTGTTTACCCAGTTGCGATTTTCGTATTAATGGCCCTTGGTCTAAATATTGTTGTTGGTAAATCAGGAATGCTCGATCTTGGTTATGTGGCCTTCTTTGCAATTGGTGCATACACAATGGCGATAATGGGTACAAATACAGGTTTAAATACCTGGGAAATCATGCCATTCGGAATCGCATTTGCGATGTTGGCTGGTGTGCTTCTCGGTCTACCAACTTTGCGTTTGCGTGGAGATTATTTAGCAATTGTGACTTTAGGTTTTGGTGAAATTGTTCGCCTTGTACTTCTCAATTCATCGTGGAGTAAGGGTCCCAACGGTATTGCAAACGTTCCGATGCCTCCAGATATTGGACCTCTTAAATTTAAACTCGACGATCAGAAGGTTTTCTTCTGGGTTGTTCTGGTAATGATCTTGTTAACCATCTGGATGATTCGTCGCCTGAGCGTTCGTCGCCCAGGTCGCGCATGGGAAGCAATTCGTCAAGATGAAGATGCCGCAGAGCTTATGGGCGTTGCTACTTTGAAATACAAGATCTGGTCCTTCACACTTGGTGCTGCAATTGGTGGAGCAGCCGGCGTTCTTTATGCATCTAAAAACCTTTACATCGCACCTGAAATGTTTACTCTAAACGTTTCCATTCTCATCCTGGCCTGTGTGGTCTTTGGAGGAATTGGAAATATATGGGGAGTCATCCTCGGTGGTGTGATCTTGGGATATCTTCCTGATCGCATTAGATTCATTTCAGATGCTCGCCTGCTTGTCTTTGGGCTTGTTTTAGTAGTAGTCATGAACTTCCGCCCGGATGGACTCTTGCCTCGTAAGAAGCGCGAAAAGGCTGTTCTTGCCAAAGGAGCGACAAAATAATGTCTAAGACTCTATTGAAGTTAGAAAACCTCACCATGAAATTTGGTGGAGTAACGGCGCTAAATGAAGTAAATATTGAAGTTAAAGAGGGCGAGATCCTTGCTCTTATTGGGCCAAACGGAGCGGGCAAGACAACAGTCTTTAACGTAATCACCGGCGTTTACCAAGCAACTTCAGGAACAGTTACCTTTGATGGTCTTAACTTGGCCGGACGCAAGCGTTTTAAGATAACTGGTCTTGGAATTGCACGTACCTTTCAAAATATTCGCCTATTCGGTGATATGACGACTTTAGAAAACGTCATCACAGCAACCGATGTACATAAGAAGACCGGTCTTGTTGGCTCACTTTTTGGTACACCTCGTGCTCGACGTGAAGAACGCGAGCATCGCGAAAAGGCACTCGAAGTTCTTAAATTCATCGGCATTGACGAATACTCAGATCGCTTGGCAAAGAATTTGCCATACGGTGTGCAGCGTCGCCTCGAAATTGCTCGTGCACTTGGCACATCGCCTAAATTGCTCTTGCTCGATGAACCAGCTGCCGGATTTAACCCGCAAGAAAAAGTTGAATTAGCAGCGACCATCAAGAAGGTGCGCGATGCTGGTTACACCGTTCTTTTGATCGAACACGATATGTCTCTGATTATGGGAATATCTGATCGAGTTGTAGTTCTGGATTTCGGAACCAAGATCGCTGATGGAACACCAGCTGAAGTTCAAAATGACCCTCGCGTAATCGAGGCTTACCTAGGAGTACCTGCAGATGCGTCTTGAAGTTAAAGATCTACATGTTCACTACGGCAAGATTGAAGCGATTAAAGGCGTATCAATTGTTGTAAATGAAGGTGAAATTGTCACGCTCATCGGTGCAAACGGTGCCGGAAAGACAACGATGCTTAGGACCATTTCTGGCCTGCGCCCATCCACGAGTGGGCAGATCATATTTAACGGTGAAGATATTTCAAGCGTACCTGCGCACAAGCGCGTGGATCTAGGACTTTCACAAGCACCTGAGGGTCGCGGAATTTTCCCTGGAATGACTGTTTTGGAAAACCTAGAAATGGGAAAGTTCCATCGTCATGATCGCAAGAGTGAGATGGCCCAGGATCTTGAGAAGGTTTACACGCTCTTCCCACGTTTGAAAGAACGTACTTCTCAGGCAGGTGGAACTCTTTCAGGCGGAGAACAGCAGATGCTGGCAATTGGTCGCGCACTTATGGCACGGCCTAAGGTCTTGTTGCTCGATGAGCCTTCGATGGGACTTGCTCCACAGATGATTGCCAACATTTTCCGCATTATTACCGAGATCAATAAGACTGGCGTAACAATTCTTCTAGTTGAGCAGAATGCACAGCAAGCTCTACAGCGCGCCCACCGTGCATACATTCTAGAAACTGGAAATGTTGTTAAGGAAGCCAAGGCTTCAGATTTACTTAACGATCCAGCAGTACGCGAGGCTTACCTCGGTACTGGCGCACACTAAATCAGTTATTTATCAGCGAGGATCATGCAAGTGATTCTGGCTGAACATGTGCGTTGTCCCTGATCGTTAGTAATCACGATCTCATAAACGCATAGAGTTTTTCCAAGCGAGACCGCTGTGGCAACACCAGTTACAAATCCAGAAGTCGCAGATTTGTGATGTGTGGCATTGATATCAACGCCAACAATGCTGGCGATTTGGCCCGGCATGTAAGTTGAGTTCCGATTGAACCTAATGACTCTGCCAGAACAACATTTGCGCCACCATGTAATAAGCCGATTGGCTGGGTATTTCCTTCTACCGGCATCCGTCCCACAAGTCGTTCGGGGGAGGCTTCTAATATTTCGATACCCATCTTCTTATCGAGTGCACCACTTCCGCGTTCGCGGATTAATTCAAGGAAGTCAGGAGTATTTTCTGGTTGCGTCATAGTTAGAAATAGTAACTTGTTCCCTAGGATGCAGCCATGAGCAAAGGCCGTTTACTTCTGATAGATGGCCACTCGATGGCATATCGCGCCTTCTTCGCACTTCCGGCTGAGAATTTCACCACTGCGCAAGGGCAACATACGAATGCAATATATGGATTTGCCACAATGTTGATCTCACTTTTGAAGGATGAAGAACCAACCCATGTTGCTGTGGCATTTGACGTCTCTCGCAAGACATTTAGAACCGATATTTTTCCCGAATATAAAGCTAACCGCGCAAAGACTCCAGACGAATTTCGTTCGCAGATGTCGTATCTCAACGATCTAGTAACCGGATTCGGAATTTCGCAATTTGCGATTGAAGGCTATGAGGCCGATGACTTAATAGCCACAATCACAAAACGGGCAGAAAAAGATGGAATGGACGTTCTGATCTGTACCGGTGATAGAGATAGTTTCCAGCTTGTAACTGAGAAAACAACGGTTCTCTATCCCAAGCGCGGAGTCTCAGAAATGGCACGCATGACACCAGGTGCCGTGCAAGAGAAATACGGTATGTCCCCAGATCAATATCCAGACTTTGCGGCGTTGCGCGGTGACCCAAGTGATAACTTGCCTTCGATACCTGGCGTTGGGGAAAAGACCGCTGCCAAATGGATTGTTGATTACGGCTCGCTCAAAGAATTGCTATCCAATGTAGATCAAGTTGGTGGAAAAGTTGGACAGTCACTGCGCGATAACATCGATAACGTAATCCGCAATCGCGAACTTACTCAGTTAGTTCATGATGCACCTGTGGATTTAGATCTAGATTTATTGTCATGGTCCGGAGTTGTCGAGGCAGACTTAACTAAGTTATTTGAACAATTAGAGTTTCGAACCCTAAAAGATCGCCTAAAACCAATTTTGAATGCAACCTCCGTTGCTTCTAAGGAGATCGAAGTTGAAGAGTTCACACTCTTCTCGCCACAGATAGAAGGTGGAACTATAACTGCGAACGAGATTTCTGCTCGGATCGCCTCACACACGGGTGAAATCGCAATTGCTTATGAGATGCAGGATGCAAAACTGCATCGCTACGCGGTGGCATTTTCGCCAATTGACGTGCACTTAGTTCACTCATCAAGCATGGGCGATTGGGCGCAAGATGTTTCAATTAAGAAAATCATGCATGATGCTAAAGAATTAGCGCGAGAGAATTTATTAGACGGCGTTGTATTTGATACTTCACTTGCGGCTTACCTGGTAAATCCAGGTGTTCGCGCGCAAGAGCTAAGTGACCTTCTAGAGCGCTGGGGCGATGGCGCAAGAATTGATAAGAGCAGCCCCGAGCAGTCGCTACTTTCCAGTGCCGCTTCGCTTTTCACGTTGCGTAAATCTCTAGAAACAGAGATGTCTGATCGAGGAGTTCTAAAACTTTTCACCGATTTAGAACTTCCCATCGCGCAGATCTTGGCGATCATGGAACATCGCGGAATCTCTGTTGATCGTAGCGGGCTAGAAAAGTTAGCCACGTTCTTTGAAGGTGAGGTAGCGCGCGAGACCAAGTTGGCACATGCAGCCGCAGGACACGAATTCAATGTCGCCTCGCCCAAGCAATTACAAGTGGTTCTATTTGATGAACTTGGATTGCCAAAAACAAAGAAGATAAAAACTGGTTTTACAACCGATGCCGAGGCCCTCAATTGGCTCTTTGAAAAGACCAAGCACCCATTGCTTGAATCTCTTCTTCGTATCCGTGAGACGAAGAAGCTCGGTACAACAGTCGAAGGGCTAATTGCAGAAATTGCCGATGATGGTCGCATCCATACCCACTTTGCTCAAACCGTTGCAGCAACAGGACGCTTATCCTCAGTCGGACCGAATTTACAAAATATTCCTGTTCGCACCGAAGAGGGTCGTAGCATCCGAAACAATTTCATCGCGGGTAAAGGTTATGTTGGGCTTCTAACCGCTGATTACAGTCAGATCGAAATGCGAATCATGGCGCACTTATCTAGTGATGCTGGTCTATTGGCCGCATTTGAAACGGGCGAAGATTTGCACGCGACTGTCGCCGGATTGGTCTTTGGTGTCAAGGCAAATGAAGTCGACTCCGAAATGCGCCGACAAATTAAGGCGATGTCTTACGGACTGGCATACGGTTTAAGTTCCTACGGACTGGCCGCGCAATTAGATTTATCACCCCCGGCTGCCCAAGATTTAATGGATAGATACTTTCTTCGTTTTGGTGGCATTCGCGATTATTTAAAGATCGTTGTTGAAGAAGCCCGAAAAGTTGGTTACACCGAAACCGTGATGGGTCGGCGTCGTTACTTGCCTGACTTACTTCACGATAATCGCCAGCGACGTGAGATTGCCGAACGCATGGCGCTAAATGCACCAATCCAAGGATCGGCTGCCGACATCATTAAGCTGGCGATGCTTAATGTGCAGAGAGCTTTAACTGCTGGGGGATTTAAGTCTCGCCTACTCTTGCAGGTGCATGATGAACTTATTTTGGAAGTAGTCGCAGGGGAAGAAGAAACTGTTACTGAATTAGTACGTCGTGAGATGGGCGCTGCATATCCGCTCAAAGCGCCCTTAGATGTCAGCGTTGGAATTGGTGCTAGCTGGAATGAAGCGGCCCACTAAAGATATTTATTTAGTCGTTGGTAAATTATCAGACATTGCCGCAAGGTCTTCTTCTTCTGTGGGTATGCGGTCTGCTGCAGCTAAACGTTTTCTACCTAATGTAAGAATTATGAAACCTGTAATTATTGTTAAGCAGGTAATTGAAAGTGCGAATCGTGGCGAGAATTCTTCAGCGATCCACCCACCGGCTGCAGCGCCAATCGACATCAATGTTCCTTCGACTGTCCAAATCCAACCCATCATGCCAACGGCAGATCCCTTTGGACGAACCGCTTCCATAACTTCCCAGTAGAAAACTTGGATAGTGCCTCCTACTAAACCTAGGAAGGTAGCCGCGATAACCATCGACCAACCTGGATAGGTAAAGACAATTGGAATAGAAATAAAAATCCATACAAAGTAGGTAATGCGCATCGCTTTTAGGGCACTAACTTTCTTGGAAACTAGCCCACCAAGTAACCCACCAATAATGTTGGCTATTCCCATCGCCGCCAATATCCAGGCGGTTCTATGCGGAACATCCTCTAGCGTTGCAAACGCTGGCACAGCAACATCAAAGACGCCCCAACCAAAACCAATGAAGCAACCTTCGATCATTAGTAACTGAATAGCCTTATTTCGCCATAGTGATATGTGATTATCTTCTTTTTTCTCAGGTATCCAGTCGCGTGAAACTTTAGTAATTGCTAACCCACCACCACCGATCAGCATAAAAATTGCGGCTACAACTAATGGACTTCCGGGTCGCGAGGAAAGAGCCAATGAAGTTGCTATGACTGGCCCTAAAACTCCAGCCGAACTCATTACGGAGGTATCGACTGCGTATGCAGTTCTTAGAAAATCTTTAGGAACGACATCGCGCCACAAGGGCCTAACTGAGAGATTTATTGGGGGAGCGGAAATACCCATAATGAATGCTGCTATTAATATCCCGTTACGATTTTCCATTGTATTTAAAATCAACATCATGCCCGCATAACCAGGCACGAAGATACGAAGAGGCCATTTCTGCCCGTATCTATCCATCAGCATGCCACGCAGCCCTGCAGTTGCAGCCCCTGCAACAGAGTTAATTCCTATTGCAAAACCAGCTGCAGCAATTGATCCGGTTGCATCTTCAGTTTTGAAAAAAATCGCAAGTGCGACCATTCCATAGGACACTCGGGCCGGAAATGCGGAGAGAACCAAGACCCAAACATTGGGAAATGCAAATAACTCTCTATAGCGCTTCATTGGCCGTTAGTTTACGCCTGCCTCGTCCAAGGATTTGCCCTAATAAGTCATAAAACCGTACGCTTACGCCCGTTCACCAGAAAGGTTCTGGTGCCCTATTACTTTCTATCCCTACGGAGCAACTTGAGCACATCATCACCAGTCGTAGCAGTTAACGACATCGGATCAGCCGCAGATTTTCTTGCAGCAATCGAAGGAACAATTAGAAATTTCAATGACGGCGACTTAGTCGAAGGCACTGTCGTACAAGTAGATCGCGAAGAAGTACTTCTTGATATTGGGTACAAAACTGAAGGCGTAATTCCTTCCCGCGAACTCTCAATCCGACATGATGCGGACCCAAATGACATTGTTAAGGTAGGCGATCGCATTGAAGCGCTCGTACTACAAAAGGAAGATAAAGAAGGCCGCACAATACTTTCTAAGAAGCGCGCACAATACGAGCGTGCCTGGGGAGATATTGAAGGCAAGAAAGAGCGCGACGAAGTTGTCGTCGGAACAGTTATTGAAGTTGTTAAGGGTGGCCTAATCGTTGATATCGGACTGCGTGGCTTCTTGCCAGCTTCCCTTGTTGAAATGCGTCGCGTCCGTGATCTAACTCCTTACATTGGCAAGGAAGTTGAAGCTCGCATTATCGAACTTGATAAGAACCGCAACAACGTTGTTCTCTCACGTCGCGCCTTCCTCGAGCAGACGCAATCTGAGTCACGCACAACATTCTTGAACCAGCTACAAAAGGGTCAAGTACGCACTGGTGTGATTTCATCAATCGTTAACTTTGGTGCATTCGTTGACCTAGGCGGCGTAGATGGCCTAGTTCACGTTTCAGAGCTTTCTTGGAAGCATATTGATCACCCAGGTGAAGTCGTTGAAGTTGGCGATGAAGTAACCGTAGAAGTTCTCGAAGTTGATTTTGAGCGTGAGCGTGTTTCACTTTCACTCAAGGCAACTCAAGAAGATCCATGGCAAGCATTTGCTCGCACACACACCATCAACCAAGTTGTCCCAGGTGTTGTAACCAAGCTAGTTCCGTTCGGTGCATTTATTCGTGTCCACGAAGGAATCGAAGGCTTAGTTCACATTTCAGAGTTGGCCGAACGCCACGTTGAAATTCCTGAGCAGGTTGTAGCTGTTGATGATGAATTATTTGTAAAGATCATTGATATCGACTTAGAACGCCGTCGCATCTCACTATCTCTAAAGCAAGCCAATGAAGGACATGAAGTCGAGATCGAAGCATTCGATCCAACTCAATATGGAATGGCTGCGCGTTACGATGCTGCAGGAAACTTCATCTACCCAGAAGGTTTTGATCCTGATACTCAGGAATGGAAGCCAGGCTTTGATTCACAACGCGAAGAATGGGAACGTCAATATCAGGAAGCACAAACCCGCTTCCTTGCACATAAGAAGCAGAAGGCTGAAGCGAAGGCTGCCGATGCTGCTGCTCCTGATGTAGCTGAAACAGCAGAGGCCGTAGAAGTCGCTGCTGAATAAATAGTAAAAAAGAAAAGGGCTCATCTTCGGATGGGCCCTTTTCTTATGCTGTAAATATCTGGGCGGCGGTAGAGTTGGCGCTATGCGAACCATTGCTCTGACCGGTGGAATTGGTGCTGGAAAATCTCTGGTTGCACAGTATTTCTCTGAACTTGGAGCACGCGTTGTCGATGCCGATCAATTAGCCCGAGTAGCAATTGAACGCGGAAGTGACGGCTTTGATGAAGTCTTACTTCGCTTTGGAGAATCTATCCTGCGAGACGGAGATATCGATCGCAAAGCTCTGGCAGAGATTGTTTTTGCAGATGCTTCAGCAAGGGCGGATCTAGAAGCAATAATCCACCCAAGAGTCCGGGAACTTTTTAATAATGTAGTCGCAGATCTTGCACCAGATGAGACTCTGATTTATGAAATCCCACTATTGGTCGAAAGCAACTCAGCAGCTAATTTCGATCTTGTTATAACAGTAGAGGCGGATCTAGAAATCCGTAAAGAACGTCTGCGCAAAAGGGGAATGTTTATCTCTGAAATTGAGCGCCGTATTGCAGCGCAAGCCAGCCGCGAAGAACGCCAAGCGCAAGCCGATCACGTGATAATTAATGATGGCGATGAGGATGCGCTGCTGCGTAGCGTTGAAAACCTTTGGGAGGACTTACCAGCGGCAAGCAAAGTAGGCTAGGAAAATGCGCCCGATCTCTGACCTGCAACGCAAAGTTGAACCCTTTCAGGTCATCAGTGATTACGTTCCTGCGGGGGATCAGCCACAGGCGATCGAAGAAATCGTAAAAAGAATTAACGCCGGCGAGCAAGATGTCGTCCTCTTAGGAGCAACAGGTACGGGAAAGTCGGCAACCACCGCTTGGCTAGTAGAGCGTTTGCAACGCCCAACTTTGGTCTTAGCGCCAAATAAAACGCTAGCTGCCCAACTAGCAAATGAATTTCGTGAATTGATGCCCAACAACGCTGTCGAATATTTCGTTTCATATTATGACTACTACCAACCTGAGGCCTACGTTCCGCAGACAGATACATTTATCGAGAAAGATTCGAGCGTCAACGATGAAGTCGAAAGGTTGCGCCACTCGGCAACAAATTCACTTCTGACTCGCCGCGATGTAATCGTGGTAGCCACCGTTTCTTGCATCTACGGTCTTGGAACTCCTCAAGAATATATAGATCGCATGATCCGTCTAAAAGTTGGCGATGAGATCGAACGCAACAAATTGCTGCGCCGTTTTGTGGATGTTCAGTATCAAAGAAACGATATGGCCTTCGAACGTGGCACATTCCGCGTGCGCGGTGACACTATTGAGATCATTCCAATGTATGAAGAATTGGCTATCCGAATTGAAATGTTTGGTGATGAGATCGAGAAGATCATGACGCTTCATCCGCTGACGGGTGAGATCCTGCGTGATGAGACTGAAATATATATTTTCCCAGCCACTCACTATGCCGCAGGCCCCGAGACCATCAAGCGTGCGATGAGTGATATTCAAGATGAATTACAGATTCAATTAAATCTCTTTGAGAAACAGGGCAAGCTCTTGGAAGCGCAACGTTTGAAGATGCGTACAACTTTTGATCTAGAAATGATGGAGCAGTTAGGATTTTGCTCTGGAATCGAGAACTACTCGCGACATCTTGACGGTCGTGGACCAGGTTCGCCACCAAATTGCCTGCTTGATTATTTCCCCGAAGATTTCTTGCTAGTAATAGATGAAAGCCACGTAACCGTGCCGCAGATCGGTGCAATGTTTGAAGGCGACGCCTCTCGTAAGCGCACTTTGGTCGAACACGGTTTCCGTCTGCCCAGTGCGATGGATAACCGACCTTTGAAATGGCCAGAATTCTTAGAACGTGTTGGTCAAAAAGTATTTCTCTCAGCAACTCCTGGCAAATACGAGATGGCTAAGGTTGATGGAGATGTTGTTGAGCAAGTTATTCGCCCAACGGGACTTGTTGATCCCGGGATCATTATCAAGCCGATTAAGGGTCAAATTGACGATCTTCTAAATGAGATCAATATCCGCGCTGCCCGCAATGAACGCGTTCTTGTCACCACGCTGACAAAGAAGATGTCAGAGGATTTAACTGATTACTTGCAAGAACGTGGCGTGCGAGTTCGCTATCTTCACTCAGAGGTTGACACGCTTCGGCGAGTAGAACTGCTCAGAGAACTACGCACTGGTGAATACGACGTTTTAATTGGAATTAACTTACTCCGCGAAGGTCTAGATCTTCCGGAAGTTTCACTGGTTGCGATTCTCGATGCTGATAAAGAAGGATTCTTAAGATCTGCAACTTCCCTGATTCAAACAATTGGCCGCGCTGCGCGAAATGTATCCGGCGAAGTTCATATGTATGCAGATAACATTACAAAATCCATGGCTCAAGCGATAGATGAAACTAATCGACGCCGCGCCAAGCAAGTTGCCTATAACTTAGAACGGGGCGTAGATCCGCAACCACTTCGTAAGAAGATTGCTGACATCACCGACACCATTGCGCGAGAGAGTGATGACACAGATGATTTGTTGGCCAGTGCAAGGTCGAAGAAGGGCGGCAAGACCACCGTTCCAGATCTTGGTTTCCACAGCAAATCCGTTCTTTCGCTACCGCGCCAAGAACTACTTGCCTTGATAGGCTCCCTGACTGAGCAGATGCGCTCCTCAGCATCTAATCTGCAATTTGAACTTGCAGCTCGTCTGCGCGATGAGATCAGAGAGTTAAAGAAAGAGTTACGTGGAATGGACGAGGCGGGAATCTAAGTGAGCATCGATAAGTTAATCGTACGTGGTGCACGCGAACATAACCTGCGCGATGTTTCAATCGAACTTCCTCGCGAAGCGTTGATTGTCTTTACTGGCCTTTCAGGTTCTGGAAAGTCATCACTCGCTTTCGATACGATTTTTGCCGAGGGTCAACGACGATACGTTGAATCACTCTCTGCCTATGCGCGCCAATTCTTAGGGCAGATGGATAAGCCAGATGTTGATTTCATCGAAGGTCTGTCACCAGCGGTTTCGATCGATCAGAAATCTACAAACCGAAATCCACGTTCAACCGTTGGAACCATCACAGAGGTGTATGACTACTTGCGCCTGCTCTTTGCTCGTGCGGGCCGTCCTCACTGTCCAAAGTGCAAGAAAGCGGTTTCGCGACAGAGCCCACAACAAATTGTTGATCAGATTCTTACAATGCCAGCGACCACGAAATTTCAGGTATTGGCCCCAGTAATTCGCGAGCGAAAAGGCGAGTTTGTTGATCTATTCGCAGAACTTGTAACCCAAGGCTATTCACGCGCTCGTGTCGATGGCGAGACTATTTCACTTTCTGAGCCACCAAAACTAAAGAAGCAAGAAAAGCACACGATTGAAGTAGTAGTCGATCGCCTAACCGCCAAAGCTGAATCCAAGTCACGGCTTACTGATTCAATCGAAACCGCGCTGCGCCTAGCCAGTGGCATCGTACTTTTAGATTTTGTGGACTCTAAAGGAACAGAGAAAGAGCGCACCTACAGCGAACATCTGGCATGCCATGACTGCAACTTATCTTTTGAAGAGCTAGAACCGCGCTCCTTCTCTTTTAACTCACCATTTGGCGCTTGTCCCGAGTGTTCCGGAATAGGTACCAAATTAGAAGTTGATGAAGAACTCATAATTCCGGATGACAACCTTTCAATCTACGAAGGGGCAATCGCGCCTTGGTCTAGTGGACATGTAAATGACTATTTCTTGCGTTTGCTAGAAGCGCTAGCGGAGGAAGTTAAGTTCTCACTAGATAATCCCTGGAAGAAGTTATCTGTAAAAGCCAAAGAGGCGATCCTAAATGGCTTCGAATACGAAGTTCATGTTAAATACAAGAACCGCTATGGCCGCGTCCGTAATTACTCATCAGGTTTTGAAGGCGTAATTCCGTTTATTCATCGCAAGCATGATGAGACAGACAGCGATTACTCACGCGAAAAGTACGAGTCTTACATGCGCCAAATCCCTTGCAACGTCTGCAACGGTGCGCGCCTAAAGCCTGAAGTATCTAGCAGTAACCGTGGGCGATAAGAACATCTCTGAGATCTGTGAACTCTCGATTTCAGAATGTGCCGAATTTCTAAAATCGATCTCGTTAAACGCTCGAGAAGCACAAATCGCAGAGCGAGTAATGAAAGAAGTCAACGCTCGTTTAGGATTTTTGCTTGATGTTGGTTTGGATTACTTATCGCTCGCCCGTCCTGCAGCAACGCTCTCTGGTGGCGAAGCCCAGCGCATTCGTCTTGCAACGCAAATTGGATCGGGGCTAGTGGGCGTTTTGTATGTTTTAGATGAGCCAAGTATTGGACTTCATCAACGTGATAACAGACGTTTGATTGAAACGCTGACGCGCCTGCGCGATCTTGGCAATACCTTAATTGTTGTTGAACACGATGAAGAAACGATCCGTACTGCAGACTGGATTGTCGACATTGGCCCAGGTGCCGGCGAACACGGTGGAAAAGTTGTGGTCTCTGGTTCTTACGAAGATCTGATTAACTCTAAAGAATCTATCACTGGCGCTTACTTGTCAGGCAGAAAGTCAATTGCAATTCCCGCTAAACGTCGCCCGATAGATCCAAAACGTAAATTAATCATAAAGGGTGCGAAAGAGAATAACTTAAAGGATGTCGAGGTTGATATCCCGCTTGGTGTTTTTGTCTCAGTGACCGGAGTAAGTGGTTCTGGAAAGTCGACCTTAGTGAATGACATCCTTTACACAACTCTTGCCAATAAGTTAAATGGTGCTCGCCTAGTTCCAGGTCGTCACCGTACCGTTACAGGCGTGGACCAATTGGATAAGGTTGTTCACGTAGATCAATCTCCAATCGGTCGTACTCCTCGCTCTAATCCAGCTACTTACACTGGAGTTTTTGATAAAGTTCGCGCGCTATTTGCTGAGACAACTGAAGCAAAGGTGCGGGGATACCAGCAAGGCCGTTTCTCTTTTAACGTAAAAGGCGGACGTTGCGAGAATTGTTCTGGCGACGGAACAATTACCATCGAAATGAACTTCCTGCCAGATGTTTATGTTCCGTGTGAAGTTTGCCATGGCGCACGTTACAACCGCGAAACTTTAGAAGTTCATTACAAGGGAAAGACAATTGCAGAAGTACTGGATATGCCGATTGAAATTGCTCATACCTTCTTCGAATCAGTTCCCACAATTGCGCGGTACTTGAAGACTCTTTGCGATGTTGGTCTTGGCTACGTCCGTCTCGGTCAATCTGCCCCAACTCTTTCAGGGGGAGAAGCCCAACGTGTGAAATTAGCGACCGAACTGCAACGCCGTTCCACTGGTCGCACTATTTACGTACTCGATGAACCAACAACAGGATTGCACTTTGAAGATGTCAGCAAGTTGCTCGGTGTCCTAAGTCGCCTCGTGGATTCGGGAAATACCGTCGTCGTAATTGAACACAACCTTGATGTAATCAAATCATCTGATTGGGTTATTGATATGGGACCAGAAGGTGGTTTCCGAGGTGGATTCGTCGTCGCAGAGGGAACTCCCGAAGATGTGGCAAAGATAAAAGCTAGTTACACCGGACATTTCTTAGCCGAAATCCTGGCTAGCAATCGTGCGCCAGTAAAGAAAAAAGCTGCCGCAAAGTAAATGGCTGATCCAGCAAGTTATCGCCCGAAGGAGATACCTGAACTGCCGGGTGTTTATCGTTTCTATAATGGAAAAGATAAAGTTATCTACGTTGGTAAGGCAAAGAATTTAAAGAATCGTCTGACTACTTACTTTGGATCTAATCTGGCTCGCAAAACCCATCGCATGGTTAATGAGGCGGTTCGGGTTGATTGGACGATTGTTGGGACCGAACTTGAAGCGCTGGCTTTGGAGTTCTCATGGATTAAGCAATATCAGCCTACTTACAATGTGCAGTTTAAAGACGATAAGTCTTATCCATACTTGGCAATATCGATGCAAGATGAATTTCCGCGAATATTTATAACCCGCAAAGAGAAGCGACCAGGGCTTAAGTATTTCGGACCATACACAAATGCGTGGGCGCTTCGTAATACTTACGAAGTATTGCTAAAAGTATTCCCTGTTCGCTCCTGCAGCGAAGGCAATTTTCAGCGCGCTAAGCGCAGCAAAAGGCAGTGCTTACTAGGGGATATCGGAAAGTGTGCCGCTCCTTGTGTTGGTTGGGTGACACCGGAAGAACACCGCGAAATCGCAGTTAAGTTGGATGCTTTCATGGAAGCTGGCATGGAAGATATTTTGCCCAAACTGCGCACCGAAATGGATTCAGCATCTGATCGTGAAGAATATGAACGAGCAGCACGTATTCGTGATCAAATCGAATCCTTTGAGAAAGCCCAACGATCAACCCAGGGCAATCTTTCAGATGATTTAGACGGAGATTTTATTTCGATTCACGAAGAAGGCTTGCATGCCGCTGGTTCAATTTTTATGGTTCGCCGTGGCTCAATTAAAGGTTCACGTTCTTGGATTGTTGATCAAGAACGAGCGCTCGAAGGCGATGATCAAGTCGCTTCTCTATTCTTTTCGATCTACAACGGTGCCGTGCCCGGCGATATCCCAAATGAAATCTATTTAAATAGAGAACCAGTTGATCAACTTGCGTTAGAGGCTTGGCTGACAGAAATCCGGGGTGCCCGCGTTTCCATTAAGGTGCCACAACGCGGTGAGAAAGTAGAACTACTGCAGACTGTGGACCGCAATGCACATTACGCACTGATCCAATTCCTTAGTAAGCGGGCAACGGATGCCGCAGTAAGTGGCAAAGCGCTGCTTGAAATCGAAGAACAACTGGGTCTCAAACGCACCCCGCTTCGTATTGAATGCTTTGATATTTCAAATATCTCAGGAACCTCAGTCGTTGCTTCGATGGTGGTTTTCGAAGATGGACTGGCCAAGAAGAGTGAGTATCGTCGATTCATAATCGACACAACTGAAGCGAATGATGACACTCGCGCTATGCACCAAGTCATCACTCGACGCATGAAACGGCTATTAAATGATCGCGCCGTTGACGAAAGTGATGTCGCGGCTATCGGAGGCAAGTTGAGTAAGTTCTCCTATCCACCACAATTAATTGTCGTAGATGGTGGTGCACCGCAAGTTGCTGCCGCACAACGTGCTCTGGATGAACTGGGAATAAGAGATATTGCATTGTGCGGTTTAGCCAAGCGTTTGGAAGAAGTCTGGCGTCCTGGAGAAAGTGATCCGCTAATTCTTCCGCGCACCAGTGAAGGAATGTACCTTCTGCAGAGAATCCGTGATGAGGCGCATCGATTTGCAATTACCTTCCATCGATCTCGTCGTTCGAAAGTTATGCTCGAGTCAGTTCTTGATGAGATTCCGCAGATGGGGCAAGCACGCAGAGCTGCGCTATTAGAAAGGTTTGGTTCTGTAGCGGCCCTTCGTAAAGCAACGTTGGCGGATCTAGCCATGACGCCAGGCATCGGAGAGAAAATTGCCGAAATAATATTTAGCCATTTGCAGCGCGAACCAAGCGTGGGCGCAGTAGATATGCAAACAGGTGAGATCTTATGAAGCACTTACAGATACTTGACAGTGCAGGCAGAATATAGCCATGGCCACTAAAGAGTTATTAATCGTCACCGGCATGTCAGGTGCCGGACGATCAACTGTGGCCCATGCCTTAGAAGATTTGGGTTGGTATGTGGTCGATAACTTGCCACCGGCCTTACTGCCAGAACTAGCGATACAAACAAGTGAATCAGAAATATCATCACTGGCGGTGGTGGTTGACGTTAGAGGCGGAAAATTCTTTGATGCGCTAAATAATTCGCTGCAAACTCTCAAAAATAAAGATGTAGCGTTTCGTCTCTTATTTCTTGATGCTACTGATCAATCGCTAGTCCAAAGATTTGAATCAACTCGTCGACCACACCCTTTGCAAGGCAAAGATCGAATTGTGGACGGCATAGAACGGGAACGTGCCAGACTTGAAGAACTTAGGTCGCAGGCAGATGTAGTTATCGATACCTCGAATTTAAATGTTCATCAGCTCGAGAAACGCGTTGGAGAAATTTTCTCTGCTGGAATGCTCGATGCTATCCGCATAAATGTCCTCTCCTTTGGCTATAAATACGGCATTCCAGTAGATGCTGATCTTGTGCTGGATTGTCGATTCATTCCAAATCCACATTGGATTCCTGAACTTCGCCCACTCACTGGATTAACTCAAGAAGTCTCCTCGAAAGTATTAAACAGCGAAGGCGTTACAGAGTTTGTCTCTAGCTATGTATCAGTTATTCGACAGATGATGCCTGGTTACTTACATGAGGGAAAAAAGTATGTAACTATTGCAATAGGTTGCACCGGCGGTAAACATCGCAGCGTTGCAATTGCTCAAGAGATCGCCCGACAACTTTCCGTTAATAAATCAGAGATTGAAATTTCGGCGCATGCCACACACCGTGATGTAGGTCGTGAATGAGTGGTGGCAGTCCGCGCGTCGTAGCGCTAGGCGGAGGACACGGCCTTGCTGCAACTTTGTCTGCGCTACGGGGCATAACTTCTGAAATCACCGCGATTGTTACTGTGGCGGATAACGGTGGATCAAGTGGGCGATTACGCGAAGAATTTTCAATTTACCCTCCGGGTGATTTGCGCATGGCACTCGCCGCATTGTGCGCCGATGATGAATGGGGCCGCAGCTGGGCGCAGATCATGCAATATCGCTTTCAGAGTCAAGGTGATTTAAGCGGTCATGCAGTTGGAAATTTATTACTTGCGGCGCTGTGGAATAAAGGCGAAGATCCAGTGGCAGGTCTAGATCGAGTTGGTTCCCTTTTAAAAGTTATTGGGCGAGTACTTCCGATGGCGGAGGAACCCTTAGATATCGAAGCTACATTTACCAATTCAACAGGAAGATTCATTGTTAAGGGACAAGTTCAAGTTGCAACTGCCAAAGGAAGACTCGAATCGCTACGACTATTTCCCGAAAATCCGGCACCTCGATCCGAGTCGATCGCCGCAATTTCTGCTGCGGATTGGGTTGTGATGGGTCCTGGTTCTTGGTTCTCGAGCGTTTTGCCGCATCTGCTCGTTCCTAAACAACGAGAAGCGTTAATTTCAAGTAAGGCGAAAAAGATTTTGATTTTGAATCTAGATTCGGCAGGTTCAAATGTTGCTGCAGCAAATAGCGGTGAATATGCCGGATATACACCGATTGAACATATTGAAATATTGCGCGAGTACGCACAGGATCTGCACTTTGATTACATAGTTGCCGATGAAAGTTTGGTCGGAAAGCGCGATGAACTCGAAAAATATCTTTCAAGTACAGGTGGAGAGTTAGTAGTCGCTGATTTACGCGATGATGGTGCGCTAATTCATCACGATCCGCGCAAATTGACCTCACTTTTGGCACACATGGCCCGTGAAATGCTGGTTGGATAACCTCATGGCAATGACAGCAGCGGTTAAAGACGAACTCAGTCGTCTCTCGGTGACCAAGCCGTGCTGCCGTAAGGCCGAAGTTTCATCCTTGCTCCGCTTTGCAGGAGGGCTGCATATCGCTGCCGGCAAAGTCGTAATCGAAGTTGAGTTAGATACTTCGCAAAGCGCACGCAGACTTAAGAAAGATATCGCCGACATTTACGGACACGATAGTGATCTTGCTGTTTTATCATCAAGTGGTCTGCGAAAAGGAAGTCGTTACGTAGTTCGCGTAATCGAAGCCGGCGATGCTCTTGCGCGACAGACTGGTTTAATTGATAGCAATGGTCGACCAGTGCGTGGATTACCTCCGCAAGTAGTTGCCGCAAATATTTGTGATGCTGAAGCTGCCTGGCGCGGCGCATTTGTTGCACATGGATCTTTAACTGAACCAGGTCGTTCTTCTTCACTTGAAATTACTTGCCCTGGACCCGAAGCCGCCCTGGCGCTAGTTGGTGCGGCGCGACGCTTAGGAATCACTGCAAAGGCGCGCGAAGTACGAGGTGTCGATCGTGTGGTCATTCGCGATGGTGATGCCATTGGAGTTTTGTTAACGCGCTTAGGTGCACATGAATGCGTATTGGCATGGGAAGAACGACGTATGCGACGCGAAGTACGCGCCACTGCAAATCGTTTGGCAAATTTTGATGATGCTAATTTACGTCGCTCGGCACGTGCGGCAGTTGCCGCAGCCGCACGGGTACAACGCGCGATGGAAATATTGGGACCACAAATTCCAGATCACTTGAAGGAAGCTGGTGAACTTCGTATCAGCCATGGGCAAGCGAGCCTTGAAGAATTGGGATCGTTGGCATCGCCTCCGATGACTAAGGATGCAATCGCAGGCCGGATTCGCCGACTTCTCGCGATGGCCGATAAGCGCGCTGGCGAACTTGGCATCCCAGATACCGAAGCGGGCCTTTCGCCAGATCTGCTCAATTGATCTGTTCACTTAGATTTACGCATTAGTAACCATTCTCGGCTGGTAAGGTTAGCCACGACCCCAATGATGTGGCAGTTTTAAAGCCCCACACCCAAAAAGCGTAAAAGTGGCACGAGCCAATTAATAAAGCGCTGGGTCCTTACAATTCTTAAGCGAGGTTTTCACGTGGTTAATGTTGGAATTAATGGTTTTGGACGTATCGGACGTAACTTCTTCCGCGCATCACTTACCAACCCAAATATCAATATCGTAGGTATCAACGATCTCACCGATAACGCTACTTTGGCGCACCTTCTAAAGTATGACTCAATCTTGGGACGCCTAGGTCTAGAAGTTACATATACAGAAGACACTCTTACTGTTGGCGGAAAGACAATCAAAGTATTTGCAGATCGCGATCCGGCAAACTTGCCTTGGGCTTCGGTTAAGGCAGATATCGTCATCGAATCAACTGGTCATTTCACCAAGGCTGCTGATGCAAAGAAGCACATCACAGCGGGCGCGAAGAAGGTAATTATTTCTGCACCAGCATCTGATGAAGACATCACAATTGTTATGGGCGTTAACCACGAGAAGTACGACCCAGCAAATCACCACGTTATTTCCAACGCTTCATGCACAACTAACTGCCTTGCTCCAATGGCGAAGGTTTTGCAAGATAACTGGGGCATCGTCAAAGGCCTGATGACTACTATTCACGCCTATACAAATGACCAGGTAATTCTCGACTTCCCACACAAGGATCTACGTCGCTCTCGCGCAGCAGCAACAAATATGATCCCAACTTCAACAGGTGCGGCTAAAGCGATCTCATTGGTAATGCCAGAGTTAAAGGGCAAGCTCGATGGATATGCGATGCGCGTTCCTGTTCCAACAGGTTCCGCAACAGATCTAACCGTCGAACTTGCTAAAGAAGCGACCGCTGCTGAAATTAACGCTGCTATGAAGGCAGCAGCAAATGGCGCTCTAAAGGGATACCTTTCTTACACAGAAGATCCAATTGTCTCTTCAGATATCGTCACCGATCCTTCATCTTGTATCTTCGATTCTGGTCTAACCAAGGTAATCGGAAACCAAGTAAAGGTCGTCGGTTGGTATGACAACGAATGGGGATACTCAAACCGCCTAGTCGACTTAGTCGGCCTCGTTGGTAAATCTCTTTAATTAATGTCATTACAGAACTTTGATGTAGCCGGCAAGCGAGTATTCCTTCGCTGTGACCTGAATGTGCCATTGAAAGATGGCGCAATCACAGATGATGGGCGCATACGTGCCTCGCTGCCGACTATCAAAACTCTCCTTGCAAACGGAGCCAGTATCGTTATCGCGGCGCACCTTGGACGACCAAAAGGGGAAGTCGAAACCAGAGTTATCACTTGCTCCAGTTGCACTTCGACTAGCGCAACTTCTCGGTACCGAAGTTATTTTCGCAGGCGCAGTAACTGGCGACCGATGTCAGCTGCGAAAGCGAAGGCGTTGCAAGCCTGGTCAAATTTTGTTGCTCGAAAATATCCGATTCTCTGCAGCCGAGACTTCCAAGGACGAATCAGAGCGTTCGGCACTTGCCAAAGAGTTATCCCAATTAGCAGACCTTTACGTTGGGGATGGGTTTGGTGCAGTACACCGTAAGCACGCATCGGTTTTTGATCTACCTAAACTTCTTCCACATGTTGCCGGCACATTGGTTGCTGCTGAAGTGGAAGTCTTAAAGAAATTAACACAGAGTCCAGAACGTCCGTACGGAGTTGTTCTTGGGGGAGCGAAAGTCTCGGACAAGATTGGTGTTATCTCAAATCTTTTGGGAAAAGTTGATGTCATGGCAATTGGTGGTGGAATGGTATTTACCTTCCTCGCCGCGCAGGGCAAAGAAATTGGAACTTCACTTGTTGAAACAGATTTAATAGAAACTGTTAAAGGCTTGATAAAACAGGCATCCGATTCTGGAGTAAAACTTGTATTACCAACGGACATTGTTGTCGCACCTAAATTTGCAGCAGATGCGCCTTCCACCTTGGTTTCAGCGGGCGCTATCCCAGCAGATCAGATGGGTCTTGATATTGGTCCAGAATCTGCAGCAGCTTTTGCAGAAGCAATTAAGAGTTGTAAGACAGTGTTTTGGAACGGTCCGATGGGCGTCTTCGAATTTGCAGCGTTTTCAAATGGAACAAAAGTTGTTGCTCAGGCACTCACCGAAGTTGCCGGAATATCTGTAGTCGGCGGCGGGGATTCAGCAGCAGCAGTTCGGGCGCTAGGATTTAGCGATAGCCAATTCGGTTACATATCAACTGGTGGCGGGGCATCACTGGAATACTTAGAGGGCAAAGAACTTCCAGGTTTAACCGCCCTCGATCTTTAAAATTCATCAGTATCAATTAAAAGGAGCAGATCATGCGCAAACCGCTAATGGCAGGTAACTGGAAGATGAACCTCAATCATCTTGAGGCAATTGCAGTTGCGCAAAAATTGGTTTATTCACTCGATGATAAAGATTATGACGCAGTAGACGTTGCAATCATTCCTCCGTTCACAGATATCCGTTCTATTCAAACTCTGGTCGATGGCGATCGCTTACGTCTGCAATATGGCGCACAGGACATTTCACCCGAGACAAGTGGTGCATTCACTGGTGATATTTCTGGTCATATGCTCGCAAAATTGGGTTGCACTTTTGTTGTAATCGGTCACTCTGAACGTCGTGCAATACATAAAGAAGATGATGCGCTGGTAAACCGCAAAATTAAGGCAGCGCTTGCAAATGAATTGACCCCGATTTTCTGTGTTGGCGAAGAATTATCTATCCGTGAATCTGGAGCTCATGTTTCACACGTTATCCGCCAAGTTCGCGCCGGTCTGAAGGGTTTCACTAAACCTGAACTAAAGAAAATTGTTATTGCCTACGAGCCAGTTTGGGCTATCGGAACAGGCAAGACTGCAACGCCTGAAGATGCGCAAGAAGTATGCGCTGCAATTCGCGAAGAAGTTCAATCAATTGGTTCAGCCGAGATTGCCGCCGGTATGCGAATCTTGTACGGCGGTTCCGTAAAATCTTCTAACGTGGTTGAAATCATGAAGCAGACCGATGTCGATGGCGCCTTAATCGGGGGAGCGAGCCTAGATCCTGAAGAATTAGCCAAGATCTCCAAGTTCTACGCTGCAGAAAACGGCTAACCCCTAGGCTCGATCTAGTATCCTTACGCTCTATCTCCATCCACAACTTGAGGAGTTTTACATCGTGGCTTTAGCACTCTCTATTCTGTTAATCATCACCAGTATTTTGATGATTCTTCTTGTACTGCTACACAAAGGCAAAGGTTCAGGTTTATCTGATCTTTTCGGTGGCGGCATCTCATCTAATTACGGCGGTTCATCTGTTGTAGAGAAGAATCTTGATCGCATCACCATTGTTGTTGGTGGAATCTGGTTCGGCGGCGTTGTCGCACTTAGTCTTGTTTTGAAGGGTTAATAAATGGCAAGTGCAATTCGCGGAAGCCGTGTCGGCGCTGGCCCAATGGGCGAGGCCGAGCGCGGAGATCAGATTGAACGCGCCACAGTTTCTTATTGGTGTGGCAATGGACACGAAGTACGACCATCTTTTGCAGTCGAAGAAACCGTTGTTATTCCAGCCGAATGGGATTGCCCTAAGTGCGGCCTACCTGCTGGTCGCGATCGCAACAATCCGCCTAAGGCTGTTGTAAATATTCCTTACAAGACGCACCTTGCTTACGTAAAGGAGCGCCGCACCGACACCGAAGGCGCCAAGATTCTAGAAGATGCACTTCGCAAGCTTCGTGGAGATGACGAGTAATTAAAGCCCTTGGGCTGCATCAAGTATTTGGTCAATACCCGCAATTCGATTAGTTAGATGCAATCGAAGCAGCGGGTATTTTCTTGTGGCAAGAGCTCGCGCATCACCGAGGGCTTGTGCCATTAGTAAAGTTTTAAAATCAAAGTCGCGGCCAGGGATTTCGAAATTGCTTTTACATTCACCCGTGATTTGTAAGAAGGAACCGTTTTGCTGTCCACCTTTATGGAATTGACCGGTGGAGTGCAGGAAGCGTGGCCCCCAACCAAAGCTGACCGGACGCCCAGATTTTTCGGACAAGATTGCGCGAAGTTTTGAAATAGCCGAATCATCACGTCGATCTAAGTAAGCCATAATCGCGATATAGCCCTGCGCATCAGTTGTGGCGATTAAGTTTTTCAACGCTGCAACAAGAGTATTGCCGTCACCGAATATTTCTACATCGTCATAAACTGATCCCGCGATTAATTCAGGCAGTTTGTTAGACCATTCATTTAAAATCGCAGAAGTAGCTTCTTTCGCTTCAGTAACATTTGGCTGATTAAACGGATCAATTTCTAAAACGGCACTGATTAGCGCCGTTACCCATTCCCAGAAGAGGAAGTGTTCTCCAAGTTCCGCTTCAACAACTAATTGCGCACCTGGTGCAAATGAGACTGAGAACGCGCCGCCGCTTTGTGCTTGGTTGAAATCCTCAGTTGCTATCGGCAAGCGACCTACTTCGGCCTTGCCAGTTGATTCGGCGATTAACTGTTCGATCCAATCAGATAGACCTGGGTATTTCGATCCAAAGTCGGTAAATCCTAGGTATTGATCGGCTTGGACAAGCAGCAGATATGCCACATCTAAAATAAATTGTGGATCAGAAACAATTTGATTTCGCGCATCGGCTGCTTGATCTAATAATACGGATGCGTCGACTCCGATCAGGGTGGCGGGTGTCAAACCAAAAGCGGTTAGTGCACTAAAGCGTCCACCAACTTTTGGGTCGGCGTTAATCACCGTGAAGCCAGTAGCGCGCGCTTGTAAATCCAGGGGAGAACCAGGATCAGTAACAATGATCATGTGATCAATAGGATTTAGGCCAGCTTTAATTAAATGGTCTTCGAAGAATGCACGCTGTGAAGCGGTTTCAATTGTTGATCCAGACTTTGAGCTAACCAGAACTAAAAGATTTGCAGGTGATCCGGTGATCGCATGAGCTAAATAATCAGGATCTGTCGAGTCGAGTATGAAAATATTCTTAGCAAATGTCTTGGCGATAACTTCTGGGGCCAGTGAAGATCCGCCCATACCGCACAGAACCAAATCTGTGCGATCACGGAATTTTGCTGCAACTGCATCGAGTATCGGCAACAGATGTCGGGAGGTCTCATCTAAGTCGACCCAATTCAGACGAACAGCGGCTTCGGGTGCAGCAGCGGTTCCCCAAGTCGTTGCATCTTTGGCGGCAATTCTCGGGTTGGTCTTCTCAAGTAGCGCGTATCTAGCATCGCTGCGGTCAACCTTAGAGAGTGATGGACCACCGACTTTAATCATTAGCGCAGGGCAGCTTCGATTTTGGCAGCGATTGCATCTGCACCGAATCCAAACTCAGCAAAAAGTTTTGTAGCAGAGGCAGATGCTCCATAGTGTTCAAGCGAGATCGCAATGCCAGAATCACCGATGTAATCACGCCAGCCCTGTGCAATTCCGGCTTCGATACTGACTTTCAAGCGAACGTTTTTTGGAAGGACGCTCTCTCGGTAAGCGGGAGTCTGCTCAGCAAACCATTCCAGACAAGGAGCGCTCACGACGCGGGCGCGAATTGATTTATTGGCCAGTAACTCTTGCACCGATAAGGCAATGCAAACTTCAGATCCAGTTGCGATCAATACAACATCGGCGAGGCCATCTGCTTCTTTAAGAATATAGGCGCCTTTGTCTACTAGGTCTGCAGAACCATGAGTTGTGCGATCCACAACAGGCAAATTCTGACGAGAGAGCAGAAGCCCGGCGGGTTTTCTGCGGCGCAAGATTGATTTCCAGGCCTGGCGAACTTCATTGGCATCGCCTGGTCGAACGACGGCAAAGTTAGGGATGGCACGCAGCGCTGCTAGATGTTCAACTGGTTGATGCGTTGGACCATCTTCACCCAAACCAATTGAATCGTGGCTCCAAATAAAAATACTTGGCAGATCCATAATGGCTGCTAAGCGAACTGCAGGACGCATGTAATCGCTAAAGACTGCAAAAGTACCGCCGAATGATCGTGACAAACCGTGCAGTGCAATTCCGTTAAGAATTGATCCCATGGCATGCTCACGAATTCCAAAGTGAATCATTCGCCCATAAGGATTTGCTCCAGCCATTTCGCTGGATGCAGGTAAGAATGAACCATCGCTATTGATAGTTGTGTTATTGCTTCCCGCTAAATCAGCTGAGCCACCCCAGAACTCTGGAAGCACCTTCGCAATTGCTGCAATTACCTCACCTGAAGCTTTACGTGTTGCGACATCTTTACCGGCTGGATATTCGGGCAGAGGCGCATCCCAACCCACTGGCAACTCTGCTTTTACTAGACGCTGCAAAAGTTCTGATCGACTCTGAATTGTTATTCTGCCAGGAATGAAACTTTTCATCCCATGCCTTGTGCGCCGTAGCGCCACGATCTTTAACCGCGCGTACATGCTGCAAAATATTTGCTGGCATTGCAAAGTGCTCGGTTGGGTCAAGCCCAAGTAACTTCTTAGTTTCAGCGATTTCATCTGCGCCCAGAGCAGAGCCATGAGATTCGGCAGTATTGCGTGCCTTCGGTGCCGGCCAGGCAATTACTGAATTCATTCGGATCAAAGTTGGCTTACTGTTTTCTTCCTTTGCAGAAATCATCGCCGCATCCAGCGCCTTTAGATCCACGCTTCCATCTTTTGCTGCAGCAACATCAATTACATTCCAGCCATATGCGCGGTATCGCGCGGATACATCTTCAGTAAATGCCAGATGAGTATCGCCTTCAATTGAAATGCGATTATCATCGTAAATCATCTTTAAATTACCTAGTTGTTGTGTGCCGGCAAGTGATGATGCCTCAGCGCTCACGCCTTCTTGTAAATCACCATCTGAACAGATGACCCAGATTGAATGATCAAACAATGAACTTTGTGCAGGAGCGTTTGGATCAAGGAGACCGCGTTCATAACGCGCCGCCATCGCCATTCCAACGGCAGTTGCAACTCCGGCGCCGAGTGGACCAGTTGTCATTTCGACACCTGCGGTATGACCATATTCTGGGTGACCCGGCGTTAAAGAATTCCAGGTACGAAAAGCTTTTAAATCTTCGAGTTCGAGACCGTAACCGCTAAAGAATAATTGCGTGTACAAGGTCAAGGATGAATGTCCGCAAGATAGAACGAAGCGGTCACGGCCGAGCCACTTTGGATCAGCTGGATCATGTACCAAATGGCGCTGAAAAAGATTATAGGCAACAGGTGCCAGCGACATCGCTGTTCCGGGATGGCCATGGCCAGCGTTTTGTACAGCATCCATGGCTAGCGCTCTTGCATATGCAACTGCGCGATCATCCATTTCAGACCAATTCTCTAGCGCGAACATTATGGATGCCCTTCTGTCTTAAGTTTGCGATGATTTGTAGATGTTGTGATGAATACTAATCGGATACGCCACGCTGCGATCCATACTAGCGTTGCGCCCAACAAATGTGCGGCCACCAGTATCTCGGGGATACCTGTGAAATATTGGATGTATCCAATCGCGCCTTGGGCCAATGCAATTGCGGTGAAGATGTAGATTTTTCTCAAAATCACTTTATTTGCGCGAAGAGCAACGGCAAGGGCTAGAGTTAAACCGAAGAGCGCGATTACCGCATCGGCGTGAAGAATAGCATACGGTGCGAATATCAAATCCAAAACGTCGCGCCTGCTCATCACCGGCATGAGGACCGCTTCCGGTAACAAGGGTTCCAAGAACAATTACTATAAAAGATAGAGCGATATGTGATCTCGAAAGATAGGAGACTAATTTGTCAGTCTGTTTAATTCTTTCAATAGGTGCTTCACGACGATCATAAAGTGAGACTGCCGCTGCTACTAAAATGATAGATAGCAAGAGATGGCTAGCAACCGGCAAAGGATGCAAATCAGTTAAGACGGTAATTCCACCCAAAACTCCTTGACCGAGAATCCCAAGAAGTTGACCAGCTGCCAGCAAACGTAGATCACGCGCGTTTAGTAATCAGGACGTGCGCTAGAACAATTAGCGAAATTGCGACAAGACCAAAGGTGAGCAAGCGATTGCCAAATTCAATCCATGCATGAAGTGCACCTTCTGCTTGATTAGGCACGGGGGTGTATGAACCCGGGGTGCATTCGGGCCATGTGGGACAACCCAACCCTGAACCAGTTAGGCGAACCGCGCCGCCAGTTAAAATCAGGCCAGCCTGCAGAAAGAGAAGTAGTCCATAGATCGCCCGCCGAAATGCCATGTCATAACCCTATGTCCTAGCGCGCCGCGTCCAAGTGGCGAGCGCGTGGGAATTACGACACAATAGTGTTGTGAAAATAGGTTCAGGGCCAGCCCTTAAATCCAGCGACGATCCGCGTACTCGCGACGCCGTCGCTCGATCAATTCTGGAAAACGGCCCATCAACTGCTGCGGCGCTGAGCGAACGTCTTGGACTAACCTCGGCCGGCATTCGCCGACATCTAGATATTTTGGTTGCAGATTCAATCTTGGAAGCGCGCGAACCGCGAATTTCCTCAACACGTGGGCGCGGGCGTCCTTCGAAAGTCTTTGTTATGACGGATTCGGGGCGAGAAAAGTTTGAACATTCCTACGATGACTTAGCGGTAGCCGCGCTGAAATTCATGTCTGCCCAATCGGGGGAGCATCTGGTTACAGCCTTCGCACAATCTCGCGCTGACGATATCGAACGTAAAGCCGCTCGGTGTGCTTGCAAAGAGTTCAAATAAATTAGAGTCGCTCGCGAGTTTCTTAAGCGAACAAGGTTACGCCGCCTCTGTTGGCCCGCGCGGTAATGGTGAAGAGCTTTGTCAACATCACTGTCCGATTGCTCACGTCGCCGCAGAATTCCCGCAGTTATGCGAAACCGAAACTGAGGCGTTCTCAAAACTGTTAGGCACTCACGTACAACGTCTAGCAACCATCGCTCATGGCGACGGAGTCTGCACAACCTATATCCCCAATTTAAAAGCAAAATCAAGTAGTAAAGAAGTAAAGCAACCACTAACAGCCGGAAAGGCGCGGTAATGACAACTGCACACCCAGAACTAGACGGACTTGGAAACTACGAATACGGATGGTCTGACGGCAATGATGCTGGCGCAAATTCCCGACGTGGAATCAACGACGAAGTCGTTCGCGATATCTCATCTAAGAAAGATGAACCGCAGTGGATGTTAGATATGCGCCTAAAGGGTCTTTCTTTGTTTGAAAAGAAGCCAATGCCATCTTGGGGTTCTGATCTATCAGGAATCTTCTTTGACACGATCAAATACTTTGTGCGCTCAACCGAGAAGCAGGCTGCAACTTGGGATGATCTGCCGGAAGAAATCAAAAATACCTATGATCGTCTTGGTATCCCAGAGGCCGAGAAGCAGCGTTTAGTTTCTGGCGTTGCTGCGCAATACGAATCTGAAGTTGTTTATCACTCAATTCGTGAAGATTTAGAAAAACAAGGCGTTATCTTCCTTGATACAGATAGCGGACTAAAGCAACATCCAGAGCTCTTCAAAGAGTATTTCGCATCGGTTATTCCGGTTGGAGATAACAAGTTCGCTGCGCTCAATACAGCGGCTTGGTCCGGTGGGTCATTTATTTATGTGCCTAAGGGCGTACATGTGGATATTCCTTTGCAGGCATATTTCCGCATCAATACCGAGAACATGGGTCAGTTTGAACGTACTTTGATCATCGCTGACGAGGATTCATACATTCACTATGTTGAAGGTTGCACCGCACCTATTTACAAATCTGATTCACTGCACTCTGCCGTTGTTGAAATCATTGTTAAAAAGGGCGCGCGAGTGCGTTACACAACAATTCAAAACTGGTCTAACAATGTTTACAACTTGGTAACCAAGCGCGCAACATGCGCCGAAGGTGCAACCATGGAATGGGTCGATGGCAACATCGGTTCTAAAGTGACCATGAAGTATCCAGCGGTAATGTTGATGGGCCCACATGCAAAGGGTGAGACTTTGTCTCTTGCCTTTGCAGGTCCCGGACAACACCAAGATTCTGGCGCAAAGATGGTTCATGCTGCTCCGTATACATCTTCAACTGTAATTTCAAAGTCAGTTGCCCGTGGTGGTGGACGTACTTCCTACCGTGGACTTGTACAAGTACAGGAAGGCGCACACCACTCTAAGAGCACTGTTAAATGCGATGCGCTTCTAGTCGACACGATTTCGCGTTCCGATACATATCCATATGTGGACATTCGCGAAGATGATGTATCAATGGGTCACGAAGCAACTGTCTCGAAAATCAGCGATGACCAGCTCTTTTACTTGATGTCTCGTGGTCTAACCGAAGATGAAGCAATGGCAATGATCGTTCGTGGATTTATTGAACCAATTGCTCGTGAACTTCCCATGGAGTACGCACTTGAATTGAACCGTTTGATCGAATTGCAAATGGAAGGCGCTGTTGGTTAATGACAACCCTTACTACCAATTACCTAACGCCAACCGGGCGTGAAGAAGCATGGCGCTTCACACCGCTCAAACGTTTGGGTGGAATGCACGATGGCAGCGCAATTGTTGCTGATAGACATTCCCTTACCCTTGCTGGTTCTAAAGCGAGCGGAGTTTCATTTGAATTGAAATCTGTCTCTGATGCACCGGCTTTATCTGAGAGTGATGACGCGATAGTCGGACGCATCCGCGAGGCAGCAAGAGATGTTGCTGTACTAACAATTAGTGCAAACACCGAAATTGCTGATCCGATTATCTTGAAGCGCGCACCTGGTGATGTGCAGAGCGCAGAATTTGCCAGAGTTCAGATTAAAGTTGGAAACCATGCTCGCGCAACGATCATTGTTGAAAACACTGGTGACACTCACTTGGCCGAAGATGTAGAAATCTACGTTGCACCAGGTGCCAGCCTCACCTTAGTTTCACTTCAAGAATGGGGTGCAAAGACGGTTCACGCAGGTCGCCAGCACGCAATTGTTGATCGCGATGCTAACTTCAAATCAATTGTTGTAACTATCGGTGGTTCTTTAGTCCGCTTGTTACCTACCGTTGAATTCGCTGGACCGGGTGCATCTTGTGAACTCTTCGGCGTTTACTTTGCAACATCAGGGCAGTTCTTTGAACATCGCATGTTTGTCGATCATAAAGTTCCTAACGCTAAATCACGCGTTAATTACAAGGGCGCTTTAGCCGGAGATCAGGCACATACGGTCTGGATTGGTGATGTATTCATTCGCGCAGCAGCCGAAGGTACAGATACCTATGAGCTAAATCGCAACCTTCTCTTATCTGATGGTGCGCGCGCAGATTCAGTTCCAAACCTCGAAATTGAAACCGGGGAGATTGTTGGAGCAGGACATGCCAGCACAACTGGACGATTTGATGATGAACAACTCTTTTACTTGATGTCTCGCGGCATCAACTTATCTGATGCCCGCCGTTTAGTTGTGCGCGGCTTCTTTAACGAGATTATCTCCGAAATTGGACAAGAAGAAATTCAAGTCCGATTGATGGATCGTATTGATGACGAGTTAGCAAAGGCAGGTGCGTAAATGAGCGATGTTTCATTTGCTTCGCTCACACCGGGCAAGCCTGTAAAGATCGAGAAGAATGGTCGCTCTATCTGCGTAACTCGTGTGCAAGATCAAGTCTTTGCAATTGATGACACTTGCTCACATTCAGAGGCATCTTTAGCCGAAGGTGATGTTACAGATTTCAAAATCGAATGTTGGCTACATGGCGCCGAGTTCGATTTACGTACGGGGGAGGCGCTAACGCCTCCTGCAGTTGCTCCAGTGAAAGTTTATTCAGTAATCGTTGACGGAGACTCCGTCACGGTAGATGCGTAGCGAGGTAGTTTTATGAGTACATTAGAAATTCGTGGCCTTAAAGTTTCAGTGGATACTGAAAATGGTGCGGTAGAAATCTTGAAGGGTGTTGACCTAACAATTAAGTCAGGCGAAACTCACGCAATCATGGGACCAAATGGTTCAGGTAAATCAACACTGGCCTACTCAATCGCTGGCCATCCAAAGTACAACATCACCGGCGGCACCGTAACTCTTGATGGAGTCGACGTCGTTGAGATGACAGTTGACGAGCGTGCTAAGGCGGGGCTTTTTCTTGCGATGCAGTATCCAGTTGAAGTTCCTGGCGTATCGGTCTCGAATTTTTTGCGCACCGCAGTAACTGCTTTGCGTGGAGAAGCGCCAAAGTTGCGCACTTGGGTGGGCGAAGTTAAGGGCGCTATGGAAGCACTTAATATGGATCCATCATTTGCTCAACGCAATGTCAATGAAGGCTTCTCTGGTGGTGAGAAGAAGCGTCACGAGATTATGCAATTGGAATTATTAAAGCCAAAGATTGCAATTCTTGATGAGACTGACTCGGGGTTAGATGTTGATGCGCTACGTATCGTCTCTGAAGGAGTTAATCGCGCAAAGGCCGCAAATAACATTGGCGTCGTATTGATTACTCACTACACACGGATCTTGCGTTATATCCAGCCAGATTTTGTTCACGTATTTGCTAATGGCAAAATTGTTGAAGAAGGTGGCCCTGAATTGGCAGATAAGTTAGAAGCTAATGGATATGCGGAGTACGTAAGCGCGTAGCCCATATGACTTTAGACCCTAGCGTCATCCGTAAGGATTTTCCGATATTTAATCGGACTATTCGCGATGGCAAAAAATTGGTCTATTTGGACAGCGGAGCAACGAGTCAGAAACCGAGCTCTGTCATCGATGCCGAATCCGACTTCTACCGAAACCACAACGCTGCGGCACATCGTGGCGCTCATCAGTTGGCGGAGGAGGCAACGGAGGCGATCGAAAACGCACGGTCAGTCGTTGCAAGTTTCTTGGGTGGATCTGCCGATGAAATAGTTTTCACCAAGAGTTCTACCGAAGCACTAAATCTTTTGGCTTATTCAATAGGTAGCGCTTCAGCAGGAAATCTCTTTCACTTACAGCCGGGTGATGAAATTGTCGTCTCCGAGATGGAGCATCACGCCAATCTAATTCCCTGGCAACAGCTAGCAAAACGCACTGGTGCAGTTCTGAAGTGGTTTGAAGTAACTGATTCTGGACGTTTAGATTTATCTAATTTTGATCGTGTTATAACTGAACGCACCAAAATTGTTGCGCTAACTCATCAGTCAAATGTTTTGGGAACAATCGTCCCGTTGGGGGATATCGTCAAACGCGCACACGCTGTTGGTGCAATTTTTATTTTGGATGCCTGCCAATCCGTGCCGCACATGCCGGTAAACGTTAAAGCGTTAGACGTTGATTTCCTAGTCTTCTCTGGCCACAAAACCGTTGGCCCAACTGGTGTTGGTGTCCTCTGGGGTCGTGCAAATCTTCTCAACCAGCTGCCACCGTTTTTATTCGGTGGTTCCATGATTGAAACCGTGACAATGACAGATGCGACATGGGCTCCTGCGCCACGTAAATTTGAAGCCGGCGTCCCAAATATGGCGCAGATAGTTGGTTTAGGCGCGGCGCTTAATTATTTAAGTGGTGTTGGGATGGAGAACATCCATAAACATGAAATTGCCTTGACTAGATACACGTTAGATAAATTGCAAGAGATAGATCAACTTCGCATTGTGGGTCCGACTGATACAGATTCGCGAGGCAGCGCTATTTCATTCACGTTAGGTCAGATTCATCCACATGATCTAGGCCAATTTTTAGATAACGCCGGTATTGCCGTTCGTACTGGGCATCACTGCGCATGGCCTCTTACCCGCAAAATGGGCGTACCAGCAACGACGCGCGCTTCACTTTATCTTTACAACGATGAATCAGATATCGATGCGTTGGTAGCTGCAACACTTGGTGCCCAGAAATATTTCGGATAATGAATTTAGATAACCTTTATCAAGAAGTGATCCTGGATCATTACAAGAGACCTCAGAATAAGAAGTTGTCTACAATTTTTGATGCCCAGGTTCATCATGTGAATCCATCGTGTGGTGATGAAATAGATCTTAATTTGGTAATTGAAAACGATGTCTTAACCAGCATCACCTGGGATGGGGTTGGCTGTTCGATATCGCAGGCCAGCGTTTCGATTTTAACTGATCTCTTAATTGGGAAATCAATCACCGAGGCTTATGCCATCTTCGACAATTTTGTCGCGTTGATGCAAAGCAAAGGGGAAATAAGCGGCGATGAGTCTGTTCTCGAGGATGCAATAGCGCTGGCGGGTGTCTCCAAATATCCAGCCCGTATTAAATGTGCACTTCTTGGTTGGATGGCATTTAAAGATGCCAGCGTGCAAGCACAAGCAAAATCTGAACTAGAATAAGTGACGGAGAGAGGTGCGAAATGGTTGCAGCAGTAGATGATGTAACAGAGGCGATGAAGGATGTCGTTGATCCAGAGCTTGGGATTAATGTTGTCGACTTAGGCTTGATTTACGATGTGATGGTTGACGATAACAACATTGCTGTCCTAAATATGACCTTAACTTCAGCTGCCTGCCCTCTGCAAGATGTGATCGAAGATCAAACGCGCCAAGCGCTAGCGCCGCTAACTTCAGATGTGAAAATTAACTGGGTGTGGATGCCGCCTTGGGGTCCAGATAAGATCTCCGATGATGGTCGCGAACAACTTCGCGCGTTAGGTTTTACAGTCTAAATTTCCTATTGATCGGAGCTTAAAGTGTCCATGCACGCTGGCTGGATGGCGCTACGAACTTTAAGTTCAGATCAGTCCGTAAAGAGTGCCAAGCTAAAACCTGGCACCCTAAAGCGAATATTTGCTTACGCGATACCTTATAAGTCAACTTTTTTTCTTTTTCTTTTCTGTCTGATAGCAGATGCTTTTCTAACTATCGCAACCCCGCTCTTGCTTCGCGAACTCATCGATAACGGAGTCATTCCTAAAGATCGCTCGGTTGTAACTACTATGGCGATCGCTGTTGCCGTTTTAGCGCTTCTGACTGCGGTGGTAAATATCGTGGTGAGATGGATATCGGCCAAGATCGGTGAAGGCCTTATCTATGATTTGCGATCACAAGTTTTTCGACATGTTCAAGAACAGTCAATAGCCTTCTTCACTCGGACACAGACCGGCGCGCTAATTTCTCGAATTAACTCGGATGTAATCGGGGCACAGCGTGCATTCACATCAACGTTTTCGGGGATCATTAGCAATGTACTGACCTTGATTCTTGTGGTTGGAACTATGTTGGCACTTAGTTGGCAAATAACCGTGGCTTCACTGCTACTTTTGCCAGTTTTCCTCGCCCCAACCAAATGGATTGGTGGACGCTTACAGGATTACACACGCGATTCATTTGAGATAAATGCTGAGATGTCTTCGACTATGACTGAGCGATTTAATGTTTCCGGGGCTTTGCTAGTCAAGCTTTACGGAAATCTAAATCAGGAAAGTGTCGCCTTTAAGAAAAAGGCGCGCAAAGTCGCTGATATCGGTATTTCAATGGCAATGCTAAACACCTTCTTCTTCATCGCTCTAATCAGCATTGCCGCGCTAGCTACCGCTATCGCCTACGGAATCGGCGGACACTTAGCAATAGACGGCTCAATTACTGTTGGTAGCCTGATCGCAATCACAACTTTATTGGCGCGACTTTACGGTCCACTTGTTTCTTTGGCCACTGTTCGCGTTGATGTCATGGGCGCACTTGTATCTTTCGAGCGCGTGTTTGAAGTCTTAGATTTAGAACCAATGGTTAAAGAGTCAGCCAAGCCAATAACACTTGCCTCTAGAACTCCAGTAATCTCCTTTGAAGATGTCAGGTTCACCTATCCGAGCGCGCAACAAATTTCGTTGGCATCCTTAGAATCTGCATCCCTTCCAGAAGTTAAAGAAAGTGAAGAGATATTAAAGGGCCTAAGTTTTACGGCAGCGGCAGGAACTGTCACGGCACTCGTTGGACCATCGGGTGCGGGCAAGACGACAATTAGCGCACTACTGCCACGTTTATATGATGTTTCATCGGGTGCAATAAAAATTGATGGAATTGATATTCGCGAACTCAGCGTTGATTCACTGCGCAGCAGCATCGGTGTTGTTATGCAGGACTCTCATTTGTTTCATGACACGATTACCGCCAATCTTCGCTACGCCAAAGCAGATGCAACTTTCGATGAAATGAAAGCGGCCTGCCAATCAGCGCAGATTTGGGATTTGATTACTACTCTTCCAAATGGCTTAGAAACCATGGTCGGAGAACGTGGACATCGCTTATCCGGTGGCGAAAAGCAGCGTTTGGCAATTGCTCGGCTTCTCTTGAAATCTCCGAGCATCGTTATTTTAGATGAGGCCACTGCACATCTAGATTCCGAAAATGAAGAGCTAGTACAGAAGGCGCTATCGCAAGCACTTACTGGTCGAACCAGCATTATCATCGCTCATCGCCTAAGTACCGTTATGAACGCAGATCAGATCTTGGTTTTAGAAAACGGTTTGATTCGCGAACGTGGACGGCATGAAGAATTGGTGCAAGCTGGAGGGCTTTATTCAGAGCTCTTTGCTCGTCAAGATTTGACCACGTCTAATTAATATTCTTCCGTAACCAATAAGGCCAGCGAAGAAGATCCATTGCAGTGCATAGGCTAAATGTGGGCCATCACTTAGTTCAGGTATTTGCGCAGCAACCTCCGGGGTAAGAAGAGGATCGGCTCCACCAATTAAATCTAGATAAAAACCTTCACTCTCTAATCCTGACTGGGCATTTAGCTTTGAAATCATTCCAGCGCCAGTTGCCGGTAAGGCAAAAAAAGCACCTTGTGGAAGTGATCGATCTAAACGCAATCGCGCCTTTATCGAAACCTGACCTTTTGGAATCGCAGTTATAACAGGTGCGGTTTGGGCATCTTTGCCGGCTTTCACCCATCCACGATCTACCCACAAATTACGCCCGTCATTTAATTGAAAGCGTGTTAACACTTCATAACCGTAGACACCTTCGAAATATCGATTTTTTAGAAGTATCTGGTTTGCGCCATCAAATTCTCCACTCGTTTCTATGGTTCGCCATTCGAATGCGGCAGCGTTATCAGTAACTTCTTTTAAGTCGATTATTGGTTGCAATAGCGCTGCTTCGATTGCGCTATTGCGTTGCTGAGCGATCTATTCCTCTTTGATACTGCCATTGGCTAGCCCACAAGCAGCCCGCGATTAGTATCAGCGCGATGAGAGACTTCAAGATCGAGCGCGGCTCTTTTTCTTTTATCTGATTGGCCACAGTTAAGTCTAGCGATAAGAAAATAGCGTTGAGTTATTCCAGTGACTTGGATTTATCGCGCACCAAAGCATCACTCGGTGCAAAGCTTTCACGTCCAGCATTTGCTATTACTACTGCAAAATAGGGCAAGGTGACAGCGCCCAATAGCGCAAACCAGCGCCAAGGGCTGGGCAGAAGAACGGTCAGAATGAAACAAGCAGTTCGAACCATCATAGAAATGAAGTATCGACGTTGACGTCCGGCTTGATCGCGGGTCAGAGAAGCTGGCGCAGCCGTAATGTCATAGACATTTGCGGGCGACGACTTTTCTGTTTTTCTTCCGAAAATAGAGGCCATACGTTAAGAGTAGGCGCACAAAAGAGGGCGCGCGAGCCGAAAGCGTAAGTTACGCATAGGTAGCAGGGTAAGTTTTGTCATATGTCAGATGAGAAATCTTCAATCGCGCTCGTCACCGGCGGAAATCGTGGGATTGGCTTAGCGATAGCCCAGGCACTTGTCGAGGCCGGCCACAAAGTTGTCGTAACTTATCGCAGCGGTACCGCTCCTGCCGGCTTTCTAGCCGTTCAAATGGATGTTACTTCTACAGAAAGTGTTGATGCAGCGTTTGCATCGATAGAAGAGCAATGGGGAATACCAGAAATTATTGTTTCAAATGCGGGCACGACAAAAGATGGACTTGTTATGCGCATGAGCGATGCTGATTTTGAAGATGTAATTAACGCAAACTTAACTGGTGCATTTCGAGTAGCAAGACGCGCAACCAAGGGTTTACTAAAGTTAAAACGCGGTCGTCTTATCTTTATTGGTTCTGTAGTCGGGGGAGTAGGGGCTGCGGGTCAGGTGAATTACGCGGCAAGTAAATCTGGTCTGTTAGGTATGGCTCGATCATTTGCTCGCGAATTGGGTTCACGAGGTATCACATCAAATGTAATTGCCCCAGGTTTCGTTGAAACAGATATGACGGCAACTTTGGATGAAAAACGCAGAGAAGAAATTGGGAAATCCGTGCCGCTCGGCAGATTCTGCAGCGCACAAGAGATCGCAGCAGTCGTAAAGTTTGTGGCATCGCAGGAGGCAGGTTACATAACTGGAGCACTTATTCCAGTTGACGGCGGATTAGGAATGGGGCATTGACGATGGGTATTTTGCAAGGGAAAAATATTTTAGTAACCGGAGTTCTTACCGATAGTTCGATTGCATTCCATATTGCAAAGATCGCACAGGAGCAAGGTGCGACAGTACTTCTTTCATCATATGGACGAGTAATGAGTTTGACCACGCGCATTTCAAGTCGTCTTCCCAACCCAGCACGAGTTATTGAACTCGATGTTACAAACCAAGAGCATCTTGACGCACTTGCAGACCGCGTAAAAGAGCACGTTCCTCATCTCGATGGCGTGGTTCACTCGATTGGATTCGCACCAGAGGCAGCCCTTGGCGGAAACTTTTTAAATACTGCATGGGAAGATGTTGCCACTGCAGTGCATGTATCGGCTTATTCATTGAAGTCGTTAACTATGGCTACGCGTGGACTCTTTAATGGTGGTGGTTCCGTCGTCGGTTTAGATTTTGATGCAACGGTTGCCTGGCCAAAGTACGACTGGATGGGTGTGGCTAAGGCCGCGCTGGAATCAACTTCCAGGTATTTGGCTCGAGATTTAGGTGCAGAGAACATTCGAGTAAATTTGGTAGCCGCCGGACCAATCCGCACAATGGCTGCGAAATCAATTCCAGGCTTCGATGAATTCGAAAAGGTTTGGAATGAGAGATCTCCGATGGAGTGGGATGTGACTAATCCAGTACCGGCTGCCCAGGCAGTTGTCGCCCTGCTATCCGATTGGTTCCCGAAAACGACCGCTGAAATCATCCACGTAGACGGCGGTTTGCACGCCATGGGTGCCTAAAGGTAAAGTAACCCTCAGACCAGTGGCAGATCCAGCGCTACTGCAAGAGGAGCTCACCGCTCCCACCTTCTCGGCCCTAGTAATACGAAAGTAAATTGGGAGCTGGCTGGTTTGTCGAGAGTTAACCGCCTGCGGGCGAGTTTTTCTCTCCTTAGCGGTGCGCGATTTTTGCGGTAAATGCCGGAACTACCTAAGTCAAAACGGTAGCAAACCAACTAAGGAGAACAAATCACAACTGAACCTCGCATTAATGACCGTATCCGCACACCTCAAATTCGTCTTATCGGACATACCGGAGACCAAGTTGGAGTTGTAGATATAGACACGGCGCTAAAGATGGCAGATGAAGTCGGTTTAGATCTCGTAGAGATCGCACCGGATGCAAATCCACCTGTATGCAAAATTATGGACTTCGGTAAGTACAAGTACGAAGTTGCTCAAAAAGCCCGTGAAGCGCGTCAGAACCAGACCCACATTGTGGTGAAGGAAGTGCGGTTGACACCAAAGATCGAAAATCATGATTACGAAACAAAACGTAACGCAATCGTGAAGTTCTTAAAGGGTGGCGACAAGGTAAAGATCACGATGAAGTTCCGCGGACGCGAACAAACTCGCCCCGAACTTGGTTTCAAACTTTTACAGCGTCTAGCAGATGATGTTCAAGAGGTTGCCTTCGTTGAGTTCGCCCCTAAGCAAGAGGGACGTAACATGACAATGGTGCTCGGGCCGACGAAGAAGAAGACTGAAGCGGTAGCAGAGCAGAAAGCAGCGCGAGCTGCCAAGGAGAAAGCTGCACAAGAGGCAGTTGTAGAAAAGTAATTTTTACCAAACGAGGAAGTACAGGAGAAGATAAATGCCAAAGATGAAGACCCACAGTGGCGCGAAGAAGACTTTTCGCGTTACCGGAACAGGAAAGATCATGCATGAGCGTGCCGGCAAGCGCCACCTTTTGGAGCGCAAGTCATCTCGCGTTACTCGTCGTTTGAGTACTGAACAAGTCCGCAAAGCCAACCGTAACCATGACAGCCAAGCGCATGCTTGGTCTTAAGTAAGGAGTGTGAATTAAATGAGAGTAAAACGTGGAGTTCATGCTGCTAAGAAACGTCGCACAACCCTTGAGCGCGCCAGCGGATATCGCGGGCAACGTTCCCGTCTTTTCACAAAGGCGAAGGAACAAGTCACGCACTCTATGGTCTATGCATTCAATGATCGTAAGGATAAGAAGGGTGACTTCCGTCAACTTTGGATTCAACGTATCAATGCCGCAGCGCGTGAGAACGACATGACATACAACCGCTTCATTCAGGGTCTTAAGGCTGCTGGTGTTGAGGTCGATCGTCGCGTTCTATCTGATATCGCAACAAATGATCCAGCAACATTTAAGACACTTGTCGATGTTGCTCGCAAGAACCTTGTTAGCGCTTAGTTCTTTTCGAAAAAAACGCTGACGATTTAGATGATAGAGAGCCTTCACTCGCCGCATATCGCGCGGGTGAAGGCTCTTATCTCATCCCGAGGCAATAAAGAACGTGGCCAGCACGGTGAATTTATTGCCGAAGGCTTGCAATGTGCACGCGAAGCCTTGGCCGCTACATCTGGTCCGAGGGTAAAAAATATCTACTTAACCGAAAGCGGTTCATCCCGCATCGAAAGCGCTGGGTTAGATACAGCCGGCATCGAAACGATCTTGGTCAGTGAGCCCGTTATGGCAGCGATGTCATCAACAATTACACCTCAAGGAATTCTCAGCGTATGCGAAATCGGCAATAGGGATATTTCAGATTTTAAGCTTAACGGGAAAACCAAGTTGATTTATCTGCATGAAATACAGGATCCCGGTAATGCTGGAACAATTCTGCGCAGTGCCGATGCGATGGGAATAGATGCTGTTATTACTTCACCAGGCAGCGTCGATATGTATTCCCCAAAGGTTGTACGTGCAACTGCTGGCTCACTCTGGCATGTACCGCTTTATTCGGGGATCACACTTGCAACTATTTCATCGCAATTTCCAGAGTTAAAAAAATTAGCACTTGCTGCGCAAGGCAAAACTTCCATAACTGATCTCAAAGAAATGGGTGATTGCATTGCGATTTTCGGCAATGAAGCCCGCGGAATAGATACTCTTTTAGACGGAGAAGTTATTCAGGTACATATTCCGATGAAAGGCAGCGCTGAAAGTCTCAATCTTTCTGCGGCGGCTTCCATAGTTATGTTTTATCTAGCCGCCCTATAACCAAATATCCCGCATCTCGGAAAGGTCACAGGTTAGAATTCCGTCATGAATTCGGCAGATGTTCAATCGTGGATAAAGGATGCCGAAAAAGCTTTTTCACAGGCTGCCGATCTTGATTCGCTAAAAACTGCCCGACTTGCCCACTTGGGGGATAAAGCTCCCATCTCTTTGGCCAGCCGTTCATTAGGTTCGCTTGCACCAGATGAGAAAGCATCATCAGGAAAAATTATTGGTGATGCTAAAGCGGCAATTGCAGCAGCGTTGCAAAAGGCTACAGATAAATTAGAAGGCGAAAGAGACGCCAAGGTTTTGCTTGAAGAAGTCGTTGATATCACCTTGCCTGTTAAACGATCTCATCGCGGTGGCCTTCATCCAATCACAATAATTAAAAACGAGATCAGTGATTTCTTTATCGAGCAAGGTTATTCCGTTGAGGAAGGACCAGAACTTGAATCCGGATGGCTTAACTTCGATGCGTTAAATATTCCCCCAGATCACCCGGCTCGAACGATGCAAGATACTTTCTACATAGAACCAGTTGAGTCAGGGATGGTCCTGCGCACCCAAACGTCGCCGGTGCAGATTCGCTCGATGCTCGAGCACGAACCTCCTATCTACATGATCTGTCCGGGGCGCACATTTCGAGCAGATGAATTAGATGCGACCCACAGCCCAGTTTTTCATCAAGTCGAAGGGCTCGTCGTTGATAAAGGCATAACCATGGCCCACTTAAAAGGAACGCTAGATAATTTCGCGCAAGCGATGTTCGGGCCTGATGTAACAACTCGACTTCGACCATCATTTTTTCCATTCACCGAGCCAAGTGCCGAAGTAGATATCTTCTTCAATGGTCGCTGGATCGAATGGGGCGGATGTGGCATGGTCAATCCAAAAGTTCTGACCACTTGTGGAATAGATACTGATGTATATAGCGGCTTCGCATTCGGAATGGGTCTGGAGCGCACGCTGATGGTGCGACATAACATTACAGATATGCATGACATTGTTGAAGGCGATCTGCGATTCACTCGTCAATTCGGGGTAGGTCTATAGATGCGCGCTCCATTGTCATGGCTCAAAGAATTCGTAGAGATTCCTAATTCAGTTTCTGCGGACCAGATTAGCGATGCCTTAATTCGTGTAGGTTTTGAAGTTGAAGAAATAATCCAAGAAGGTGCCGGGCTAACTGGCCCGCTTAAATTTGGCAAAGTTTTAACAATTGAAGAGATTGCCGAGTTTAAAAAGCCTATCCGTTACGTAGGACTCGACTGCGGAGAGAAAGAAACTCGCTACGTGATTTGCGGGGCGACCAACTTCAAAGTTGGAGACATCATTGTTGCCGCGCTGCCGGGGCGCCGTTTTGCCCGGGGATTTCCACATTGCCGCTCGAGAGACCTACGGTAAAACTTCAAACGGAATGATTTGTTCTGCTCGCGAACTTGGTATCGGTGAGGATCATTCAGGGATCATGGTTTTCGCCGAGGGCGACGTCGAAATTGGTAGTGACGCCATCGCAGCGCTAGAAATAAACGATGTAATTTTCGATATCGCTGTCAACCCAGATCGGGGTTATGCCTTAAGTATCAGAGGTATCGCGCGTGAGATCGCCGGCTCCCTATCTTTAAAATTCACTGACCCAGTCGATGCACTGCGCGGATTGAAATTTACCGAAACTGGTAAAGGGGTATCTGCAAAAATTGCAGATAAAGAGACCGCCTCTGTTTTCTACTTGCGAACTCTTTCGGATTTTGATCCAACCGCGAAAGTCCCAATTTGGATGCGCCGTCGAATTGAAAAGATGGGAATGCGTTCCATATCCCTAGTCGTTGATATAACGAACTACGTGATGCTCGAACTAGGTCAGCCGCTTCATGCCTTTGATAAATCAAAAATTTCAGGTGGTCTAACCATTAAGCGCGCTGGAAAATCGCAGAAGTTCACCACATTAGATGGACAAGAGCGTAATTTGGATCCTGATGATTTGATGGTTTGTGACGATAAACAACCTCTCGCGCTGGCCGGAACTATGGGTGGCCTATCTTCAGAGATAACCGAGACGACAACCGATATTGCACTAGAGGCGGTTCGCTTTGATCCGGTTTGCGTAGCTAAGAATTCACGTCGCCATAAACTCTCGTCGGAGGCATCACGCAGACTCGAGCGAAGTGTTGACCCATCATTGGCAGAATTTGCATCGGCACGTTTTGTTCAACTACTAACCGGGCATAGCAGCGCAAAGCATGTTGCAACCGTGGTAGATGGTGAACCAAGGTATTCACCCGTTATAACTTTAGATCCAACCTATATTCCAAAGCTGCTCGGCTTTGAAATTGCATGGCCTGAGATCGCACGCAACCTTCGAATAATTGGTTGTGATGTAGATGAGAAGTCATTCCAGGTTGATCCTCCAGCATGGCGGTCAGACCTATTAACCCCATCTGACTTAGCCGAGGAAGTGGCTCGCATGATTGGCTACGAGAAGATTCCATCAATTCTTCCGCCCCGACCTAAGCACGCAAGCCTTACGCCAACTCAGAAACGGCGTCGCGCGATAGCAAATATGTTGGCGAGCCGAGGATTGGCAGAAGTTCAAACTTTCCCATTCACAAATCAAGAGACTATTGATCAAATGGGTTTCCTTGGCGATCGTGCAGCGACGTATCGAATTGCTAACCCAATGTCGGAAGAAAACCCACTGATGCGTGTCCATTTAGTTCCTGGATTAATTGAGGTTGCCGCAAGAAATACAAGTCGCGGAGCTAAGAATTTTGCAATCTTTGAGATGGGGTCAATATTTAGAAGCTCACAAAAATTGATTCCAGCTATCTCTCCGGCTCTACTAAAGCGACCCGATGAGAAGACGATTAAAGGGATCTACGAAAGCGTTCCTCCACAAGCGTTTCATGTTGCAGGTCTCTTAGTTGGTAAGGCAGAGAACGAGGATTGGCAAGGCAAAGCCCATGCCTACACATGGCAGGATGCAATTGCCTTTGCACAGGAAATACTTGATCTTTGTAATCTCAAATATTCGGTCAAGCGTTCAGATTTTGCCCCATGGCATCCAGGGCGTTGTGCCGAACTTATTGTTGATGGCAAAGCAGTGGCTCATGCAGGAGAAGTTCATCCGCGCATTTTGGCAAAGTATGGATTGCCAGAACGCAGCGCAGCATTTGCAGTCGGCTTAAGTGCACTACCTGATTCGGATCTTGTAAAGCCAACTCGGGTTGGGACGATGCCGGCAGCGGTTCAAGATGTGGCCCTGATTGTTGACAGCTCGATAAGCGCGCAAGATGTGGAAGCGGCGCTACGTGCGGGAGCAGGCGAACTACTGGAATCAATCTCGCTCTTTGATCGCTATGACAAGTTAGGCGATGGCAAGATTTCTTTGGCATTCACCCTGACCTTCCGAGCCGAAGATCGCACCTTAACTGGCGCTGAAGTCTCTGAGATGCGCAGCGCTGCCGTTGCCTCCGCGGAAAAGGCGACCGGCGCCACGATCCGTACTGCATAAATATGCATTTTATTGCATAATTATGCTAAGGTAAATCTATGAAAATCGGGATCATCGGGGGTAGCGGCTACGCCGGGGGAGAGCTCCTGCGTCTTCTTGCCGGGCACCCCGAGTTCGAAGTTTGTTGCGTTAGCGCACATTCGAACGCCGGAGAATTTATCACCGCGGTGCATCCGCATTTAAGTGGTTATGCGAACATAAAGTTCTGCGAATTTAAAGCGAGCGATTTCGATTGCTGCGAACTTATCTTCTTGGCGCTACCTCATGGCGAAAGCGCAAAAATAGTTACTCAACTGAGTAAGCAAGTGAAGATTGTTGATCTGGGAGCAGATTACCGATTAGAAAGTTCTGCTAAGTGGGAGAAGTATTACGGGGGAGATCATGCTGGAACCTGGACATACGGGGCACCCGAACTTCCAGGGGCGCGCGAACTAATTAAGGCGTCATCGCGAATTGCAAACCCAGGCTGTTACGCAACCGCAATTGCACTCGGAACCGCACCCGCCGCTGCGATTGCAGATTTAAATGATGTCGTTGTGGTTGCAGCATCCGGAACAACAGGTGCTGGTCGTTCTGCGAAAATAAACTTGATCGCTAGCGAAGTATTGGGCTCTCTTACCTCTTACAAATTCGGGGGAGTCCATCAACACACTCCTGAGATTGAGGAATCCTTACACCGCTCTACCGGCGCTGCAGCGAAGGTTTCGTTCACGCCGATACTGGCTCCGATGCCCCGCGGTATCTTGGCAACGATCACGATGAGATTGAATTCCGGAGTTTCTACAGCACAGGTGCGACAGGCTTTCGAGAGAAGTTACTCAGCTGAACCGTTCATTAATTTGTTAACAGCCTGGTGAAATGCCAAGGACGGCTGCTGTAACTGGAAGCAATATGGTGGCCATTCAAGTAGCCGTGGATGAACACACAAATCGCTTAGTGGTAAGTGTTGCAATAGATAATCTCGTTAAAGGTGCGGCGGGACAAGCGATCCAGAATGCAAATCTAATTTGTGGTTTCGATGAAACTCTCGGACTAACACAACTGGGATTAGGAACATGATCGTCGTAAAGTTTGGCGGCCATGCCATGACTGACGAAAATGGGAGCTTCGCCTTAGCAATCGCGTCTGCCTTGTCCAAAGGAATACAAGTTGTAATTGTTCATGGCGGTGGTCCGCAGATAAATGCCGCACTAGAAGCGGCCGGTATTGAATCGCAATTCATTGGAGGATTCCGTGTTACCACCCCTGAAATATTCGAAATCGTCGAACAAGTATTAGTGCATGAAATTGGCCCCGCAATAGCAAATTCACTATTAAAGATTGGTGTAAATGCAGTCGCGATATCTGGGCGCACGAGCGAGTCTTTAATTGCAGAGCCGCAACGCAAATTAGTCGATGGAACTCCCGCAGATTTAGGTTTAGTAGGCCTAATCACCGCAGTAAACCCCCAAGCGATTCGTAACGCTTTGAAAGGTGGACAAGTCCCAGTGATTTCGCCAATAGCAATTGATGAAGATTTCCGCGGGGGACTAAATGTGAACGCTGATCTTGCAGCGGCTGCAATAGCTGGCGCCTTGGATGCTACAGCGCTTGTGATAATGACTGATGTTGCTGGAATCTATAGAAACTGGCCCGATAAAGGCTCTTTGATTCAGGAAATTACTTTCGCTGACCTCTCAAAAATAAAGAATGGCTTTGCCGATGGCATGGCTCCTAAGGTTCAAGCTTGTTTAGATGCAATTACAGCCGGCGCGCAGGCGGTTCGCATAATTGATGGCACTGATGCAAAGAGTTTTGAACTAGCTCTAAGCAATTCCGGCGGAACTCTGGTGACAAAATGACATCGAATAAATCATTGATTAATTGGTCTGATGTTATGCAAAATAACTATGGTGTTCCTGCGATTACCTTGACTTCAGGCAAGGGTATTTTTGTCACTGACGAAAACGGCAAAAAGTATTTAGATTTCCTTGGAGGTATCGCTACTAACGCTTTGGGTCACGGCCATCCAGCGATCGTGAAAGCAGTATCGAAACAGATTGCAACACTCGGTCATGTCAGCAACCTGTACGCCCATCCCGCAGGTCTACAACTAGCGCAGAAACTAATTGATATGACCGGTGATTCAACCGCGCGCGTCTTCTTCTGTAATTCTGGCGCAGAAGCAAACGAGGCCGCCCTAAAACTCTCGCGCAAAACCGGCCGTTCACGCATAGTGGCCACAGTCGACGCATTTCACGGAAGAACTATGGGAGCGCTATCGATGACGGGTCAACCTAGCAAACGTAATCCGTTCAAGCCGTTAATTAAGAACATTAAACATGTGACTTTTGGAGATATTATGCAAATGCGCAAGGCAGTTAATTCTAAGACTGCGATGGTAATCGTTGAGCCAATAATGGGAGAAGCTGGCGTTATTGTTCCGCCACTCGGATATTTAAAACAGTTACGCGATCTTTGCAACGAACGCGGAGTGTTGTTGGTTTTTGATTGTGTTCAGACTGGGATGGGTAGAACAGGTACTTGGTTTGGATACGAAGATGAAAAAATTCGTCCGGATGTCATAACCCTCGCAAAGGGCCTTGGGGGAGGCCTGCCGTTGGGCGCGATGATCGCATTGGGAAGTAACGCACCTCAGTTTTCTCCAGGTGAACATGGAACAACTTTCGGTGGCAATCCCGTGGCAGCTGCAGCAGGGTTAGCGGCGATCGGAGTAATCGAAAAGAGTCGTTTGATGTCTTCGGCTAAGAGTTTTGAAAAACGTTTAAAGATCAAACTTGGGGCGGTTCGTGGAGTTTCAGAAGTTCGTGGTCGCGGTTTGTTAATCGGTATCGGGCTAAATGGCGACTACGCAAAAGATCTTGCTGCCCTCTTATCGGATCGAGGAATACTTGTTAATGCACCTAACAGCGACACGATTCGAATTGCGCCACCGATGATAGTGACCAAAATTCAGATTGATAAATTCATTACTGTTTTTACGCAATGCATGCAGGAGGTCTCTCGTGGCTAAAGTTCTTAATTCGACTTCGGTTTCGGCTCGTCGCGCCAAGGCAATTTCCTTAATCAAGGCAGGTGTTGTTCATTCACAATCTGATCTCGTAAAACTTCTGAAAAAGGCAGGATTTGCAGTTACGCAAGCAACTGCCAGTCGTGATCTTGAAGAGGTGGGAGCAGTTCGCGCACGTAGCGCTGCAGGAGAATTGATTTATCAGATTGGTTCGACCTCCGATGACGCGATCTCAAAATCAATGCCACTTCCATCTGATTTAATTCTCTCCGTTGAAGCATCGGCGAATTTGGCAGTTGTTCGCACCCCACCCGGAGGAGCACAGTTCTTAGCTAGCGCTCTTGATAATTCGGGTATCAACGGGATCATCGGCACAATCGCAGGCGACGACACGGTTTTAGTTGTCTCGAAGAAGTCCAACGGCGGAGCCGAATTAGCGAAAGAATTACTCTTGTTCAGTAGGTCATCACATAAATCGGCGAATAGATCATCAAGTATTGGAAAGGCGAGAAAATAATGGCGCTCTGGGGTGGAAGATTCACGCAGGCACCAGCAGATGCCGTTTTCGCGCTCTCTCGTAGCGTCGATTTCGACTGGCGACTAGCGCCATACGATTTGCGTTCTTCACTTGCGCATTTGAAAGTTCTTCGCGCTAGCGGCCTAATTCAAGAAGATGTCGCTAAGAAAATCGAAAGGGCTTTGCGTGACTTAACTTCAGAAGTTGAGTCAGGAAAGTTTTCAGCCATTGCAAGTGATGAAGATGTGCACAGTGCGCTGGAACGCGGTTTAACAGAGAAGATTGGGGCCGATGGAGGTTCCCTTCGCGCAGGACGTTCCCGAAATGATCAAGTTGCAACTGATCTTAAGCTCTTTGCCATTGATCACATGCTCGAAGTAGCTAGTTCGATCACCCAATTACAAACTGCCTTGTTGGCTAAAGCGAATGAGTACGCAGATGCGCCAGCGCCAGGGTTTACACATATGCAACATGCGCAACCAATTCTCTTTGGCCATGAAATCGCTAAACACGCCCAATCTTTTGCTCGCGATTTAGAACGTATCCAAGATTGGTTGGTTCGCACCAACGTCAGTCCGCTTGGTTCTGGCGCGCTGTCCGGATCAGGGTTATCTCTAGATCCTGCAGCAACTGCAAAGGATCTTGGGTTTGCATCTTCGTCTGCAAATAGCATTGATGCAGTATCTGATCGCGATTTCGTTGCCGAAGCACTATTCATCTTGTCGCTAATTGGCGTACATCTTTCTCGCATCGGAGAAGAATGGTGTCTTTGGGCAACAACTGAATTTGGATGGGCGCAAGTTGCTGATGCGTATTCGACTGGCTCTTCCATAATGCCTCAGAAAAAGAATCCAGATATGGCAGAACTGGCACGCGGTAAAGCCGGCCGTCTCATCGGAAACTTGACCGCCGTTTTAGCAATGCTCAAAGGTTTACCTTTCGCGTACAACCGCGATCTACAAGAAGACAAAGAACCGTTTTTCGATTCAATAGACACAGTTCTTTTGGTCTTGCCGGCGGTCACCGGAATGGTTGCGACTACTAGCTTCGATCGCGCGAAAATGCTGGCCGCAGCTCCACTTGGTTTTTCATTGGCAACTGAGATTGCAGATTTTCTAGTGCGCGCGCATGTTCCATTCGCGCATGCCCATGAAGCGGCCGGGAAATGCGTTGCCCTCTGTGAAAAAGATGGGATCGAACTCGATGAGTTAAGTGATCAACAATTTAAATCAATTCACTCCGCTCTCACTCCTGAGATTCGAAAAGTTTTAACGGTTCAGGGAGCTATCGCCTCTCGCGCCACCGTTGGAGCAACGGGACCAACTGCCTTTGCCGACCAAATTAAATCGGCAACAGAGAATTTATCCCGACTTTCAAAGGTAATTGCCGACCAGCAGAAGCGTTTTTCCGAGATGATGGGTGCATGAACTCCGCCATGGCACCTTTATCTAGCGAGTTAATTGCTGATCTCAAATGGCGCGGCCTCTTCTCTCAATCAACCGATGAGAAAGCGCTAATCGAAGCGCTAAAGAAGCCCACCACTCTTTATATCGGCTTTGATCCAACGGCCCCAAGTCTGCATGTGGGCAATTTGGTTGTGCTTTTAGCTCTTCGTCGATTTCAGTTAGCTGGACATATTCCAATCGCACTGGTCGGGGGAGCAACCGGTTTGATCGGAGATCCCAGCGGAAAGAGTGAGGAACGCTCGCTAAATACCTCTGATGTTGTAGCCGGTTGGGTGGAACGCATTCGTGGACAGGTTTCTAAGTACCTAGATTTTCAAGCGAAACCTAATGCGGCAATCGTTGCAAACAATTTAGATTGGACCTCACCACTTTCGGCCATTGAATTCTTACGTGATATCGGAAAGCATTTTAGCGTAAATCAAATGCTTGCCAAAGATTCGGTCTCATCGCGGTTAGAAGCGGGCGGTATTTCGTATACCGAATTTTCTTACCAAGTTTTGCAATCTTATGATTTTCTAGAACTGTACCGTCGCCACAACTGCACTTTGCAATTAGGTGGATCGGATCAATGGGGAAATATTGTTGCGGGGTTAGATTTAATTCGTCGCGTTGAAAGTGGCAGCGGACATGCTTTAACTATTCCGTTACTTGCTAAGGCTGACGGAAGTAAGTTTGGTAAGACTGCAGGCGGTGCCATTTGGCTCGATCCAGAGATGACATCGCCATATGCATTTTTCCAGTACTGGTTAAACACCGACGATAAAGATGTGATCAATTTCCTTAAAGTGTTTTCATTTAGATCTCGCGCCGAAATCGAAGCGCTCGAGAAAGCACACAATGAAAATCCTGGTGCTCGTGAAGCCCATCGCGCACTTGCACGCGAATTAACTTCTCTCGTTCACTCAGAAGATATTTGCAATCGCGTCGAGCTGGCTGCACGCGCCTTATTTGGTCAAGGAGAATTATCTGAACTAGATGAAGCAACTCTGGCATCAGCGCTAGCCGAACTGCCACGTACGACTGTAAAAAGTGGGGATCCAATTCCAACTTGGGTCGACCTTTTGGCCGCAACTGGGGTAGTCGATTCAAAATCTGCCGCTCGCCGCATCGTTAAAGAAGGCGGGGCGTATTTGAATAATGAAAAAATTTCTGGAGAAGATTTCGCGCCTCAAAAAAGTGACTTTTTATGCGGTAAATATGCAGTTTTGCGTAAAGGCAAGCGCGATTTAGCTGCAGTCGAACTGATCTAAAAGCTACCCCTGCTAGCGTTTTCCTTCATTTTTACGCATAAATACGCGATTTTTTGCGATTTTTAGGATATGACCAATCCCACTGGTGGCTGGATCAAGGCGATTTGACCCCTGCCCCGCATGCGCCTATAGTTACGCTCCTTGCTGTGTGAACGGACGATTTAGGCCGTACAGCATCTTCCAGACCTAGTACTTACAAAGGCCGGTTTGACCGTGCCCGCGTGAATGGACTAGGTTTGGCGGTCTGCCCTGAAAATTAGGCCAGAAAGCCTGCGAAGCAGTGCGCATCCGTACCTTGAGAACTCAACAGCGTGCCATAAGTCAATGCCAGAGAATGGTATTAATAGTCATTTAATTTTGACTGGGCCATTCTCTAAATAAATACTTCAATGAAGTATGTGTAAAACACTGTTTATTCAGTGCTTTGCAATACTCGTTGATTTCCTTTGGTAAAGACAAAATAAACGACAGTTTGTTTGTCTCGTAAGCCATGAACAAAACTTTCTATGGAGAGTTTGATCCTGGCTCAGGACGAACGCTGGCGGCGTGCTTAACACATGCAAGTCGAGCGATGAGATCACTTCGGTGAAGGATTAGCGGCGAACGGGTGAGGAACACGTGAGGAATCTGCCTTCAACACTGGGATAACTCCGGGAAACCGGGGCTAATACCGGATATGAGCCTTGATCGCATGATCGGGGCTGGAAAGTTTTTCGGTTGAAGATGACCTCGCGGCCTATCAGCTTGTTGGTGAGGTAATGGCTCACCAAGGCGACGACGGGTAGCCGGCCTGAGAGGGCGACCGGCCACACTGGGACTGAGACACGGCCCAGACTCCTACGGGAGGCAGCAGTGGGGAATATTGGGCAATGGAGGAAACTCTGACCCAGCGACGCCGCGTGCGGGATGAAGGCCTTCGGGTTGTAAACCGCTTTCAGCAGGGAAGAAGCGAAAGTGACGGTACCTGCAGAAGAAGCACCGGCTAACTATGTGCCAGCAGCCGCGGTAATACATAGGGTGCAAGCGTTGTCCGGAATTATTGGGCGTAAAGAGCTCGTAGGTGGTTTGTTACGTCGGATGTGAAATTCAGGGGCTCAACCCCTGACCTGCATTCGATACGGGCAAGCTAGAGTTTGGTAGGGGAGACTGGAATTCCTGGTGTAGCGGTGGAATGCGCAGATATCAGGAGGAACACCAATGGCGAAGGCAGGTCTCTGGGCCAATACTGACACTGAGGAGCGAAAGCGTGGGGAGCGAACAGGATTAGATACCCTGGTAGTCCACGCCGTAAACGGTGGGCGCTAGTTGTGCGAACCTTCCACGGTTTGTGCGACGCAGCTAACGCATTAAGCGCCCCGCCTGGGGAGTACGATCGCAAGATTAAAACTCAAAGGAATTGACGGGGCCCCGCACAAGCAGCGGAGCATGCGGCTTAATTCGACGCAACGCGAAGAACCTTACCAAGGCTTGACATATACAGGAATATGGCAGAGATGTCATAGCCGCAAGGTCTGTATACAGGTGGTGCATGGTTGTCGTCAGCTCGTGTCGTGAGATGTTGGGTTAAGTCCCGCAACGAGCGCAACCCTCGTTCTGTGTTGCCAGCATTTAGTTGGGGACTCACAGGAGACTGCCGGGGTTAACTCGGAGGAAGGTGGGGATGACGTCAAATCATCATGCCCCTTATGTCTTGGGCTGCACGCATGCTACAATGGCTGGTACAAACGGCTGCAATACCGCAAGGTGGAGCGAATCCGATAAAGCCAGTCTCAGTTCGGATTGGGGTCTGCAACTCGACCCCATGAAGTCGGAGTTGCTAGTAATCGTAGATCAGCAACGCTACGGTGAATACGTTCCCGGGGCTTGTACACACCGCCCGTCACATCACGAAAGTCGGTAACACCCAAAGTCAGTGGCCCAACCGCAAGGAGGGAGCTGCCGAAGGTGGGATCGGTGATTGGGATGAAGTCGTAACAAGGTAGCCGTACCGGAAGGTGCGGCTGGATCACCTCCTTTCTAAGGAG